>JAJTBN010000063.1 GCA_021286895.1 Bacteroidota bacterium | reverse complement strand
GTCGAGTACATGAAAGACTATTACCTCGTTCTTGTCGTACCTGAAGTGACGCAGCGATTTCAGAACTTCTTCCTGATTGTCCAGAAGGTCGCTTATGATTATTATTATACCCCGTCTTTTTATTTTTTCCGCTATCTGGTGCAGGCAGTCCGCCGTGCCTGTGTTTCCCGTCGATGAAATTCCCGAAAGTTCTTTGAGTATGTATTTAAGGTTTACGTTCGACGAGCGGGGCGGAATGAATTTTCTGATTCGCGTGTCGTACGTTGCCAGCGATACAGCGTCGCGCTGCATCAGCATAAGATATGCGAGTGAGGCGGCGAGGTACGAGCCGTATTCGAGTTTGGTGATTGTTTTTGCATCGCCGTTATTCTTTCCGAAGAATCTTTTCAGTCCCGACTGTTTCTTCGCTTTGTTGTAAGAAAAGTCCATTGACTTGCTGATGTCGAGGAGTATATACGCTTTGAGATTTGTTTCCTCTTCATACTGTTTGATGAAATATTTGTCGGTCCTCGCGAAAACTTTCCAGTCGAGGAATCTGATGTCATCGCCCGGCATATACTGTCTGTGCTCGGCAAACTCGATGCTGAAACCGTGATACGGAGACCTGTGCAATCCGGCCATGAATCCTTCCACGACGAATTTCGCCCTGAGTTCGAGGTTCGAAATCTTAGCGAGCGCCGCGGGGTCGAGGTATTTTCTGAATTCGGTTTCCTTTTCCATTATATACTTAAAAAGCCGTTTTACCGGGGCAAAACGGCTTTATAAAATTCGCGTTATATTATTTCTTTTTATCTTCTTTCTTTTCTTCCACTTTGTTGTCAGGGACCTTTACTTCCTTTGTTGTCTGTTTCACGTCTTTCTGGTCGGTCTTGACTTCGGTTTTGGTGTCCTGTTTTTTATCTTCGTTGGCTGAATTCTGGAGAATAAGTTCTTCTATGGACTTTCCCGATTCGAGAACTTCGAGCATCCTTCTCGCGGATTCGCTCATCTTATCATTGGGGTCGGTATCCTGCGGATATTTTTCGAGGAATTTCTTATAATATGTTTTCGCGTTTTCCTTGTCTTTCAGGGTTTCGTCGTAAATAAAAGCGACCATGAAGAGAGACTGTTTTGCTTCCTTTTTGTCGGGATATTTTTCATAAACAGTCTTATATGTATTGATTGCTTCGTTGTAGTTCTGGAGGTTGTCGAAATAGATACCGCCGATTTGCGTATAGACGGAAAGCACCTTATCCGAATTCGGGAATTTCGCTATAAATTCCTTATACTTGTTAATGGCTTCGTTGAATAAATTGTTATCTTTTTTCACGACAGCGCTGTCATACAGAGTTTTAGCCGCGGTGAGGTATTCGTCTTCGGTTTTAAGTTCTTTCTCGTGTTTTCCGCAGGAAGTTAAAACCGCAGCAAGAATAAGGATAAAGAATAATTTTATTCCTGTTTTAATCATGTCTTTTTATATTAATTTATTTTAAAAATTAGTTTAATTTAAAGAAAAGATACATAAATATTAATGAAAAAACTTAATCTCAACGAAAGTTTTATTTCCCGTATCTGGATGAACCCTTCAAATTACGGAGAATTGCGGACTACGGAGGGAAAAGTTGTTGAAGTATTAAGTTACGGGAAACCGAATTTCGATTCGGGAGCGGATTTTTCGGATTCAATCGTTAAAATTGACGGGGTGCTTTATTCGGGCGACATAGAAATTCACTGCTCGGTGAAGGACTGGAAAATCCACAAGCATACGAAGAACAGGAAGTACAACAAGGTGATTCTGAATGTGGTGATGTGGGGCGACGAGTCGGACGACGCAATGCCGAAGACGGCAAGGCGGACTATTCCGACTGTTATTCTCTCGGAATTTCTGAGCAGGTCAATACACGAAATTTGGAAGGACCTTATAAACAACCCCGCGCCGGCATTCTTACTGCCGTGTTCGAGGGAAATCGGGAATCTTGACCGCGCAACAGTAAAATCATGGCTGAACGAACTTGGAATGGAGAGGCTTAAATACAGGGCTGAAAGGATAAAGCGCAGGCTCGAGACGCTGAAGAGCGAAACGCAGTCAGCGGATGGTAAATTTGCATGGGAGACGGCGCTTATGGAGTTTGTGTTTGAGGCGCTTGGATTTTCGAAGAACAAAGAGCCGTTCCTGAAACTGGCAGGGATGCTCGACATTTCGAAAATCAGGTTATGCTGCAAGACTCATGACGATTTCGACGCGCTGCTTTACGGATGCAGCGGATTATTTACGGGACACAGAGACGCTTACGCGTACAGGATAAAATCGAAGTGGAATCTGATTCAGGAGGAACTGAAATCTGAGGCGATGGACAGGTCGGAATGGAATTTTTTCAGGCTTCGTCCTGTGAATTTTCCGACATTGCGGATGGCATACGCGTCGGGCTTTCTGATGGAACTCGCGAAAGGCGATTTATTCAGGCGCCTTGTGTTCTGTTTTAAGAACAGTCCGGAAACCGTAAAAGACATAACCGGAATACTTCTCGGCATAGAGTATTCGGATTACTGGAAGACGCATTACGATTTCGGAAAGGAGTCGAAGGCGGAGAAGACGGCGGCCGGGCAGTCGAGGGCGGAGGACATAATTACGAACGTCGTACTTCCTCTGATGCACGTTTATTCGCGCGAGTTCAGGGACGACGATTTACTCGTTAAGACGAAAAGGATATACATGAACGGGGATGACAACAGCGACAATGTAATCCTGAAGATGATGAAGAAGCAGTTAGGGCTGAGACCGTCGAGCATTTGCGAGAGCCAGGGAGTAATACACCTTCACAATTTCTACTGCTCGAAAGAAAGGTGCAGCGAATGCAGGATAGGGGAGAAGGTATTCGAAAGATTTTCAGTATCGGAAGCGATTCCGGAAACAATATATTCATAATATGGCAAAGATAAACGCAATCGAGTTAAGGAACACGGCATACAAAGTAAGGGAGAGCGTAATAAGGATGGCGACGGGCGGAGGGAATTTTGTTGGCTCGTCACTTTCATGCGCCGACATAATGGTATTCCTTTATTTTCATTTCCTGAACATAAACAAGGACAACCTGAACGACCCGACGAGGGATTACATGTTCCTGTCGAAGGGGCACAACGTATCGGTTTTGTACGCGACACTGGCGGAAGCGGGAATAATAAGCAAGGACAGGTTAAGGAATCATCTGAGCATAAACGATTTCATATACTGGCAGCCGAACATAAACATACCCGGTATAGAATTCCATTCGGGTTCGCTCGGGCATTTACTGAGCATCGGAACGGGTGCGGCAATGGACTGCAAATTAAGGAACCAGAACAATAAAGTCGTGGTGCTGATGGGAGACGGCGAGCTGAACGAAGGGTCGGTATGGGAAACCGCGCTGGTGGCGGGTTCCAAGAAAGTTGACAATCTCGTAGTGATAGTTGACAGGAACAAGTTTCAGGCGAATTCCGGTACGGAAGAACTGATAAAACTCGAATCCATTTCGGACAAATTCAAATCATTCAGATGGTCTGTACGGACTGCCGACGGGCACGACTTCATGTCGCTGTCGAGGGCATTCGCGCGTATACCTATGGAAGCGGGAAAGCCGAGCCTTATAATAGCGAACACGATCCGGGGGAAGGGGCTGCCTTCAATCGAATCGCGTTCGGACAAATGGTTCGCCGATTTTACCGGCGAAGAAATTGAAAGCCTGTTAAAAGAACTTTACAAAGTATAAAATCAGATATCCAGATAACTTTGTTCTTCTTCCTTAAACATTTTAAGGACTTCTTCTTTTGATTTCGCCGTAAGGAGTTTCTCGCGGAATTCATCCTTATTCATCAGTCTTGAGATGCGGCTGAGCAGTTTTATATGCATATTAAGCATGCTGTCTTTGCCGACGAGCAGGAAAATGAACCTGACCTTTTCGCCGTCGATTGAGTCGAAATCGATGGGTTCCCCCATTATAGCGAAAGCGGCGACAATATCTTTAATGTCGTCTGATTTACCGTGAGGTATCGCGAATCCCTTGCCGACTCCGGTCGAAACGAGTTTTTCCCTTTCGAAGACGCATGTGCGGACCGATTCGAGGTCGAGTATATTGCCCGAATTGTTCGCGAGGTCAATCATTCTGTTAATGGCTTCGTTTTTGTCGTTAGCAGATAAATTTATTTCAATAATCTGTTCGGTTAAAATGTCGCTAACTTTCATTTATTTGGTGATTAAAATTTGTAAAAATTATCTTATGTATTTTTGAACTTTGTTTTTAAATTCTTCGAGTATTTCTTCTGAGCGCTGCTTTGAATCCGTTTCCACGTTCAGGTGAACGATGTTCGCGGCTTTATCGGGAATGCAAAGCACCGTATCCGTATCGTTGAGAAAAATCTTGACGCCGTCTATCAACTGCTGTTTGTACTGAATAGTATCCTCCCTGAAGAGCCGCATAATCTTTCCCTTGTCCTCGCGTGGGCAGGGCAGATTTACCTTTGCCATGTGCAGCCTCGGAATCGTTTTGTCAATCTGTTCGATCGTGAGATTCGTCTTGGCAATCATTTCGAGAGTCTTGGCGATTGCGAACATGCCGTCCGTGGCGTAAAGGAATTCGGGGAAGAACACGCCTCTGCGCGTTCCGCCGACGAATTTAACTTCCTTATCGTTGCATGCCGTCATCATATTATAGTGCGAATCCTTGACGCGGATTACTTCGACGCCGTATTCGGCGGCGACTATATCCACTTCGCGCGAAGCCTGAACGGGCACTGCTATTTTCCTGACGCCCGGCGTAGCCGTAAGGAAGAGTTTCAGCATTACGGCGAGGAACCTGTAGTCGTCTATAAGGCGGCCTTCATTCGTTGCCATCCACAGTTTTTCTCCGCCCGCGTCAATCATGAAACCGATATCGAAGTTCAGCGATTTGACTACGAAGCAGAAATTATCGAGCGATTTCTTGAAGTCCGATTGTTCCCGCGTGATTCTGTCCTTATCGAGATGGGCTGAAAGCGAAACGACTTCGCATTTGAACTCGCCGAGAATGTTCGGGAAAATCGTGGAGGTAATTCCGTATGAATAATCAAGAACGATTTTGAATCTTCGTTTCCTTATTGCATCGATGTCGAGCGATTCGATGAAATGCTCTTTATATTTTTCGTTTGTCCGCTCGGGGAATTTCAACGTTCCGACGTCGGGATAATCCGCTCTTCTGTACTCTTCGCTGAAGAAGAGGCGTTCTATCGATTTAGTCTTGTTCGAAGACAGGTCTTTACCGTCTTTGTCCATGAAAATTATATCCGTAGAGCCCGGGTCGAACGGAGACTTGCGGACGAAGATGCCGCCTGAATGTCCGCCGCTCTTGAGTTCCTGGCGCATAATGGGAATCGGAATCACCTGCAGGTCGAAGACGTTGACGCCGGCCGAGAGCACGCCTGACGCAATAGAGCGTTTTATCATGTTTGAAATATCGTCGATATCCCTGCCGACAAGAATGCTTTTATTCTGGCCGATGAAAGCGCCGTAAACCGAGCCGAGTTTCGAACTGAACTCGGGGTTTATCTGCAGGTTCGAAAGCCCCGTAATCCTTGAGTCAGTGAAAAGGTCGTTGAAGAAAGTATCTTCCTGAATCAGGCTTCTTGTAACCCTTGCGTTATTGTCTATGTTCTTTTTGTCCCAGATTTTAATGCTGGAACTCACGAAGACGTTCTTGCCGATATGGCAGTTATCGCCGATGAAGACGAAATCGTTTATTCTTGTATTCTCGCCTACTTCACAGTTCTTTCCGATGACGTCGAAAATAATTTTTGAGCCTGTATGTATTATGACGTTATTCCAGAGTATTGAGTTTTTAACTTCGGCTCCTTTTTCTATGAGCACTTCGCTGCCGATGATGCTGTTCTCCACACGCGCGCCTTCTTCCACGTTAGCGTGAGGGTCGATGCAGTTTGTTCCTTTCCTGTTAAAATCTATATGGCTGAGTTTCCCTTCGAGAACGTCCATGTTGGCATAGATGTATTCCTCAAGGTTGCCCACGTCGCGCCAGTATCCTGTGCTCTTGTGTCCGAAAATCGGAATGTTGTTGTTAAGAAGGAACGGGAACAGGTCTTTCGAAAAGTCGAAATTTTCGCCTTCAGGAATGAAATCGAATATTTTTTTGCTGAAGCAGTAGATGCCGGTATTAATTGTATCGGAGAAGACTTCTGACGAGGAAGGCTTCTCGAGGAATCTGACGATTCTGTTTTCGCTGTTTGTAAGGACTATTCCGTACTGAAGCGGATTGTCGGAACTGAACAGCGAGATTGTCGCCGTCGAATCTTTTTCCTTATGGAAATTATAGATATCGGTAAGATTGAAATCTGTAATAACATCGCCGCTGATGACGAGGAACTCGTCATCGATAAATTTTTCGGATAACTTAACCGCGCCTGCGGTACCGTAGTCTTTATCGGGCAGGACGTAATTTATGTTAACGCCGAATCTTGAGCCGTCGCCGAAGTAACGTCTTATAATTTCCGGCTGGTAATAGAGCAGCATCACGTAGTCGGTGATATCGTGCTTTTTAAGCAGTGTAATCACGTGTTCCAGCATCGGCACGTTGACGATGGGCACCATCGGTTTAGGGATGTTGTTCGTAAGGGGGCGGAGACGTGTTCCGAAACCGCCGGCCATTATTACCGCCTGTTTTTTCAATTAGTAATTAATAATTAGTAATTAGTAATTATGAAAACTACTATCTTAGTTTAATCCAAAATTAGTCTTTAATATCGTTGTCTCTTGATGTTCGTATTATCGAAAAAATAATTCTTGTCACTTCATCGCAATCCTTATTCAGCGAATCAAACATTTCCTGAGTAAGAAAATGAACATCTCTTAGCAATCTTAGCCAATAATTTGTTTCACGGGCTTCTTTATAAGCAATCGCCAGCCTATTCTGAAAATCTTTTCTGGAAACACCTCCGATTGCCTCTTCAACATTTGCTCCGATAGAGGTGCCGCTTCTGAGAATTTGCCGGCTCAGATTATACTCTTTCTTTTCATCACAGAGATAGCGGTATAGTTTTGCTATCCTGACGGAAAAATCATAAGATTTTTCAATAACCGGATTTCCTCCTTTGGATATCAAGTTATCCTCCTTTTTATAAAAAAATCTTTTAGTAATTATTAATTACTAATTATTAATTACTAATTATTTTTTCTTGTCTTCCTTGTTGAAGTTGAAGTCTACGTCGGGGGCCTGGTCGCTGCCTTCTTTGCCCTTGAAGTATGGCTTCTCCTTGAACCCGAAGAGTTTCGCGGTTATGACGGTCGGGAAACTTCTTACTTCGGTGTTATATGCCTGAACGGCTTCGTTGAATTTTCTTCTTTCGACAGAAATCCTGTTTTCAGTGCCTTCAAGTTGCGACTGCAACTGGAGGAAGCTTTCATTCGATTTCAACTGCGGATAGTTTTCGGAAACCACAAGGAGTCTTGAAAGCGCGGATGACAGCTGGTCCTGTGCCTGCTGGTATTTCTGGAACTTATCCGGGTCGTTGAGGTCTTCGGGATTGATTTTCATCTGACCGACGCGGCTTCTCATTTCCGTGACTTCGGTAAGAACGCTTTTTTCGAAGTCGGCGGCGCCCTGAACCGTCTTTACGAGGTTCGGAATAAGGTCTGCTCTTCTCTGATACTGGTTTTCGACCTGCGCCCATGCCGAAGTTACTTTCTCCTCGGAAGAGACGAGAGTATTGTATCCGCATCCGTACAGTGACCATGCGAGGAATAAAACTGTAATGCCCAATAAAACGGGTTTTAAGGATTTCATAATCTAAATTTGTTTTTTACAAAAATATGGTTTTTTAGGGATTAAAAAACTATAATAAAAACTGGGGACTTTTCAATTAACAATTAGCATTTGACAATTAACAATTAAGGCTCTTCATCTGATAATAAAAACGGCAGTATGGATATACTGCCGTCAGTAAAGCCTGTATGTATAATATTATGTTACTTTATCTTGTTGATGCTCTTCGCGAGTTTCGACTTTGTGTTTGCCGCTTTGTTCTTGGGGATGACGCCCTTTGTGGCAGCCCTGTCGAGTGTGCGGGTTGTCTTCTTTAGTTCTTCCATAGCCGCTGTTTTATCATTCGCGGTAAGAACTTTCTTTACCGAACTCTTAATAAGAACTTTATATTTTTTATTCTTTTCGGTTCTTTTTACAGTCTGTCTTGCTCTTTTCTGAGCCGATTTGTGTCTTAAAGGCATAGTATTTCTTTATTTAAAACCTTTAATTTAAGGAAATTTATATTAAAATTCAAACCTTTTTGGGAAGTATAATCGCGCCTTTTTTCAGACTGCCGAGTATTTCGGCTTTCCCTCTGACGAAGAGGTACGCAGTATAGGCACCTGTAACGGCGTCGAGTTCGTCGTTATTCATGTCTTTCCTGAGACCTTTTATTCCCAGTTTTACAAGTCCCTTGAACAGTTTCGGCATCGAATGCTGTTTCCGCGGAATGCCAAGAATGTCCTGCGCGCCGCCGGGATAGATTTCTATAGAGTGGATTCCCATTCTCTCAAATTTCTTTTTAAGCGCGATGCCGCGTTTCGTCAGCATGCGCATGGGGCCGAGTGTGACTGGAAAAAATCTGATTTTACGTTTGATAAGTTCGCGGTCGCAATCGCGGAGATGCACGCCGTTATTATCTTCGAGCGTTTTACGTCCCGGCGGGAGCGAAAGCGGCGCGTCCATTCCGATAATTTTTGTTCCCGAGTTCATCACGAAAGAAGTGATTTCCTCGTCGGTATGAACGGTCCGGCAATCGATGATTTTCGTATTATGCATCAGGCATATACCCGTGTTTCTCTTCGGGCTTCCCGAGAGATCAATTCCGACAACGATTGTTTTTTCATTCATTTTTAAAGATAAATCCGATGATTTGGATAACAAAGTCATTTTGTCTGTCAAAATCCTATTGATAAAGGTCAATTAATTGCTTATTTTTGTAGTTCTTAGGGCGGTTAGCTCAGTTGGTTAGAGCGCCACGTTGACATCGTGGAGGCCATTGGTTCGAGTCCATTACCGCCCACTTTTTATTTGCAAAAGTTAATCCGATTCATTTCCATAGTTCAAACCAACAACAATCCCGAATCGGTTTACATTTTATAATGTTATAAAGAAGTGGACGCAAAAATTAAAATAACATTCCCGGACGGAAGCGTTAAGGAATTCCCGAAGGGAATATCGGCATACGACGTGGCTAAGAGCATAAGCGAGCGTTTAGCGAAGCAGGTGCTTGTTGCCGACGTAAACGGCGTTAAGAAGGATATGAGCGCGGCGATAAACGATGACGCGAAAGTGGTGTTTTATAAGTTCGATTCGGATGAGGGAAAAGAATGCTACTGGCATACTTCTTCGCACATGATGGCGCAGGCAATCGAGGAGTTATACCCGGGCGCGAAGTTCGGCGTAGGTCCTGCGATTGACGGCGGGTTTTATTACGACGTTGACAGCGAGACAAAGTTCACGGAAGAGGATTTAAAGAAGATTGAAGATAAGATACTCGAAATCGCGAAGCGCGACCTTCATCCCGTAAGGGAAGAAATGAAGCGTCTCGACGCGATTGAATATTTCAAGACCAAGAGAGTCGACCCGTACAAGGTCGAGATACTCGAAACAATAGCGAAGGACGAAGAAGTGGTATCGCTCTATCATCAGGGCGGATTCACAGACCTTTGCCGCGGTCCGCATTTGCCTGCCACATCGCACGTTAAGGCGGTGAAACTTATGTCGGTCTCAGGTTCTTACTGGAGAGGCGATGAGAAGAGGCAGATGCTTCAGAGAATTTACGGAATTACATTTCCTACGCAGAAAGAGTTAGACCAGCATTTGAAGAATCTCGAAGAGGCGAAGAAACGCGACCACAGGAAACTCGGCAGGGAACTTGATTTGTTCATGTTCCATGACGTGAGTCCGGGCGCGCCTTTCTGGCTTCCTAACGGAATGATTATTTACAGAGAGATAGAAAGTTTTTCGAGAAAATTGCATGACAAGTACAGATACGACGAGATAAGCACTCCGATAATAGTGAGGGAACCGCTGTTCAAGACATCGGGGCACACTTCGCATTACGCCGAGAACATGTTCAAGATAATCAGCGATGACGAACCTATGTATCTTAAACCGATGAACTGTCCTGAATCAACATTGGTTTACTCGTCAAAGTTAAGAAGTTTCAGGGATTTGCCGATAAGACTGAGCGAACTCGGAAGGATGCACAGGAACGAAATACGCGGCGCTCTGGGCGGAATGTTCAGGGTAAGGCAGTTCACTATGGACGACGCGCACATATTCGCGAGGTATGACCAGATACTCGAAGAAATAACGAACGTGCTGGCGCTGATGACAGAGACGTATTCGGCGTTCGGTTTCGTACCGATGTACTATCTTTCGACAAGGCCCGACGAATTCATGGGCGACATCGAAGTATGGAACAGCGCGGAAGAATCGCTGGCTCAGGCATTGAAGGTCAACAACCTTGATTACAAAATCAATGAAAAGGACGGCGCGTTCTACGGACCGAAGATAGACGTGCATATAAAAGACGCTTTGAACAGGACATGGCAGTTGGCGACAGTGCAGTTAGACTTCAACCTGCCCGAAAGGTTCGACCTGGTTTATGAAGGTTCTGACGGACAAAAACACAGACCGGTAATGATACACAGGGCGATTTACGGAAGTTTTGAGAGGTTTGTAGGAATACTTACAGAGCATTACGCCGGAAATTTTCCGGCCTGGATAGCGCCCGTGCAGATTTCGGTACTGCCTCTGACAGACAACCACAAGGACTATGGGGCTGAAGTCTATAAAACATTGTTAAATGAAGGATTTAGAGTGTATTTTGACGACAGAAGCGAGAAAATTGGTTATAAAATACGCGAATCCGAAAACAGGAAAATACCTTACATGCTGATATTGGGTGAAAAGGAGAAACAGAATAATAATGTATCTCTCAGGATACACGGTATCGGTGATAAAGGCACTTTTGAATTGAAAGATTTCATTCAAAAGGTTAAATTAAATGTTTCAGAAAAATCATATAAATACGATTTTTAAAAATAACGAAAGGATATATTAATTAAAGACAAGAAATACAGGGAAAGAGTAAATCACGAAATTACTTCTTACCAAATCAGAGTCATAGACGAAGACGGCAATCCTTTAGGGGTTATGTCTTCGCAGGAAGCCTTAAGGCTTGCGACATCGAGGCAGTTAGACCTTGTCGAGATAGCGCCTAATTCCAAACCGCCCGTCTGCAAGATAATTAATTACGGGAAATACAATTACGAAAGGCAGAAAAAAGAAAAGCAGCAGAAGAAGAACCAGAGCGTGATGACGGTGAAAGAAATCAGGTTCAACGCCAACACGGATTCACACGACATCGATTTTAAGACAAAGCATCTGAGGCAGTTTCTGATAGACGGACACAAGATTAAGGCTACAGTTCTTTACAAAGGAAGAATGATAACTCATCCTGAGATAGGAAAAAAACTCATGGATGAGGTGCTCGAAAAACTTGTCGATGTAAGCAAACTTGAATCTTCGCCGAAACTTGAGGGCAAGATGCTTACGGCGTACCTACTGCCTGACAAGAACAAGATAAACGCTCTTAACGCGAAACTTGCGAAGGCAGGCAAGGCTAAGGAAGACAAGCCTGCGGAGGCGCAGACGGCGGAAGCGGGCGTGGAAAAGGCTGAACAGCCTGCCGAAGAAAAGAAAGAAGAATAAATTTTTTATTTTATATAAATCACATTTAAGACAAAATGCCTAAGATGAAATCAAACCGTGCCTCTGCCAAGAGATTCAAGGTAACAGGCACAGGCAAACTGAAAAGAGAGAAATCTTACAGGAGTCATATTTTGACTAAGAAATCTAACAAGAGGAAGAGACAGTTGCAGAAAGCAACTTTAGTTTCCAAGGGAGATTCAGGCAGAATTAAGAGATTAGTTCTTGCCGAATAATCCGTAAGGATTATGTTCTTTGATATTTTATTTCCGGAAAATGAATACGAAAAGATTAATGCTTCGGGAATAATTTAAACAAGAAGAGGCTTTTAAAATCCGTTTCGGATGCCTCAATTTTTAAATTAAAAGAAAGGTTTTAGAAATGCCAAGATCCAAAAACAAAGTCGCGGCTCACGCGAGGAAGAAAAAAATCTTAAAACAGGCCAAGGGCTACGTCGGCGCAAGGAGCAAAGTCTTCACGGTGGCGAAGAACGCGGTCGAAAAAGGTCTCACGCACGCGTACAGAGACAGGAAACTCAAAAAGAGAGTTTACAGAAACATCTGGATAATCAGAATCAACGCCGCGGCGAGAATGAGCGGAATCTCATATTCGCAGTTAATGGGCGCGCTGAAGAAGAAAAACATTGACATCAACAGAAAGACATTGGCGGACCTTGCTTACAACAACATTGAAGCGTTCAGTGAAGTTGTAAAGTTCGCGATGAATTAATTCATAGTTGAATAAATTTTCAAAGTGAGGAGTAACTCACGACAGGGAAGCGGGCAATGCCCGCTTCTTTCTTTTTATACACTTCTTTTCAAGCGGATATTTATAATAATCAGGCATCAGAAAATATATTATTCGTTTCCGAGAGTCTCCCGGTTTTAACCGGTGACTCTCGGATGCCGCTCCAAAAATCGCACCGAGAGTCCCCCAAAGAACGGGGAGACTCTCGGTAACAGAGAAGAGGCATAATTACTAATTAGAGACTTCTGAAAAACGACGCTTATCTGCTCTTTTAGTGACCCCACCTTTTAAGGTGGGGTGAGGGAGAAACAATATAAAAGGACTTTAGTCCTGGATAATATAAATTCTGTGGCTAAAGCCGGGTTCTTATATTATTCCGTCCCCCCACTCTGAAGAGTGGGGTTAGTATTTGTATACTAATATTTTCTTTGTATATATTTCAAAAGTCTAATTGCTAATTACTAATTATCCTCTGTGTTCATCCGTGCCTTCTCTATGTTCCTTTCTGTAACTACTCCAGCTATGAATCCCTCAAGGAAATACATATAAAAATTAGAAAAAATAAATTAAATTGCTTAATTATCAGTATTATGCTCGAAAAAATTGAAAATATAAAATCGGAAATCAACGCTTTCGCGATAGACGCCGCGGATTCACTCGAACAGTTCAGGCTGAAATTCCTCAGCCGCAAAGGTCTGATCAACGACCTGTTCGAGGATTTCAAGAACGTTGACAAGACGCAGAAAGGCGCTGTGGGCAAGGCGCTTAACGAACTCAAGAATCTCGCGCAAAGCAAGTTTGATTCGGTCAAGGAAAAACTTGACAGGGAAAACTCTCAGGGACCGTCGGTTGACGATTACACGCTTCCCGGCAGGACGCACAATCTCGGTACGAAGCATTTAATCACTCAGGCGCTTGAAGACATCACGAGAATATTCGAACGCATAGGTTTCAAGGTAGCGGGCGGATTCGAGATTGAAGACGAATATTACAACTTCGACGCTCTTAACACTCCCGACTATCACCCTTCGCGCGACATGCAGGACACGTTCTATCTTGACAGCGAAGGCAAGGATAAGAATTATCTTTTAAGGACGCAGACTTCCCCGGCGCAAATACACGTGATGCAGAACCAGCCGCCGCCCGTGAGAATAATAAGTCCGGGCAAG
>JAJTBN010000320.1 GCA_021286895.1 Bacteroidota bacterium | reverse complement strand
GTCGCGCCGAGAGTGTCCTCGTTGAACATTCTGGCTTTCATCGAAATCAGGTCGATAATTCCTTTGAACATGTCTCCCTGTCCTACGGGTATATGAATCGGGACGGCATTCGCTTTAAGCCTGTCCTTCATCATCTGCACGGCGTGAAAGAAATCCGCGCCGACTCTGTCCATCTTGTTCACAAAAGCGATTCTCGGAACGTTGTACTTGTCGGCCTGGCGCCATACAGTCTCCGACTGCGGCTCGACGCCTCCGACCGCGCAGAAAAGCGCAACCGCTCCGTCAAGAACTCTCAGCGAGCGCTCGACTTCGGCGGTGAAGTCTACGTGACCCGGTGTATCGATGATGTTAACCCTGTGGTCTCTCCATATACAAGTTGTAGCAGCCGAGGTTATCGTGATACCTCTTTCCTTTTCCTGCTCCATCCAGTCCATAGTGGCAGCGCCTTCGTGTACTTCACCCATACGGTGCAGTTTACCGGTATAGTACAGTATCCTTTCGGTGGTTGTAGTTTTACCGGCGTCGATATGCGCCATTATTCCTATATTCCTCGTTTTTTCTATTGATACCTGTCTCGGCATTTAGAACTTGAAACTCCTTCCTTATTTATTACCATTTAAAATGCGCAAACGCTTTGTTTGCTTCAGCCATTCTGTGAACGTCCTCTTTCTTCTTCACCGAACTGCCTTCGCCTACGGACGCTGCCATTAATTCGTTCGCGAGTCTTAAAGACATCGTCTTTTCGCCTCTCGCGCTCGAATATGTCAGTATCCATTTTATGGCAAGCGCGACTCTCCTGTCAGGCCTGACTTCCGTCGGAATCTGATAGTTGGAACCGCCGACTCTGCGTGAACGGACTTCTATAGACGGCATTACGTTATTAATCGCCTTGTTGAATACTTCCAGAGGATTGCTTTTTGTTTTTTCCTCTATTATGTCAAAGGCGCTGTATAAAATACGCTGGGCAACCAATTTTCTGCCCTCTTTCATGATAGAATTTATGAATCTGCCGACCAGGACATCATTATACCTGAAGTCAGGGATTCTGATTCTCTTCTCTGCTCTTTTTCTTCTCATTAAAAAAGATATATTTTTTTAGAAAACTACTTTGCTACGGATTCTTTTGCCTTTTTGGCACCGTATTTAGATCTTGACTTTTTTCTGTTGGCGACGCCAGCGGTATCGATTGCACCACGAATGATGTGATACCTAACGCCCGGAAGGTCTTTTACTCTTCCGCCCCGGATTAATACTATGGAGTGTTCTTGCAGATTGTGACCTTCGCCCGGAATATAAGCAGTAACTTCAATTCCGTTGGTCAATCTTACTCTGGCTACTTTTCTCAACGCAGAATTCGGTTTCTTCGGAGTCGTAGTATACACGCGCGTACACACGCCTCTCTTCTGAGGGCATGAGTCCATCGCGGGAGCCTTGCTCTTGTAAACCTTGTCCTTGCGTCCTTTCCGAACTAATTGATTAATTGTTGGCAAACGTACCTAAATTTTTGTTTATCAAAATATTTGAAACATCTAAAATAATAAAAATCTAAATTTTAGTCAACACCATTAGAACACCGTTATATGATTTTTTTGCTGCTTTCGTGCCGGTCGAACACCCGATTTCTTTACGGATTTCAGGCGTTTTCTATTTTTATACTGCCGTTCGTGAGTTCTGTCAAATCCGACCTGAATTCATCTGTTTTCCCCAGCCTGACGTCGCATTCAATTACGGCTTTTTCTCCCGAATTGTTCGCCATGACTTTTATTCCCGATTTCTCGAGATAATTCATGACCTGGCTTATAAATGCGTATGAAAAACTGAGTTTCAGTGTTTCAGTGATAATTATTTCTCTGATTTTACAAGATTTTAAGCATTCTTCCGCTGCTTCAAAATAAGCCCTTTTAAGACCGCCGACTCCAAGTTTAACGCCGCCGAAATATCTGGTTACTATTACTATAACATCTTTTAAATCATATTTGTTTATCGCGTCAAAAACAGGTTTGCCCGACGAGC
>JAJTBN010000319.1 GCA_021286895.1 Bacteroidota bacterium | reverse complement strand
TCTATTTCTACAAGATGGAAACGAAAGACTTCAACAAAGTAATGAAGATGGTACTATTGAAGTGATAATCTTCAAGTTTTAAAATTATATTCGTATTTAAGGGAATAACCCGACAGGCTGAATGATTCTCGTATTTATAATATGCGTTCGAACGGCTTCCTAAAGCAATTAACCAAACCCGGTATCCGTGCCGGGTTTGGTTTTGTTATATAAATGGGTTTTATTCCTTACCTCATTTAAACAGAGAAATTTACAATGAGATATATTATTCGGGAAAAGAAAAAAAATATACGCGGTATGACGTCTCTCACAATGAGACGGTATATCTAAAAATGAGATTCCATTTCTATAGGTATAAACAACTGTTATGGTTCGACATATTAATTCAGATTTAATATAAATAATCAAAATGCAGATTCAAAAAAAATAATCCTTATCTATTTGACCTCTCAAAAAAAAGAACTGCCGTTTCCTTCCTGAATCCCTTATAAATGCTGCTTTCCGGGATATTCTAAAATGGCACATCATTTGTATTACACTATACTAGTAACAAATTAAAACTCAAAAAGGAGCACTCGAAATGAAAAGGGTTATTTCAATATTAATAACATTAATTCTGGCTTTACAAATTACTCATGCCGCGACTATCGACACGACAAAAGTTTACGGGGTCACAATTGATGCTACAAGCAAGTTGACAAATATAACAACTTCTCTCTCAAATCTTTGTAAAAAACCTACAACACGCATAGTGTTTGACGAATGGGTTCCCGCGACGGATTATCTCACACCGGTAACAAAAATTCATGACGTAAGTTTTATTATGGGCGAACTGCTCGATAGTTATTACATGAAACAGTATAACCTGCAGCAATACACAGACCGGACTAACGAATATCTTAATTTGCTGGGAGGCAAAGTGGACATCTGGGAAATCGGTAACGAGGTCAACGGTGAATGGTGCGGGACAACAAGTTCCGTCGTCGCAAAAATCAACGCCGCCTACGACATTGTCAAATCAAAAAACAAAAAAGCCGCTTTGACGCTTTACTACAATTACAACTGCTGGGAAAACGCGGGCAACGAAATGTTTCGCTGGACTGTCAACAACATCAGTTCAAAAATGAGAAACGGACTCGATTACGTGTGGGTTTCTTATTACGAAGACGATTGCAACGGCTATCAGCCGAACTGGCAAAAAGTGATGGACAGCCTTCACGTACTGTTCCCTAATTCTAAAATCGGTATCGGCGAATGCGGTACAACAAAATCAACAAAGAAAGCCTCATATATAAACAGGTACTATAGTATGAAAATCACTACTCCGAATTACGTCGGCGGCTATTTCTGGTGGTACTTCAGACAGGATTGTGTTCCTTATACGAAAGATTTATGGAAAACTATGGACAACGCTTTCTCAGGAAAGTCGGCATCCGATGAACCTCTGAGCAATATTAAATCCGAAACGCAGTTCAAACTCGGCGATAATTATCCGAATCCCTTCAATCCGACAACGAGAATTTCATATTCCATACCCGTAGAATCGTACGTTACGCTTAAAATATACGATAACGTAGGAAGAGAAATAGCGTCACTCGTAAACGGATATCAGGATGAAGGCGAATATTCCATAGATTTCAGGGCGGACGGATTCGCGGCGGGAGTATATTATTATAAACTCGCGGTAGGAAATCAGTCTCTCGTTAAAAGAATGATTCTCGTAAAATAGTACACGCGGACAACAGACCTTTTCTTCAGCACTGCATTTTACGATGCAGTGCTTTTTATTTTTCACGTAACTGACCTTATATCCTGCATTTAAGTGAATATCTCCGCACGGATATTTTCAAAGTCAATCCCATAACTTTATTTGATAAAATGTGTTACATGTAAACAGGGGTAAGACTATGAAAAAAGTTCTTGTTATCGACGACGATAATTCAATCAGGGAGAGCACTCAGGAACTGCTTGAAATTATCGGATATGAAGTAATCGTTGCCGAAAACGGTACGAACGGTATCA
>JAJTBN010000318.1 GCA_021286895.1 Bacteroidota bacterium | reverse complement strand
ATATCACCCACATTGGCATGACTACCGAATGCCCACATAAAATTGGCCATTCCCGTATTGTCCATCGGAATTGATTCGATGGTAATCTCCTGAATAACATTTCCTGCAGGGATCGGAACTTCTTGCACAAACCCACTCATCCCCTGAATATAAAACTGAAAGAAATTGTCGGCTGTTGAGGATTTGATTTTAAAGGTAGTTTTATACTTTAAACTTTTACCTACTGTAGTCGAGGCCGCATCTTCGACTTTAAATTGTAGTCCCCACCATTGATTTCCCGCATTTAATATATTCAAATGAGCAGATTTAGCTCCGGATAAAGCCTGAGCGCCTGTGGCTAAATCATAGGTCCAATTCGCCCCACCTTCTGAGTTAAAGTTTTTGACTTGCATTTTTCCTACTAAGTCGGTGCCTACCGTCGATTCTTCAAAATTCTCGGAGAAAATGATCCGTTCTTCCGCCTTCATCGATATTAAGAAAACGAGAAAGAAAATTCCGATTACTGTTTTTTTCATTGTCTGTTTCATGTTCGTTAGTAAATAAAAGTTATAAAAAAAAGGGTATCTAAATCTGAGAATACGTTTCAAGCGTATTGAAGAGCTTAGCGGCATTATTCATCATATCCGGGATTATTTCTCAAATTCGGATTTTCAATAATTGCCCAGGTAGGTATAGGATAAAGAAGGTTTTTATCGCTAACAAAGGAGGCTCCGGCCTGTCGGGCAACCTCCAGGTATTGGTCATGTCGTATTAAATCCTCGCGCCTTACTCCTTCACACCAAAGTTCCCAACTTCTTTCTTTAAGAATTCTGTTTCTCAACGCTTCTTTTGTTGGAAATTGACTTAATGATAAAAAATGATTTGAAGTATTATAATTATCAAAAGCTCTGCGACGAACCTGGTTCAGGAGGTCTATCATTTCCTGAGTCGGAGCTGCACTAACTTCATTCAGCGCTTCGGCCCTACAAAGTAAAATATCGGCATACCGAAACTGAATATAATCATTCCCTGCCCACTGTCCGGGATTCTGAGTGTCTTCGCCATATTTCATTGCCAATCCTCCTACATCTCCGATGGCTCTCAGATTCACCGTTTGACCGTTCTTATTCTGGTACGTTTCCAAAATAAGATTTTTACGTTTATCTCCATTCTCAAAGCTGTCGTAGAACGTCCACGGTACCCTCCAGCCGTTCCATGCCGTATAATTCACTCCGACTTTCGATTTAAAATCAGGAGGTAAAGCATTGGAAAACCAGAGCAAACCAAATTGGTCTTTAGGTTCACACGGAACGGCAAAAATTATTTCTTTATTACGCTCGTTATTCACCGAAAAAATGTCGGCGTAACTATTTTGCAATTCATAACCAAGCGTCATTATTTCAGCAGTCAGTTCGACGGCTTTATCCCATTTTCTCTCGTACATGTAAACCTTGAGCAGCTTCGCCAATGCCGCACCACGCGTACACCGTCCCCATTCCGGCTGAACCGCCGGAAGTGCATCCGCACATTCTCGTAATTCTTTTTCAATGAAACTCACAATCGATTCGGAAGTCGGACGAGCGGGTTTATAATCGGACGAGGGGTAGAGAGCTTCCTTTTTTGTAACAATAATGGGCAACGGACCGTAAAGCATGTATAAATCGGCTGCAAAATAAGCTCTCAGACAACGTAGTTCCGCAATATACTTTGCTTTGATTTCCTCCTCAACCGGGCATTCTTTAATTCGCTCGATAACATAGGTGGCTTTTGTTACGGCAGGCAATATCATTTCATAAAACCCGTAAGCCATTTTTTCTCCGATAATCCAATTCAGATTCTGGAAGGCATCCCAACTCCATTTACAGGTCCATTCTTCGGTAGCAACTTGATTCATTATAAACCTGCTTCCGTCGGAAACCATATAAGGTCCCCAACCATTATTTTTAAGTTCCCAGTAAATTGGCGTGGTGGCAACCTCCAAGTCGTTCACAGTTCTATAAAAATTACTGGGGGAGATCCTATCGTATATTTGCGGTTCCAAATCGCCTT
>JAJTBN010000317.1 GCA_021286895.1 Bacteroidota bacterium | reverse complement strand
AGGAACTCTTTGTTCGATTTAGTGCCGCGCATCTTTTCAAGAATGAACTCCATTGCCTCGACCGGATTGAGGTCAGCCGTAATCTTTCTCAGCAGATACACTCTGTTGAGGATTTCGGGAGCAAGGAGTAATTCTTCTTTTCTCGTACCTGAACGGTTGAGATCGAGCGCCGGGAACACTCTTCTGTCCGAAAGCCTTCTGTCGAGAACGCTTTCCATGTTACCCGTGCCTTTAAACTCTTCAAAAATGACTTCATCCATGCGGCTTCCCGTCTCGATGAGCGCTGTGGCTATGATTGTCAAACTTCCGCCCTCGTCGATTTTTCTGGCCGCGCCGAAGAATCTTTTCGGTTTGTGAAGCGCGTTAGCGTCAACGCCGCCCGACAGAATTTTTCCGCTGTGCGGGATTACGGTGTTGTGCGCTCTCGCGAGACGCGTTATGCTGTCAAGAAGTATTACGACATCCTTGCCCGCTTCAACGAGCCTTCTTGCTTTCTGAAGAACAACCTCGGACACCTGCACGTGTCTTTCAGGCGGTTCGTCGAATGTCGAACTGATTACTTCCGCTTTAACGCTCCTCTGCATGTCCGTTACTTCCTCGGGACGTTCGTCTATGAGGAGTACGATTAAATGCACTTCGGGATGATTCCTTGTCAGGCTGTTTGCTATCGTCTGAAGAAGTATTGTCTTGCCGCTCTTCGGCGGAGATACGATTAATGCCCTCTGGCCTTTGCCGATGGGCGTGAACATGTCCATTATCCTCATTGAGTATTCCGAAGGCACTGTTTCAAGCGTGAATTTTTCGATCGGATAAGTTGGAGTCAAATTGTCGAACAGAATGCGGTCCCTGATTTTTTCCGGATCGCCGAAGTTTACTTCTTCCACCTTAAGAAGCGCGAAAAATCTTTCGCCCTCTTTCGGAGGCCTGACCTGACCGCTGACTGTGTCACCGGTCTTTAATGAAAATTTCTTGATTTGAGACGGCGATACGTATATATCGTCCGGCGACGGCAGATAGTTGTAATCCGCCGACCTTAAAAATCCGTAACCGTCGGGCAGCACTTCAAGCACACCCGCCGAAAACGCAAAACCGTCTTTTTGAGTCTGCGCCTCAATAATCTTAAATATAAGTTCCTGCTTTTTCAGATCGCTGTAACCCGTTAATTTCAGATCCTTAGCGATTTGAACAAGCTCAGATACTTTCTTTGTCTTTAAATTCTCAAAATTCTGAGCAATTAAGTCGTCTTTTGAAGTCGTACCCATATAATTATTTTACTGCCTTTCTTTGGATTATTTTTATGGGGTATTTTATATAAAATACGGTTTCTATCTATTTTTGGTTATTTCCGCAAAATATGAAAAAATCACATTATCAAATTTTGAAGTAACAAAACTGGAGAGCGATAAATGATTTCCCAGATGTTCTTTTTAATTTAATATCAAAATTCTTTACAATCAAGCGAAAAATTCAAAAAACAAATTCAGTAAAAACACGCCCATTTCTTATGTCTAATCACGCAATTCCCGCGAATTATGGCGATTCGAAATGATATTTCACCACTAAGGACACCGAGAGCATCCCGATGCAAGATCGGGACAAAGCGGAGAAGAACATATTCTATTTATGGATTACCACTTAGTACACTTAGCACTTGGAAGAACAAAAAAAACGCGGAGTGGGCGGGGCATCCGCCTTCCCTCGCTTTCCAAGCACCTGCTTGGGAAGCACGTACAACGAAACATTAATGCAAAAGCCCGCGTAGCGGGCAACATCTTGGTAGAATTATAAATGAGAAAATATATCAGCCCGCGGAGCGGGCGGAATCAGCCTTCCCTCGCTTTCCAAGCACTTGATTGGGACGCACGTACAACGAAACATTAATGCAAAAGCCCGCGTAGCGGGCAACATCTTGGTAGAATTATAAATGAGAAAATATATCAGCCCGCGGAGCGGGCGGCATTATAAAAATAATAGAAACAAAATAAATAGCGGATAACGAGAGTCCCCCGTTGAAACGGGGAGACTCTCG
>JAJTBN010000316.1 GCA_021286895.1 Bacteroidota bacterium | reverse complement strand
CACCTTTTCGACATTCTTTATTGATTCAATCGCTGATATAACTTTGTCCCTGCCGTATTTCGGGTCTTTCTTGACAATTAGATGTATAGCAAGCTGCCCCTGAAAACTCTTAGCGAGAGAATCCGTCGTGCCGTCAGCGACAATTTCTCCGTTGTTTATAATTATAACCCTGTCGCATGTCGCCTGAACTTCCTGAAGAATATGCGTCGAAAGCATCAGCGTCTTCTGCTTCCCAAGATCCCTGATAAGTTTTCTAATTTCTATTATCTGATTCGGATCGAGTCCTGATGTCGGCTCGTCGAGAAGAAGCACGTCAGGATTGTGTATCATTGCCTGAGCCAGCCCGACTCTCTGCTTGAATCCCTTAGAAAGTTCGCCGATATCCTTGTGCTTGACATCCTCAAGTCCGCAGACCTTAATCATCTTCTTTACCGCATCCGGTATGCTTTCCTTCGGAACCGACTGTAATTCGGCGGCATAATACAAATAATCGACAACGTTCATATCCTGATACAGAGGATTTTGTTCAGGAAGATATCCTATCTTTTTTCTCACTTCTATGGGGTTATCCTGCGCGTCGACGTCGTTAACTAAAATACTCCCGTTGTTGGGAGTAAGGTATGTGGTTATCATTTTCATAGTTGTTGATTTCCCGGCTCCGTTAGGTCCGAGAAATCCGACGATCTCGCCGGTTTTAACCTCGAATGAAATATCTTTTACGGCTTGTTGCGTTCCGTAAAATTTACTCAGATTTTCGACTTTGATTGACATATATTTTTAAAAATTTAACTTTAAAGATAAAATTATTACTAAAATTTTTCAAACCAAAACTACTTCAACTTTCCCGAGTAGTTTTGTTCATAATAATTAAGGTATTCACCCTTCATTATGCGCCTCCACCACTGCTCGTTCTCCACATACCATTTAATAGTTTTCTCAATTCCGCCGTCAAACTGATGTGCCGGCTTCCAGCCAAGTTCGCTCATTATTTTCGATGAGTTTATCGCGTACCGCCTGTCGTGCCCCGGTCTGTCCTTGACATAATTTATCTGCTCTTCGGATTTACCGAGAATCTTAAGTATAATCTTGACTATGTCTATATTGAACCACTCGTTGTTTCCGCCGATGTTGTAAACTTCGCCGATTCTTCCTTTGTGAAGCACTTCGCAGATTGCCGAACAATGGTCCTCGACATAAAGCCAGTCGCGCACGTTTTTGCCGTCTCCGTAAACGGGTAATTTCTCGCCGTCGAGCGCTTTCGCTATCATGAGAGGTATGAGTTTTTCCGGAAACTGGTAAGGGCCGTAATTATTCGAACATCTCGTCGTCAGCACCGGCATCTTGAAAGTGTGATGATATGCGTTGACAAGCAGGTCTGCCGAAGCCTTCGAAGCCGAATACGGGCTGTTTGTCGTTATAGGTGTCTTTTCAGTAAAAAGCAGGTCAGGCCTGTTTTCAGGAAGCGAACCGTAAACTTCGTCTGTAGATACCTGAAGATATTTCTCTATTCCGGTTTTTCTCGCCGCTTCGAGAAGTGTCTGCGTGCCTATGACGTTTGTTACTATAAATTCCTTCGGTCCCAGTATACTCCTGTCAACATGCGACTCCGCCGCAAAATTGACTATTGTGTCTATGTTATAATCAGTAAGCGCTTTTTCAACAGCCGCCGCGTCGCATATATCGCCTTTAACGAATCTGTAATTCTTGTGTTTTTCAATGTCAGTAAGATTCTCCAGATTTCCCGCGTAAGTAAGTTTATCATAATTCACGATAAGGTAATCATGCCTGCCGAGCATGTACTTCACAAAATTGCTGCCGATAAAACCGGCGCCACCGGTGACTAAAATATTCTTCATTGTTTAAATTATTAATCTACAAACAAGCCGAGGTATATCCCGAGATTTATCATGAAACCGTCGGATTTAATCCCCGACGGGAAATTATTGACTTCTATAACGTCGTCAATTTTCCATTTCGAATTCACAGTGAAGAGATATCCCGCATTGAGTTTAAAATAAAGGAAACCCGCCGCCTGAAAGCCGA
>JAJTBN010000315.1 GCA_021286895.1 Bacteroidota bacterium | reverse complement strand
TCTCCCCGTAAAGGCCAGTTCGCAACGGCATTTACCGATATTACCGAAAAGAAAATCGCGTCGGAAATCTTGCGTACAAGCGAAGAACGGTACAGAAAAATTTCATCTACTATCTCGGATGTAGCGTATTCCTGCGTTGAAGGGAAAGAAGGAGCCTATTCCCTCGACTGGATGACTGGAGGAGTTGAGCAGGTCTCGGGTTATTCTGCAGATGAAATTATGGCGAAAAAATGCTGGATGTTCCTTGTCTTTGAAGACGATTTGAAATTGTTCAGGAAAAAAGTTACGGGACTTGAGCCCGGCAAATCTGGCGTAGCCGAACTCCGCATTAAAAGAAAAGACGGCAGTTTAATCTGGATTGAATCACGTGCCGAATGCGTTCTCGAACCTGACGGACATAAGCGCCTGTATGGCGGTATAATAGATATTACCGACAGGAAAAATGCCGAAAATGTGATAAAAGAAACGGAGAACTTTTTTTCTATGGTCTTCCGCGGAAGCCCGAATGCAATGCTCGTAACTTCGGCTAAGGATAATAAGATTGTCGACGTGAATGATGTCTTTCTTAATGACCTCGGATATTCAAGGGATGATATCATCGGCAATACCTCTAAAAACTTGAATCTCTTCGTTGATTATTCCGTCAGGGAGAAACTCATGACTCAGGTTATGGAAAAAGGATTTGCGAGAAACTTTGAATTGATGTTCAGGACAAAAACCGGTGAACATCTGCCGGTACTTGTTTCCATGACTTTGATTCATAGGCAGGGCGAGCCGTATTTGCTTTCCAATATCGCGAATTTGTCGGATATAAAAACTGCGGAAGATAAACTCAGGAAAAGCGAGGAGAAATACAGACGCCTGCATGAATCAATTACTGACGCGGTGGCTGTCGTCGATATGCAGGGGAATATCATCGAATGGAATAACGCGTACCGTGAAATGATGGGATATTCCGATGATGAAATAAAAAAATTAACTTATTTCGAACTTACACCTGTAAAATGGCACGATGTGGAAGACAAAATCGTCAATGAAAAAACAATTCCATTAGGCGATTCAGGCGTGTATCAGAAAGAATACATCAGAAAAGACGGAACAATTTTCCCGATAGAATTGAGAACCTATCTTATTAAAGACGATGAAGGCAAACCCTCAGCTATGTGGGCGGTAATACGCGATATTACAGAACGCAAACAGTTCGAAGGCGCCCTGATCGCGGCCAAGGAAAAAGCCGAAGAAATGAACAGGCTTAAATCAAATTTCCTCGCGAATATGAGCCATGAACTCAGAACGCCGATGACGGGTATTTTGGGATTCTCCGAAATGCTGTCGGAAGAACTCGAAGACGCTGACAGGAAACAAATGGCCGAAGTAATTTATCAGGGCGGAAAGAGGCTCATGAATACCCTGAATCTCATTCTCAATCTTTCAAAACTCGAATCCGAAACGCTTACAGCCAGCCTCTCAAACGTAAACCTGTCCGAACTCGCTGTCTCTTCTGTTAGAATGTATGAATTACTGGCTTCGGGAAAAAATCTTAAACTTGTCGTCGATGTTGATAACGATGTCTGCGCGGACCTCGACGAACAGTTCGCGTCTCAGGTAATTGGCAACCTTGTTCAGAACGCTATTATCTACACTAACCAGGGCTTCGTTTCCGTAACACTAAAACGCGAAACCTCGGACTCGGGAAATTTCGCGGTTTTGAGAGTCAAGGATACGGGCATCGGCATAAAAAAAGAACATCAGCAAATAATATTCGAACCGTTCAGACAGGTCAGCGAAGGCTTCAACCGTTCGTATGAAGGTACCGGTCTCGGCCTTACAATCACGAAAAAATATGTTGAACTGATGAACGGCAGCATTAGCGTCGAAAGCGAGCCGGGCAAAGGAACGGTATTTACGGTCAAATTTCCGCTTCTTGATTGCAAAATAGAAACGCAAAATAATCATACAAAACATAACAATACCACTACGGAATTGACTGCCGGCAAAAGCCGTATTCTTATCGTTGAAGACGATGAAAGCAACGCGAGAGCC
>JAJTBN010000062.1 GCA_021286895.1 Bacteroidota bacterium | reverse complement strand
GAGGCATCTTCAGTCGATGATACTCGCGGCAAGCAGGCACAGGGGAACATCCGTTATTGAGATTCTCCAGAACTGCGTGATATTCAACGACGGCGCGTTCGACTATTACACTCTTAAAGAAAACAGGGAAGACCGTGTTCTCTATATTGAAAACGGTAAGCCTCTCGTTTTCGGAAAGAATAAGGATAAGGCGATAATGCTGGACGGATTTACTCCGAAGGTGATTGACCTCAACGACGGAAAACACAGCGTAAACGACGCGCTTGTGTACAATTCGAAGTCGAAAGAACTTGCTTACATACTGAGCCAGTTCACCGACAATCCTGCGCTGCCGATGCCTGTCGGAATCTTCGTTGACCTTGATTACACAACGTTTGAAGACGATATGGCGAATCAAATAGTCGAAGCTAAGAAGAAATTCGGCGAAGGCAATATTGATGAACTTCTCAGGGGAAATTCGTACTGGGAAATAGGCTAAACAATATTTTGATTAAGATAATAGGGCTGATGTTTTGCATCAGCCCTTTTTTATTATCGTTTTTTGTTTTATGCGCAGTATTATATTGTCGTCCTCACGGGATTCCTGTTCAGCCTTATGATTTTAGCCGTCAGGTCGAAAGACCTGACGGTCACGGGGTTTCATATTAGCATCCCACCCCCGTCCGCCTTCGGCGTCCACCCCCCGCCAGCGGGGGACAATTATATTCCGGACAAAGTCATTAATAATCCAGACCGAGTGAGAACATATACATCGGCGAGGAGAACCTTTGCAGGTTATACTGCCACGCGACGTCCATTCTCGCGGGGAATCCGAAGAGAACTATTCTCATTCCGAATCCCGGCGCCATAAGCAGGTCGTTCGTCTGAACGTTACCCGATTCACTTTTATTTAGAAGCTGCAGTTTCTTCGTATCGTCCCATGCCGTACCCGCGTCGAGAAAAAGATTTCCCATAATATTCTGGAATCCGAGAGGCAATGCTCCGAGAATAAGATATCTGAATATCGGGAAACGGAGTTCCATGTTGTACAGGGCGTATTTCGACCCTGTCTTCGCATTGTAATTAAATCCTCTCAAAGGAGTAACGAGAGACGCGAAAGCGAAATTGTCTATGCTCTCGCCGAAAGGCACGGTGCTGTTCTGGAAATTCCAGTTAATCCAGTTGTCTATACCGCCGAGATAGAACTTCTGCGGGTTCTTCCCGAAACTCGACCCGCCCGTCAATCTCATCGCGAAAGAATAACCTTCTCCTATCTTAAAGTATTTTCTGAAATCACCTATAAGAGAATAAAATTCCGAACTCTGAGTACTTCCCAGATACGGCGACACCATGGCGGTTAAATTATACCTCGTTCCTTTTTCGGGATAGAGATATCCGAAAAGAGTATTATCGTGAACGTAACTAATCGACGGCACCGTCAGGTATTTTCTCTGAAGCGGTTCAGTTTCGTCGTCGAGGTTTTCCCTCGTTATGCTCATCAGCGCAAGGCCTCCGTCAATTCTGTTAAACCTGTTTATCGGGTACGACATGTTCACGTTACCACCGATTGTCCTGTACCTGTACAATTGATTGCCGGTTCCGAGACCTCTGTCATACAGTACGAACCTCGCGGTATGGTAAAGTTCGAATCCGTAGTCAATTCTCTTAGGCATATACTGATATGCCACAGCGTAATCGCTGTTCTTAAGGTCGATTACCATCGAAGTGAGTAGTGTTATTCTGTGATTACCGAGCATATCGCTCAGCGAAACCTGCGCGACGCCCTGAACGCCGTAATAACTCGAGTATATGGCGTTTCCGTACACGAGGTCGGGAGTGAATCTTATTTTGTACTTATTCGCTTTGAATGAGCCGTCGGAATTCAGGTTGTTCTCAATCTTGAAATTCTGATTATTGGCATAAAGCGAATCGGAATTGAATATGTCCTGCTTTTTGCTTTCGTTCAGGTCTTTAAGTTTTATCTTAATGTCACTGCCGTAAATCTTCAGCGTGTCAGCGTTCTTTTTCAGTGTGTCTCTGTTCAGCGCGAGGTTGAGCGAGTCCCTGCCCGCGTTATCCTGAGTAACGTTAAGGGTGTCGTACTTCTTTGAAGTATCCGTTCTGGCGAGATAAATACCGCTCTGCTCTCTTTTCTTTTCGAATTGCGTAAGCGGCAGAGTATCGAGATTGATTTTCCTGTCGAAAGGATTATCTAGCGAGAAAATATCGTATCCGCCCTCATTAAGCGAAACGAAGAGAAGTTTTTTCCCGTCTTTCGAAAGGGAAATCTGATCTATTGAATTGAGCGAATTGGTTATAGGCCTTTCGGAATAATTACCGGCGGAATCAAACTGTCCGAAGAAGATGTTTGATATGCCGTTCCTGTCGGAAACGTAAAGCAGTTTCTTGCCGTCTTCAGAAAAATTCACGTAAGAATTTTTTGTGTCATAAGTATTCGTAATCCTTTCCATCTTTCCGGTTTCGACGTCAATTTTATAAACGTCTCTGTATCTCGGGTCATGATTGAACATTTTAAAACCCGAAGGAATTATTTCTTTCGAAGTGAATTCCGCTCTGTCGGAAGAAAAATAAATATATTTCCCGTCGGGAGTCCATGAAGGATTGTAATCCGAGAACACGTCGTCGGTCAGGTTTCTCATTCTGTTTTTGCTTATGTCGTAAATGTATAAATCCGAACGGTCCGATGTAGTTCCGATGAAAGCAATCCTGTCGGGATTCGGCGACCACTTAACGTTCGAAATCGAGTTGAGTTCAATCGGCAGGCGGGTTTCTTCGCCCGTCTTCATATCTATAATGAATATAGCGTCCTTATCGCCGGCTTTAACGCTGATCGCGAGTTTTTTGCCGTCAGGCGACCATGTCAGGCCGGGTGTGAGCACCTGTAGTTCTTCAAAATTATTTGTAGTGTTGCCTTCAACCACCTTGTCGATAATTCTTCCCGTGTTTATATCCGCGAGATAGACGGAGAAGAAATCATTCCTGTTGGATATGAAAGCGAACTGGTCGCCTTTCGGGGAAATGACAGGTGATATATTATAAGAGCCGCCGTCCTTCATGTGATTCGTGAGCATTTTGGCGAAGTCCTTTATATCCTCGCGGGTGGCTATTTCAGGATAATGTTCCTTCTTAAGTTCTTTTATCCACTTTTCGGAAAGTTTCTCGATATTCATCTTGTATGTTTCCTTGAATGCCTCGTCGATGTCATTCAAACCGCGTATATTGCTCATAAGTTCGCCGAGTTTATAATCGCCGAACTGGTCATTGAGAAACGCGAAAAAGCTCTGACCGCCTCTGTATGCCAGATACCCGTCGTTGTAATCGATAGGCGGAAGGTAATTGCTCAGTATGGCATCGCGTATGAATATATCCGTGGCTTTGTCCAGTCCGTTGAAGCTCTGAACTTCCGCCATGCCTTCATTAAACCACAGTGGAATATTTAAGGTAATATTTTTAGATATAATATTCTGTATTGAGCCGCCATAGAACATATCATTAAGGAATCCGTGCGTCAGTTCGTGATTTATTACGTGCCTGAACTGTTCATAATTGCCCTCAAAGGGAACGAGCACTCTGTTCTTGAACATTTCCGTAACGCCTCCGACGCCTTCGGGCAGGAATTCGTCGATAACATTATTTTGCTGGAAATCGTTGTGCGAATTGAAAACTATAATTGGAATCCTGTTCACCAGGTTGTAGTCGAGGCTTTTCGAAAGCGCCACGAGGGAGCTTTCCGCCACGACAGCCGTATACTGCGCGAGTTCGTAACCGTCCTGGCTGAAATAAACGTCAAAATGCTTCGACTGAATATACTGCCATTTGAATTCCTTGTACTGAACCTTGTTTTTGCCGAATTGCGGATAGATGTTACCGGAATTAAAGAGGATAAGAGCGAGAGCCGCAATGACTGTGATGATTCTGAATTTCATAATATTGATTTTTTGCATAACCTTTAATTAATACGGTATTTATCGAACCATAGTGTCGTCCTTATTGTTAATATATTTTTTAACACTGTTTATATTAGTTATTTGATTTAATTTAATCAATTTGTTTATTTAGTTATACTAAATTATTAAAACTGTTAAAATTTAATATAAATTTCATTAATGGTAGAGTTTCGGGAACATATTTTAAGCAACGGGTTGAGGCTGGTAATGAGCAGGCAGGCGGCAATTCCAAACGTTATAATAAATACAAGTTTTCACGTCGGTTCGCGAAACGAGGAGCCGGATAAAACGGGCATTTCCCATCTTTTTGAACATTTGATGTTCACCGGCTCGAAGAATGTCCCGCAAGGTATGTTCGACGAGATACTAAATTCAAACGGAGGCGAAAGCAACGCTTTTACGACTCAGGATTACACGAGTTATTACCTTTCCGTGCCTTCATCGAGAATTGAACTCGGTATGTGGCTGGATTCGGACAGGCTCGCGGAGTTTCCTGTGAACAAGGAGAGTCTTGAGATACAGAAAAAAGTCGTTCTCGAAGAAAAGAAGCAGGTACACGATAATGCTCCTTTCGGTTCGCTAGAACTGGAAAGTTTCAAACGTCTTTTCCCGAAAAGCGGATACAGATGGCCGATAATCGGCGAAGAAAAACACATAAAGAATTTCAAACTATCAGATATAAAGGAATTTTTCGAAAGGTTTTACATACCTTCTAACCTTGTGCTTACTGTAACAGGAGATATAGATTACGACGAGGCTATTAAACTCGCGGAAAAGTATTACGGGGATATAAGAAACGGCCACGCCGCGATAGACAGGACTTACGACGAGGTTCCAATTGAAAAAAGCACGGAGGAAACGATTAAGGACAACATAACTCTTCCCGCTCGGTTTCTGTTTTACCGTGTGTCCGAAGCGGGGACGGACGATTACTATATTTTGCGGCTTATAAGCGCGGCGCTTTCTTCGGGCGAGAGTTCAAGAATTTACAGGGCGCTTGTATCGTCGGGCATATCGTCTGAGGCGTACACATATTTAAGCGGTATGGAAAAAGCGAGCGTGTTTACATTCAACTGCTTTCTTAACGAAGGGAAAACGCTGGATGACGCGGCGGGGATAATGGATGATATTTTAAATGACGTTTCCGAAAACGGGCTTAAAGAAGAGGAAATCGTAAAGTCTGTCAACAAAGTAGAGACGTCATATTATTTCAGGATTCAGTCTTCGATGAGGCTCGCGGACAGTCTTGCGTATTATAAACTTTTCTTCAACGACTGCGATATGATAAACAAGGAGACAGGAAGGTATAAGATATTCGACAATGATATTATAAAAAGGACAGCGGGAAAGTACATAAAGAATAACAGGCGTGTGACGCTAAACTATGTACCCGGCAGAAAAGGAAGATCGCATTGACAGACAGAAGCAAAATGCCCGTATCGGGGTTTATGAAAGATGTGCAATTTCCCGAATACCGCGAGCACGTGCTGGCTAACGGCATGAAGGTATTTTTTGTTAAGGACGACAAGTTTCCGGTAACGACATGCAGGTTCCTCGTTAAATCCGGTTCTTACTTCGATTTTTTCAGTAACGGCAGAGCGGGGCTGGCGACAGTCACCGCGGAGATGCTGAACAGAGGCACGCGCGGCAAGACGTATAATAAAATAGCGGAGACAATTGATTATAACGGCGCGCTCATGTCGAATGGAGCTGGTTATGACGCTTCATTCCTTTCTCTCAGCTGTCTGAAAAAGAATTTTACTGATATGTTCGGTCTTGTTTCGGAGATGATGACCGAATCGGTTTTCCCGGAGGAAGAACTTTCGCAGAAAAAGAGCCAGCTGATAAGTTCGCTCATTTCTCTTCAGGACGAAGGCGCGTATCTTGCTGAGCGCGCTTTTCTTTCGATACTTTACAGAGGCACGCCATATGAAATGGACCCCGACGGATATCCCGACTCGGTAAAAGGCATAACGAGGGATGACGTTACGGCGTTCGCGCGCGAAAATTACACTTCCGAAAACATGATACTCGGCATAGTAGGCGATTTCGACGAGAAAGAAATAATAAAAAGCGCGGAAAATAAATTCTCAAGGAACGGGGATGATAAATCCGTCAGGCGTTATGAGTTTCCGAACAAAAGCCCGAAACCCGGAGTATATATAATAAAAAAGAAGGACGCGTTTCAGGCGAGCCTGCAAATCGGACACGCGGGAATAAAGAGGGGACATCCCGATTATATAAAGACGCATTTCCTGAATACGCTTTTCGGTGGAATGTTTACATCGCGTATAAACAAGAACCTCCGCGAGGTGAACGGTCTGACGTACGGCGCGCGGACGTCTTTCAACTGCAAGAAATACGCGGGAGATTTTTCGATTGAAACGGAAGTGAACGAGGACAAGACGGGATTCGCTGTTGAGGAGATAATAAAGGAGATGAACCTAATGCGGGACGTGCCTGTGCAGGAAGAAGAACTTACGAGCGCTAAAAATTACATAACCGGAAATTTCCCATTACAGTTGGAGACATCGAACAACGTAGCGGGAAAACTTTTGAGCCTTGAACTTTACGGGGCTGACAGGGATTTTTACAATCACTATATATCATCGGTGAACGCGCTGACGGTAGACGATATAACGGAGACAGCGCAAAAATATTTCAGGCCGGAAGAACTGATAATAACTGCGGCGGGGAATCCGGGCATTCTGAAAAAACAATTAGGCAAATTCGGCGTAACAGAAATAATCGACAAAGTTAAATGAAGGAAAACATAATGGACACATCCGACGTTGAAGGTATCGGAAGACTCAGCCAAAAGTTCAGGCAATTGGACGAAGAAATGAGCAAGATAATCGTGGGGCAGAAGAAAGTTCTGCGGGACATCGTGATAACTATACTTTCAAAGGGACACTGTCTGCTGATAGGCGTGCCGGGGCTTGCGAAGACGCTGATAGTGAAATCGTTTTCAGAGGCGCTCGATTTGAAATTCAGCAGAATACAGTTCACGCCGGATTTAATGCCGTCGGATATTGTCGGCACTGAAATTTTCGACACGGAGACGAACGGAGGGAAGAAATTCAAGTTCATAAAGGGACCGGTGTTTGCCAATATGATACTCGCGGACGAAATAAACCGCACACCTCCGAAGACGCAATCGGCATTGCTCGAAGCGAGGCAGGAGCACAGGGTAACCGCGGCGGGAACGAGTTATGTTCTCGATGAGCCGTTCTTTGTGCTGGCGACTCAGAATCCCATCGAGCAGGAAGGTACGTATCCGTTGCCCGAAGCGCAGTTAGACAGGTTTATGTTCAACGTCTATCTCGGATACCCATCGAAGGAAGAAGAAATCGAAATCGTTAAGCGCACGACGGGCGCAGTGCAGGACGAAATCAAACCGGTGTTCCTTAAGAACGAGATAACAGAGTTTCAGGAACTTGTGAGGAAGGTGCCCGTATCGGACGAAGTGCTCGCGTACACTGTTGACATAGTAAAGAAAACGCGTCCTGAATCGGAAGACGCGCCGAAGTTCGTGAAGGATTACATAAGGTGGGGAGCGGGACCGAGGGCTTCGCAGTATCTTACCTTATCGGCGAAAGCGCTTGCTGCAATCGAGGGCAGGTACACGCCGTCGAGGGACGATATACGTCTTGTAGCGGAATCGGTATTGCGTCACCGCCTGATATTGAACTTCAACGCGGAAGCTGACAGCGTGAAAGTGGATGAGATAATACAGAGGATATTCGCGTAACAAAAGTCCGATTTTATTAGATTTTAAGGGATTTTGGATTTTTCAAAATCCCTTTTTTTGTTCTGTTTTTGAGGATTATAATTTATAGTACAGCGTAGAAAATTTACACAAACCGAAGAGGAGATTGTGCAAAAAGAAATCTCTTGACAATATGTAAAATCCACTTTAAAAAATCAAAAAATTTTCGTAAATTGACAGTTCGTAACATTTTCGTTCAGGTATTCACTGCATTTAAAAACAAAAGAAATACAGCATTTCTTGTATTGACTTATTTTTAAAAAAATGCTAACTTGAAGTTTGTATAATTTTTACTTATTCGAAAACGATAAATTCTTGTTTTTATAAATGGCATTAAGAAAGTTAAAACCAGTAACTCCGGCGACAAGGTACTACTCGATTTCCTCGTTTGAGGAAATAACGAAGTCCACGCCTGAGAAGTCATTGCTTGCTCCGCTGAAGAAATCAGGCGGCAGGAACAATCACGGAAGAGTCACGTCAAGGTTCAGAGGCGGCGGACACAAGAGAAGATACAGAATCATAGATTTCAAGAGGACCAGTCCTGAAGAAGCGAAGGTCATTGCGATTGAATACGATCCGAACAGAACGGCACGCATTGCGCTGGTTGAATATCCCGACGGCAAGAAGTCGTACATCATAGCGCCCGACGGTGTGAAGGTTGGAGAGGTTATCCAGTCTTCAAACGAAGCCGAAATCAAGACGGGCAACACGATGCAGATTTCAGCCATTCCAGTCGGTACTTTCATCCATAACATTGAACTGAAGCCTTCGAAGGGCGCGCAGCTTGTAAGGAGCGCGGGCACATCGGCGCAGATTGTCGCTAAAGACGACAAGCACTGCCAGGTGAAACTGCCTTCAGGCGAAGTGAGAATGATAAGGAGCGAATGCAGGGCCACGATAGGCGTAGTCAGCAACACCGATCATGAGAACATCAGCATCGGTAAGGCGGGACGCACGAGATGGATGGGCAGAAGGCCTCATGTAAGAGGCGTCGCGATGAACCCGATAGACCACCCGATGGGCGGCGGCGAGGGAAAGACTTCAGGCGGCGGCCATCCGGTCAGCCCGTGGGGACTTCCGGCGAAGGGTTACAAGACGAGAAAAAAGAAAAATCTTTCCGACAAATATATTGTTAAGAAAAGGAAATAAATAATGTCGAGATCATTAAAGAAAGGTCCATATTTAGATTTTACGCTGCTCGATAAAGTTGACCAGCTAAACGAAAAGAAGCAAAAGAAGGTCATAAAGACCTGGTCGAGAGCATGCACGATTACCCCGGATTTCATCGGACACACTTTTGCGGTGCACAACGGCAATAAGTTCATACCGGTGTTTGTAACGGAAAACATGGTCGGACACAAACTGGGCGAGTTTTCGCACACGAGAACGTTTAGAGCCCATTCAGGACAGAGAAAAGAAGAGAAAGCAGGAGGTGCTAAATAGTCATGGAAGCAAAAGCGATTAAAAGATACATTCCTTCATCCCCCCGTAAAATGAGGCTTCTCGTAGATCTTATCAGGAATAAATCAGTTGAAGACGGAGTAAATATACTCAAGTTTTCGAAGAAGCATTCGGCAAAAGTTGTTGAAAAAACAATGATTTCAGCGTATTCTAACCTTATAAAGAAACTCGATACGGGAAGGCTCAACAGGAACGAAGTTATGATAAAGGAAGCCTTTGTAGACGGCGGACCGGTCCTTAAGAGGATGCTTCCGGCGCCTCAGGGCAGGGCATACAGGGTAAGAAAGCGCTCGGCGCACCTCACGATTATCGTGGAAAACATTGAACAAAAAAATTAATAAATTAAATTTTTAGGAGATTCTTTGGGACAGAAGACAAATCCGGTTGGTTTTAGGTTAGGGGTCATAAACACTTGGGACTCCAATTGGTATGACGAAAAGAGCTTTTCTCAAAAGCTGAAGGAAGACTCGCTTATCAGGGGTTATGTGAGAAAGAGGCTCGAGAAAGCCAGCGTAGCTAAGGTCTTGATAGAAAGAACGTTAAAGAAAATCACTTTGACTATCAGCACGTCCAGACCCGGGTTCGTTATCGGAAAGAGCGGAAAAGAAATCACACAGCTTGAGAACGAAATCAAGCAGATAACAAATAAGGAAGTAAAGATAAACGTTGAGGAAATAAAAAAGCCGGAACTTAGCGCGCATCTTGTGGCGGAAAACATCGCTTCGCAGCTTTCGAGCAGGGTATCGTTTAGAAGGGCTATGAAGTCGGCGATAACGTCATCGATGAGAATGGGCGCTGAGGGAATAAAGGTAATGTGCAGCGGACGGCTCGGCGGCGCTGAAATAGCGAGGTCGGAGCAGTACAAGGAAGGAAGAATTCCTTTACAGACATTAAGAGCGGATATAGATTACGCGTCGGTAACGTCGCACACGATATACGGAGCAATCGGTGTTAAGGTCTGGATTTGCAGAGGCGAAAAACTCACTAAATAAAGAAAATAATCGGAGTATATAAGTTATGTTAATGCCCAAGAGGGTTAAGTTCAGAAAGACCCAGAAAGGAAACAGAAGAGGAAAGGCCGGAAGAGGCAACCTCGTAGCGTTCGGTTCATTCGGAATGAAGGCAATGGAAGCCGCGTGGATTACGGACAGACAGATTGAAGCGGCCAGAATCGCGCTTACAAGGTTCATGAAGAGGGACGGTAAGGTATGGATAAGGATATTCCCGGACAAGCCCGTAACGAAGAAACCCGCCGAAACCCGTATGGGTAAGGGTAAGGGCGCTCCCGAGTACTGGGTAGCGGTAATTCAGCCGGGCAAGATAATGTTCGAGGTTGACGGCGTGACTGACAAGGTAGCGGAAGAGGCATTCAGGCTTGCATCGCACAAACTGCCGATAAAAACAAAGTTTGTAAAAAGAATAATATAACATAATAATAAGTATATCATGAAGTTTTATCATATAAAAGACATGGCGACACCCGACCTCAAGATAGCTCTGAAGGAATCTACCGAAGCCCTTGAGAATTTCAGGTTCCAGCATGCATCGGGACAGCTTGAGAATTACAAGTCGATGTTGAACACGAAAAAGGACATAGCGAGAATGCTCGGCGTACTGCGTCAGAGAGAGTTAGCGGAAAAAAAGAATTTAAAGAAATAACAATATAATATCTTAATGAGCGAAGAAAAAAAGGTTCAGGAATCCAAAAAGAGATTAACTTCGAGAAAATCGAGAATCGGCGTTGTAGTCAGCAACAAGATGGATAAGTCCATTGTTGTCGCAATTGAGAAGAGAATGCAGCATCCTCTTTACAAGAAGTTCTTCAAGAAGACGACAAAGTTCATGGCGCACGATGAAAAGAACGAATGCGGAATCGGCGATACGGTGAAAATCATGGAGACAAGGCCGCTTAGCAACAAGAAACGCTGGAGACTCGTTGAGATCGTTGAAAAAGCGAAATAATAATATATAAACCAGTAAAGATAATTTAAACTATGATACAGGAAGAAACAAATCTTACGGTTGCGGATAATTCGGGAGCGAAGTCTGTCAGGTGCATCAGGGTACTGGGCGGTTCTGACAGAAGGTATGCCAGTCTCGGCGACATAATAGTGGTGTCGGTGAAATCGGCTATCCCGGGCGGTACGGTGAAGAAGGGCGAAGTTTCAAGAGCGGTGATAGTAAGGACCGTAAAGGAAGTTAAGAGAAAAGACGGAAGCTGCATAAAGTTTGACGAGAACGCTGCTGTGCTTATAAACGCGAACAACGAGCCGAGAGGAACGCGTATTTTCGGACCAGTGGCGAGAGAGCTCAGGGAAAAGCAGTTCATGAAGATAATATCGCTTGCTCCGGAAGTAATCTAAAGGAACAGAAAGATACTAAAATGATAAAAACAAGACTGAAAAAAAACGATCTGGTAAAAGTAATCAGCGGCAACTCAAAAGGAGTTACGGGCAAGATTCTTTTTATAGACAGAAAAAAAGGCAGAGTAATCGTTGAGGGCGTGAACATAGTTCACAAGCATTCCCGTCCGACCCAGAAGAACCCTCAGGGCGGCATAGTAAGAAGGGAAGCATCGATTAACATCACGAACGTTCAGATGATTTGTCCCAAGACAAACAAGCCGACAAGGGTAGGCATGGAAGTTGTGGCGGACGCTACGACGGGCAAGTCGAAAAGAATGAGAAAAAGCAAACAATCAGGTGAAATAATAATCAGTTAAAAAAATGGCAAAAAGCAAGCAAGATAGAAAGAAAGATAGCGAAAAAGTAGAACAGCAGGCCAAGGGCAAGAAGGGCAAAGACGCGAAAGACGGAAGTTTCAAGGAAGAGAAAGTGCCTGTAAGATTACTTGAGACCTACAAAACCAAGATTGTACCTGAATTGATTAAGAAGTTCAGTTATAAGAATACGATGCAGGCTCCTAAACTTCAGAAGATAATCCTGAACTGCGGCGCCGGCGCGGCCGTTACGGACCCGAAAATAATCGAATCTACCGTAAAGGACCTGGAAGCGATTACTGGACAGCATCCGACCGTTATCAAGGCGAAGAAATCGGTATCGAACTTCAAACTGAGGCAGGGGATGAACATTGGCGTGAGAGTAACGCTCAGAAACGACAGAATGTACGAATTCCTCGACAGGCTAATTAACGTGTCGATTCCGAGAATAAGGGACTTCAGAGGTCTTCCCGACAAGAGTTTCGACGGAAGAGGAAACTATTCGATGGGAATAAAGGAACAGATTATATTTCCCGAGATTAACGTTGACAACATTGCGAGAATAATGGGTATGGACGTAACATTCGTAACTTCAGCGAAAACAGACGAGGAAGCGTACGAACTTTTAAAAGCATTTGGTTTACCGTTTACAAAATAATAATACAAATGGCAAAAAAATCACATATCGCAAGACAGGAAAGAAGAAAAAGACTCGTAGAAAAATACGCTGAGAAGAGAAAAGAACTTAAGAAGAACGGAGACTATGCGGCGCTGGCGAAACTGCCCAGGGACAGCAGCGCGACAAGACTGCACAACAGGTGCAGCATGACCGGAAGATCAAGGTCGTATTACAGAAAATTCGGCGTATCGCGTCTGGTTTTCAGAGAGTTAGCATTGCAGGGTAAAATTCCCGGAGTAGTTAAATCAAGCTGGTAAAAATAAAACAGGAGATTTTTTAGAATGTCAATGACAGATCCAATAGCAGATTTTTTAACAAGAGTCAGAAACGCGATTAGCGCGGGCAAGAAAACCGTCGACATACCGGCTTCGAAGATGAAATCCGGAATAGCGGACATCATGCTTAAGGCCCGTTTCATCACCGATTACAGCATCGTTGAAACGGAAGGAAACAAGAAGTACATTTCGATTAAACTGAAATACAACGACGGTGTGAGCGTTATCGAAGGTCTCAGAAAAGTGAGCAAGCCCGGCATCAGGACGTACAAGGCAGCGGAGAAACTTCCGCGCGTAAGGAACGGACTCGGCATCGCGGTTATTTCGACATCGAAAGGGCTAATGACGGACAAGCAGGCGAGAAGTGCGAACATCGGCGGCGAAGTCATTTGCGAAATCTGGTAATAAATTAAAAGTTAAAAAGAAACATGAGCAGAATAGGCAAAAAACCAATAGAAATTCCGGGCAGCGTTAAGTTGAACGTAAAGGACAGGGAAGTGAGCGTTACGGGACCGAAGGGCACGCTTAAGATGGATATGACCGGGGATGTGAACATAAGCGTTAACGGGAACGAAGTCACTTTCACGAGAGACAACGACCAGAAGAAGAACAAGGCGCTTCACGGCCTTTACAGGGCGTTGCTTATGAACATGATAGTGGGCGTTACCGAAGGCTATTCAAAGAAACTTGAACTCGTAGGTATCGGTTACAAGGCTGAACTCAAAGGAGACATACTTCTCGTCAATATCGGGTATTCGCATCCGATTTTGTTCAAGGCTCCCGCGGATGTGAAACTCGAAGTGCCGCAGCCGACGAATATAATAATCAGCGGAACCGACAAGCAGCTTGTCGGATTGGTGGCTGCGAAGATTCGTTCGTTCCGTGAGCCCGAGCCGTATAAAGGAAAGGGAATTAAGTACGATACGGAAAAGATTAGAAGAAAAGCGGGTAAGACAGCAGCAAAGTAAAATTTTAAAAGTTTAATAATAAGAAAAAAGTGAACAAGAACTATTTATCCAGAAGGCAGAAGATAAAATACAAAATCAGGAA
>JAJTBN010000061.1 GCA_021286895.1 Bacteroidota bacterium | reverse complement strand
GCGTCAGGTGGTAACACCTGACGCCACGAGGTGTTATCTTTAATTGTTAACTGTTAACTGTTAACTGTTAACTGCTAACTGTTAACTGTTAATTGCTTACTCTCCCATCGCTTCGAGGTATCTTTCCACATCGATAGCCGCCATGCATCCCGTACCGGCCGCTGTGATTGCCTGACGGTACACGGCATCCTGCGCGTCGCCGCAGGCGAATACGCCTTCGATGTTTGTCTTCGACGATGATTTCTCCGTTTTCAGGTATCCGACGCCGTCCATGTCGAGTATTCCCTTGAGGAATTTCGTGTTCGGCTCGTGTCCGATTGCTATGAATACGCCTTCGCAGGGATGTAATGTGATTTCGCCTGTCTTTACGTTCTTAAGGTTGACGCCCGTTACGGACTTTCTTCCGCCTTCGTTCGTGCCGACGACTTCATCGATTACGGTGTTGAGCGCGAGTTTGATTTTCGGGTTCTTCTGAACTCTTTCAAGCATTATCCTCGACGCGCGGAATCCTTCTCTTCTGTGTATGAGCAGGACTTCCGACGCGTGTCTTGTGAGATAATTCGCTTCCTCCATTGCCGTGTCGCCGCCGCCGACTACCACGACTCTCTGGTTTCTGAAGAAGAAACCGTCGCATGTAGCGCACGCGGAAACGCCGAATCCCATGAATTCTTTTTCGGATTCGAGTCCGAGATATCTTGCCGAAGCGCCCGTCGCGATGATAACCGTATCCGCCGTGTATTCGGTTTTGTCGTCAGTCCATACCTTATACGGTTTTGATGTAAAATCGACATTTGAAACCGTCTTGAAAAAACTCTGCGCGCCGAATCTCTGCGCCTGTTTTCTCATTACGTCCATGAGTTCGGGACCCGCTATTCCTTTTTCGAATCCGGGATAATTTTCTATGTCCGTCGTAATCATTAACTGTCCGCCCGGCTGGGCGCCTTCGAATATTATCGGTTCGAGGTTCGCTCTCGCCGTGTAGATTGCAGCAGTCAGGCCCGCGGGACCTGTTCCGATTATGATGACTTTATGCTGTCCTCTTTGAGGCATTTTATAATTTCCTTTCTCGTATTATTTGTTGTAAAAATCTATTTTTTCTTCCAGTTGTTTGTTGCTTTTATTCAGTTCAAGCGCTTTCTTCCAGAAGTAAACGGCTTTCTGCGCGTCTTTAAGCGCGTTATATGCGTCGCCGAGATGCTCGAGTATAACCGCGTTCGAGCCGTTTACGGAAACAGCGCGTTCGAGGTACTCTTTCGCGTTCTTGTAATCCTTCATCATGAAAAATATCCAGCCCATCGTGTCAAGATAGGATGAGTTTCCCGGTTCTCTGTTCACGGCTTTCTTTATCATGTCGAGCGCCTTGTTAAGGTTCTCTCCGCGCTGTGAAAGATTGTACGCGTAGTTGTTGAGTATCAGCGCGTTGTCAGGGTCTATCTTCAGCGCTCTTTCGTAAGCCTCGTTGGATTCGCGGTACTGCTTGTTGCTGTTGTAAGCGAGCGCGAGCGATGAAAGTATGCTCAGTTCATTAGGATTCAGGTCCGCGGCTTTTTCGTAATATTTAATCGCGAGCGGCATGTCGCCCATTCTCTGCATTATCAGCGCGTAAGAATAATTCATCCTGAAATCGTCGGGAGACAGCGCGAGACCTTTTTCAATCACAGGCTTTGCCTGCTCGTATTTTTCGAGAGTGAAGAGGGAATAACCAATCTGCATATAAGCGTCGGCGGTAGTATCGGCATAAACTATGCCCTTCAGCAATTTAGCGGCCGCTTCGTCGTTCTTCTTGTTCTGAATGTCAATCTGAGCGAGATAATAGTAAGGCATCCAGTTATCCGGATTCGTTTCGTTGAGATGTCTGAAAATAAATTCAACGACGTCAGAATTTTTCTGGTCCTGCGATATAGTATTGAAATAAAGTTCGCCCAACTGGATTTTTTCCGCGAACGTAAGATCTTTCTTCCCTATAAGTTTCGCGAACTCGTCAAACCCTTTTTCAATGTCGTTCTTGCGGAAATAAATCTTAACGATTTCCGCCTGAGTCTGCTTGTCGGACGGGTTGAGCGCGGCGAGTCTTTCGTAAATCAGACGCGCGTCATCCTCCCTGTCGAGTTTCGTGTACATTGTCGCGAGGTCGAAAAGCAGGTTCGTGTTGAACGGGTCGAGTTTCAGCATGTAAGAGAGCGTCTCGGCGCATTTTGTGAAATTCTGTTTCGAGAAATAAATGTCGAACATTCTTTTCAGCACATCGGTATCGAAGCCGTAAATGTCTGTAAGCATCTCGTAAACTTCGACGGCTCTATCCTGATTCTTCAGTTCCTGATACGAGCGGGCAAGCGAATAGAGAACGAAAATATTCTCAGGCTCGGCGGTGAGGATTTCCTCGTAAAGCCCGACAGCGAGGTCGACTTTGCCCGTGCCGTAATAGATATTGGCTTTCATTGTCTTGTATTCCGTATTATCAGGCCTGAGTTTTAGCGCGTTGTTGATTTCGATAAGCGCGTCCTGAAGTTTCCCCATGCGCAGGTTTACGTTCGCGATTGCGAAATAGATGCCTGCGGACTTGTCTCTTTTTAGGGCGGTTCTGTAGAACTCCATCGCGGATTTATAGTCTTCGCGAAGTTCGGCGGACTTGCCCGACACGAACAGCGAGACGGCTTCCTCGTCCTTTATTTCAGTGCTGTCCTGAGGAAAAATATTCAACGGGATAAGGAACAGTAAAATAAATAATATTGTATTTATATAATGGGACATCGAACAAAAATATGCTTACAGCAACTAATTCAAAAGGTAAAAATTTGAGTTATAATTTTGTTCAATATAACTTATATTTAAAGACATAAATTACATGATGAACGCAGAAACGATTATTTTTTTCATAGCCGGAATAGCGGCCGTGGTGACGGCAATCCTGATGATAACGAGGAAAAATCCCATAATAAGCGCGATTTTCCTGATTCTCAATTTTTTTACCGTCGCGGTGGTTTACCTGCTGCTTAAAGCGCAGTTTATAGCAATCATTCAGGTGCTCGTTTATATGGGCGCTATTATGGTGCTGTTTCTGTTTGTAATCATGCTCCTTAATCTCAGGGAAGAAAAGAAACATCCCGAAGAGTTCTCTTACAGGAAAATCACGTCTCTGCTCCTATCCGTCCTTCTCTTCGCGCTTCTCGGCCTAACCGTATTTTTCGGTTTCGAGATGAAGGAGATGAACGTCAACGCTGAAAAGATGGGAACCGCGGAGTCGCTCGGCAAACTTCTTTTCACGACCTATTCCTTTCCTGTAATCGCGGCGGGAATGCTGCTTCTGATGGCGGTAATCGGCGCGGTTATGCTCGCGAAGAAAAAATTTGAATAGCCGCGTCAGTTGTCCTCTCCGCGGATTGATTAAGTAACCCCCCGAGGGGGTAAAAATAATGCTTGATTTTGTCCGTTTTTATAGCAAATTTTAAACGGTGAAAGCCGAAAATAAAATCATTTATCATTTATGAAAAAGACACTGGCAATAATATCGTTGCTGTTAATTTCATACCTGTTCAGTTCGTGCGGTTCTCTTACCTATATAGGCGATTCCTGGCAGAAACCCGATTACAAGGGCAGAAAATACGGCAAAATTCTCGTCTGGGTTCTCGCTAAGGAAAGTTCTTTTTCGAGAAGGATTATAGAGGACAAAATAGTAAGCGACCTTAAGTCTGCGGGCGTAACAGCGGCTCCTTGCTACGACAAATTCTCATCCGATATTCTTGAAAACAAACAGGAAAGCGGCGAAGATGAAAACGCGAACGAACAGAAACTCATGAACATAGTCAAATCGACGGGCGCGGACGGTGTGCTGATACTATCGGTCAAGGACATCAAGAAATTCAAGAGTTATTATCAGGGATATTACGGATACCCGCTTTCCGGTTATTCTATCATGACGTATGAGAGCGTATTCGGAACGGGATATTCGGTTAACTCGGATGTGTTTTTCGAAAGCGGACTTATAGACCTTAATATGAATCAACTGGTTTACTCTGTGATGTCTGAAACCGTGAATCCATCGTCTGTAAAGGATTTCGCGGAATCGTTCTCGAGGAAAATCATCAGCACGATGATAGAGCAGGGGGTCATTCTTAAGTAAAAGGAACTTGAGAGAAAAGAAAAAAGCCGGACCTGTCCAGCTTTTATTATTTGCTTCAAAACCAATATTACGGGTCAGGCGAATACCTGCCCCGCGAATTTAAATTATGTCGAAGTTGGTGTATTTCCTGAGAACTTCAGGAACGACAATGTTTCCGTCTTTCGTCTGATTCGCTTCGAGAAGCGCTACCATCAGCCTTGACGTGGCAAGTCCGCTTCCGTTGAGTATGTGAACCAGTTCGGTCTTTGTCTTACCGCCTTCAAGCGTTTTCTTGTACCTGATTTTCGCGCGCCTGCTCTGGAAGTCTGTGCAGTTGCTCACGGACGACGCTTCGAGCCATTTGTTTTCCGCGTACGACCAGACTTCTATGTCATAGCATTTGCTCGCGGAGAATCCTATGTCGCCCGTGCATAATTCTATAACCCTGTAATGCACGTTTAACGCCTGAAGTACCGCGCACGCGTCCCCGAGCATCTTTTCCAATTCGGCGTAAGAATTTTCAGGAGCGCAGAAGTTGATTAATTCGACTTTGTTGAACTGATGGACGCGCAGAAATCCTTTTGTATCCTTGCCGTAACTTCCGGCTTCGCGCCGAAAGCAGTTTGTGAAACCGCAGTACCTGAGCGGAAGTTCGTCTTCTTTCAGTATTTCATCGCGGTGAATGTTTATAATCGGCACTTCTGCCGTCGGTATGGCGAACAAATCGTCTTCGTTGACTCTGTACATGTCATCCTCGAACTTCGGCACTTTCTCCGCCGCTTCCATCGACGCGCGGTTAACGAGCACGGGCGTCATGACTTCCCTGTATCCCTTTGTGATGTGGGTGTCGAGCATGAAACTAATCAGAGCGCGTTCAATAGTCGCGCCTTTTCCCTTGTACAGCGGAAATCCGCTGCCTGTAATCTTCGCGCCGCGTTCGAAGTCGAGTATGTCGAGTTTTTTCGAAAGTTCTATGTGGTCTTTAACCTTGAAGTCGAAGGATTTCTTCTCTCCCCAGACTGTTCGTTCCACGTTTTCCTCCGCGCTCTTGCCGGCGGGAATTCCGTCCGCGGGAAGCGCGGGTATGTAGTACAGCAGGTTCTCGATTTCCGTTTCGATTGTCCTGAGGTCGACGTCGAGTTGTTTCACCTCGTCCGAAACTTTTTTCATCTCCGCTATCTTGTCCGCGGCGTCCTGCTTGTTTTTCTTCATCACCGCGATTTCATCCGATACCCTGTTCCTTAGTTCTTTGAGCGTGTCCGCTTTTTTAATGACTTCGAGACGTCTCATGTCGGCTTCCTGAATTTTTCCTATTACAGCCGTGTCCTCATTCCTGAGTTTTAGTTTTTCAATAACGAGCGAGGGGTTTTCCCTGATTTGCTTAATGTCTAACATGATGTATGTATTTTAATAGCCCAGTTGATATTTAAGTAGTTGAAGCGCTTCTACGGTGCCCATCGGCTCGAAACCGAGTTCCGACTGTACCTTTAGCGTTATCAGTCCCGAATTCAGCGGTCTGGGAGCGGGCTGATTCAGGTCTTTTGTCTTTATTATTTTTATCAAATCTTTTTTGTATCCGAATATGTCGCAGAGTTTGTAAGTGAAATCAAGCCGCGACTCGATGTCCCTGCCGGCGATGTTGTAGATGCCTTCCTTCTCCGCTTCGATTAGTTTGAGCGCGCCGTACGCGAGGTCGTCAACAATCGTCGAATTGCCTATCTGGTCGTCGACGATGTTGATTCTTTCTCCGGCGGAAAGTTTGTTGATGAGCCATGTCGCGAAGTTCGTCTTCACCTTGCTGCCGATTCCGAAAAGCACCATAGTTCTTATTACGGCGAAACGGATACCGCTTGATATCACCGCGTTTTCGGCGGCGAGTTTCGAGCGTCCGTAGAAGGAAATCGGATTGGGCGTCGCGAGTTCGTCGTAAGGACCGTTCTTACCGTCGAATATGTAGTCGGTCGAAAAATGCACGAGTTTCGCGTTGTTCGGTCTTGCCGCGATTATCAGGTGCTTGACCGCGTCAACGTTGAGTTTCCAACTCAGCACTCTTTCCGTTTCACAGCCGTCAACGTCGGTGTATGCCGCGCAATTGATAATAATGTCGGGTGCGATTTCGGCAACGGCTTTTTTAACCTTGTCCTTCGCGGTTATGTCCAGTTGTACGTAATTGTAATTAAGGCTGATGTTTGATTTTTCCTCGACCGATGAAAGCACCAAATCAAAATCGGATTCTCTCGTGAAGATTGAGACTATTGCCTGTCCGAGAAGACCGTTGGAGCCGGTGATTAATATTTTGCCTTTTTTCATTACTTCAGTTTAAACAATTCATCAATGCCTGAAAGCGAAGCCTTGTGCGAGGCTATTCTCGTAGCGTAATGGAGGCTCTTGTCAAAATCCCTGCTCCTCGAAAAATCGAGTGTGAAAGAAGACGCGAAGACGTCGCCGCAGCCCGTGCTGTCTTTGAAATGCGGGTTTTCTACGGCGTTAATGTCTATCCTGTCTATATCGAAGTATTTTTCGCTGCCGAATGATTTTTCTTTTCTCTGGAAACCGCTTACGCCGTCCTTGCCGCGCGTAACGACGAGACCGGTCATATTTCTGTTCCTGTTAATCAGAAGTTCTTCGGCTATTTCGTAGCCGTTCTTTGTTTCCTTCGCGAGTATCTGCAGTTCGAATTCATTCATCTGTATCGTGTCTGTGACGGAGCACCATTCTCTCCAGTTTTCAAGATGGACGTGCTCTCTACGGCCGTCCGGATGCGTCTTCATAACGAGGTTATGAAGGTCCATGTGCATGAATCCGTTGAAGTTTTTCCTTATGTTTGAAAGCGTATCGTACGTGACATCGACGCCTGAAATCATATTCACGAGTATCGCGTCCGCTTCGGGCAGGAAATTCTTTACGCCCTCGAATGGAATCGTATATGTCGGGTCGGTCGACTGCTCCAGCCGCGCCGTTTTCCCGGAGTTGTAAGTTGAGTAATACAGGTTCACTTTGCGCGTCGGGTGGCTTGCTTTCGCGACTCCGTCGACGTTGATGTTGGGGTATCTTTTAAAAATCTCTATGATGTTGTCGAATTCATCCTCGCCCAGATTCATGACGGGACAAACGGTATCGCGCGGTCCGGCGAGAACGGCCATAGATATGACCGAATAAAGAATACCGCCGTAGCTGTGAATGATTTCACCTCCGGATGTGTGAATAAGGTCGACGCAGGGTTCTCCGATTACTAAATAATTCATGTTTTAATCAAATGCTTTTCTTAATTGTTCTCTGGATGCTTTCTTGCCGCTGATGCCGCCGAAGTTAACCGTGATGGAGCCGAGGTGCGTAAAGCCGAGGTCTTCCGTCTTTCGCATTGAATAGTCGAATGAGAAAAGGCTGTAGTTAATGCCTATGCCCGCGGAGAAGGAGGAAGGCTGGCTTCCGACGCCCGCTCTGAGGTCCAGAAAATCAATTATGTTATATTCAATCCCGCCGATAACCGAAACGGGATACTTAATATCTTTTTCAATTTCCGCGACGAACCTGAAATTGTCGAGCGGCTGGTATGTGAAGCCCGTTCTGTAAACCTGCGCGATTTCTTCTTTCGAAGCGCCGATTTTGCTTCCCGTGATGTTCTTGCCGTAGAATCCCCACTGGAGGAACTTCGCGAGATAAGCCATGGCGCCGATATCAACACCGAAGGAAGTCGCAGAGCCGTAGTTCTGAATGCTCAGGTTATAAAGGTTGAGGTTAAGTCCGTAGAAAATCCTGTTCTTATAATTGTTTCCGTACGAAACGAGGAAGTTGTTTTCCCTGTACAGGTCGAAACCGTACGTCTTGAACGCGGCTCCGAATGTACCGTACTTCGTCGGCTCGGCGTATGTCAGCGCTGCCGTAGAGAGGTCGGTAAGACCGTACGGCGCGGGACTGTAGAACAGCGAGAACTCGCGGTTCTTCATCTGGCCGAGTCCCGCCGGATTGTAAAAAATCGCGAGTGAATTGTCAGCCAGGGAAGTGAAGGCGCCGTTCAGCGCCGTCTGTCTCGCGCCGACGTCAGTGTTCTCAAACTGCGCCGATGCAATGCCGGATGCCAGGAAAAGCAATATTAAAAATAGTCTTTTCAATTGTATTGATTATTAAAAATAAGTATTCAAAATTAAATTAGAAAATAAGAAAAATAAAAATGTTAAAAAGGTTCATAATAAATATCTTTTTATTTGCGGGAATTTTGACTTTAAAGGCTTACGGGCAGGATTTTGACATGCAGGTAACGCTTAATACGGACGCGTTGAGCGCTGAGGGAAAAGACAGGGTGAAAGACATGAAGCAGCAACTGGACGATTATTTCAACAAGAACAAATTCTACGATAACTCTCTATTCAATGAAAATAACAAGCAGGGAGCCGAATATTACAAGATAAAGTCTCAGATACAGATAACTTTCAGCGGAACTAACGGTTTTGACCAGTATGATGCCAAACTTCTTGTTATAAGCCAGAGGATAATAGACAAGAGCGATAAGAAGACCAATCCGAAATATTCCGTGCTGTTCAGGTACATAGACGACAGGGTATCGTTTACATACAACAGGGCGATTCAATTTATTAAGAACGACGTAAGGTTTGACCCTTTCCTGAGTCTGTTCGATTATTACGCTTTTCTGATGCTTGGGTTTGACCAGGATTCGTTTTTCCCGAAAGACCACCCTAAGAACAGAAGCGTGTATTTTCAGAAGGCGATTGATATCTGCAACAAGCCAATTCCCGTCGACAACAGAAACGGCTGGACAGAAACGGGCGGCGGCTCAAAACCCTCGAGACTTGTACTTGTGCAGGAACTTATGAATACAAGGTTCGACGATTTCAGGAACGCGTTTTACGAATACCACTGGATGGGCCTTGATTCGCTCGGACTGACGAGAAACGCGTACGCATACATACTGAACGCGCTCGATAAAATCGGCAAATTGAAAAAGAAAGAACTCAAGGCATACAATATCGACCTTTTCTTTGAGACCAAAGCGCAGGAAATCGCTGATACGTTCCAGAATTACGGCGACAGAGGCGTCTACGACAAACTCATACAGATTGATCCGGCGCACCAGAGAATTTATGAGGACGCGAAGAAGAAGGCGCGATGACAATTAGCAGTTAGCTTTTTAATCTTCAATCTTCAGTCTTCAATGTTCGATAAGAGCAATATTTAGAAGTTTGAATAAGGCTGCTACAAATTGCGGTTCGCGTTTGACAGTTGCCGCATATTCGATTTCCCATATTTGATTTTCCATATTTGATTTTCCATATACGATTTTCCATATACGATTTTCCATATACGATTTTCCATATACGATTTCCATATACGATTTCCATATTCGATTTTCGATATTCGATTTTCGATATTCGATTTTCCATATTCGATTTTCGATATTCGATATTCGATTTTCGATATTCGATATTCGATATTCGATTTTCCATATTCCATTTTTCAGTTGAAAAACGAATCTAAGTTCATTAATTTATCAAACGATTGTTTGATAAAAATCTATTTCTATGCAAAAAAAACAAAAAAAATATACTCTCCGCTAAACAAAGAATTCTCGAAGCCGCGGCTGAACTCATTGCCGCGAACGGTTACGGGGGTGTCGGCATACGCAAGATAGCCGAGCAGGCGGGAATAAATATTTCAATGATTTCCTATTATTTCGGCGGTAAGATAGGAATTCTAAAATCAATCATGGAGGATTACAACAAGGAAATGTTCGCGATATTTCTCAAGGTTAAGGAGAAAAACCTTTCGTTTGAGGATGGCGTAAAACTGTTCGTGAACCAGATGATAAGTCTGGGACAGCGAAAGGAAAACATATGCAAGGTAGCGATGATGGAGATACCGTATGAAATTCCAGAAATAATGGAATACAAGAAAAGCCTTATGAACGAGAATATGAAGGTTATGGAAGAGCCTATGAAGAGATATCTCGGTGTGAAAAACATGAAGGAACATCTGATAATCGGGCCGCTTTTAATGGGGATGATATTCTCGAATTTCCTTTTTGTCGCGCCGTCGAAGGAATATCTCGGAATTACGCTCGACGATAAATTTTACAAACGTTACGCTGAAGTCATAACAAATTTCACGCTGTACGGATTAACAGGGTATAAAAATAATATCAATAAAAAATAATGAAAAGAGTATTAACTTTTATCTTGGTTTTTCTTTTCGCCGCCGCGGCAGGGGCGCAGCTTGACAAGCCGATGACTCTTGATGACTGCATCAGGACAGGCATGGAAAACAGCAAGACCCTTAAAATCTCGAAGTACAAGGTAGACGCGGCCGAAGAGAAACTGAAGGAAGTGAACACGGCATTTCTTCCTTCGCTAAAGTTCATGGGAAATTACTCGAGGCTGAGTCCCGTAGACCCGTTTGTGGTTATGGGTATATCGATAGCCCCGTCGATTCTGGATAATTACACGACGAAACTAAGCCTTTCGCAGCCGCTTTTTACGGGGGGGCGCATTTCGGGCACTTCGGACATGATGGAGTCAAATTACGAAGCGGCAAAATCGGATTACGACAAGGAAAAAGACCAGTTAGTTTACGATATAAAGAACGCTTTCTGGAGTTACTACAAATCGATTGAGAACAGTAAAGCGATAGACGAAAACATCAGAATGGTGGAAGCCCATCTTAAAGACATAGAAAACATGATGACTCTCGGTCTCGCTACGAATAACGACGTGCTCCGCGTGAAAGTACAGTTGTCGAACACGAAACTTCTGCAGATTGACGCGCAGAACAACGTTGAAATCTCGATGATTGGACTGAACAACGTCATGGGGCTATCCGTGAACCGAGACACAAAGATTGAAGCGAACCCGGATTTGCCAAAGTCGCAAACGTGGGACCTCGACAAACTTATTAAGGAAGCGATAGCGAACCGTCCCGAAATAAAAGCGATGGAATACAGGATTAAGATGAATGAATCTTCGATTACTGTATCGAATTCTTACTGGTATCCGATGATAACCGCGGGCGCTAATTACACGTATGCCCAGCCGAATTCAAGGATTTTCCCGTCGGTTAACCAGTTCAAGGGCACATGGGATGTGGGAGTAACTCTGACTTACGATATATGGAACTGGCGGTTAACGTCGCATCAAACCGCCCAGAACAAACTAAATCTGGAACAGGCGAGACTTTCGCTGGGGCAGATAAAGGACGGTATTTCGCTCGAGGTCAATCAGGTTTATCTCGGGCTTGTAAAAGCGAAGGAAAGGATTCCCGTCGCAAACGAAACTGTCAGTCAGGCGGAGGAAAATTACAGGGTAACATCGGAAAAATACAAACAGGGGCTTGTGCTTAATTCGGACGTGATAGACGCGGAAACCTCGCTTCTTCAGGCGAAGATAAATTACACAACGTCGGTAGTGGATTACGAATTAATGATAGCAAGGCTCGAAAAATCAATCAGCAAATAAAATCTTAAGAATATATATGAAAAAACTCATAGCAGTAGTAGCGGTTTTAGTTATACTCGCGGGCATAATCGCTTTATTGTTCTACAATAAATCGAAAATGGAAAAACTTTCAAAGGTGGATTTCGCGACGTCAATCCCTGTCACAGTCGCGCAGGTGACTTCCGAAAAACTTGAGGATTATGTGACATCAGTGGGAACGCTCATTCCGAACAGGGAAGTTGTGGTTGGATCGGAAATTTCCGGAAGGCTAACCGGCGTATATTTTGAGATAGGCGACAAGGTCGGCGCGGGAAAAACCATGGCAAAGGTTGACGATGAACTGAGAAAATACACACTCGACAACGCCGCGGCAAATTTCGAGAAGGCAAAGAAGGACCTTGAAAGATACGAGGAGTTGTTCAAGACAAATTCGGTTACAGAAGCACAACTTGACGCGATAAGGCTTGCATACAAGACGACTGAATCGGCGCTTTCTTCCGCTGATAAGCAGTACAGGGATACATGGATAAAAACTTCATTGACCGGTATCGTTACCGAGAAAAAAGTCGAAAAGGGAACGATAGTCTCTTCAGGTACGCCCGTTGCAACGGTAGTCGACATATCGTCGGTTAAGGCGAGAATAAACGTTCCTGAAGCGGACGTATTCAAACTGAAGATAGGAGACGAGGCGGAAGTGACGACGGATGTGTATTCCGGCGAAACATTTACCGGAAAAATTATAAACATAAACGCTAAGGGAGACGAGGCGCATACATTCCCCGTTGAAATTCTTATAAAGAATAACGGCAGAAACCAGTTGAAGGCGGGAATGTTCGTGAAAGCAAGTTTCAAAGCGGCGGAAAAATCGGAATCGCTGGTAATTCAAAGAGCGTGTCTCGTAGGCAGTTCGAAGAATCCGAAAGTATATGTTGTTGAAAACGGAATCGCGAAACTGAGAGACATTACACTCGGCATTCAGGTCGGGGATAAACTCGAAGTGTTAAGCGGTCTTAATCAGAATGATACTATAGTGCTTGACGGGCAGGTTAACCTCAAGGACGGCGACCCGGTAATGATTGTGACACAGGGATCGGGTGAAAATAATTCAAAAAAGTAAACGAAAAAGAATCATGACAATTACCGAATTATCAATAAAACGTCCAACGCTGGTAGTCGTGCTTTTCGCTTTTCTCGGCGTGCTGGGCATTTTCGGTTACAATCAACTTAAGTACGAACTGCTTCCGAAAATGACTCCGCCCGTTATCACGATTACTACAATTTATCCCGGAGGTTCTCCGAACGAAGTCGAGACATCTATAACCAAATATGTCGAGGACGCTATCTCCGGTCTTGATAAAATATCGGACATCAGGTCGACCTCATACGAAGGAAGGTCGATGGTTGTAGTCGAATTCGAGCAGAGCGTCGACGTGGACCTTGCGCTGCAGGACGCTACAAGGAAAGTAAATGAAGTGCTGGACAAACTGCCGACGACGGCGCATAAGCCTATAATTTCGAAGATAGCGTTTGACGAAATTCCGGTTCTGCGAATGTCCGTAAAGAGCAACATGAAAACGAAAGAATTCTATCAATTCATAACCGACAGAGTCCAGCCGAGAATAGCGAAGATAGGCGGAGTGGGGCAGGTTGTCCTGCTCGGCGGCGAAGAAAGGGAAATAAGGGTTAACCTTAACCTTCAGAAGATATACGCTTACGGGCTTTCGGTTATTCAGGTGACTAATTCAATAAAAGCGTCGAACCTTGACTTCCCGACAGGAAACATGAAAGACGCCGACAACCAGTACGTAGTTCGTCTCGCGGGTAAATTCATCGACGTCGAGGACATGAAGGAAATAATCGTCGGCAAATCTAAAGCAAGCGGCGAGATAAGGCTGAGGGATGTCGCGGAAATTGAAGACGGCTCGAAAGAGATAACGAATATAAACAGACTTAACGGAGTGCCGTCGATAGGCGTACTTGTTCAGAAATCGAGCGACGCGAATACGGTGTCCGTTAGCAGGAACGTGCGAAAGGAAATCACGGCTATGGAAAAGGATTACGCGCCGCAGGGAGTGAAATTCGAAATCTCGCAGGACGCTTCCGATTTTACCATTGAATCGGCGAACGCGGTGCAGAAGGACCTACTCGTCGCCATCATACTTGTCGCGATTGTAATGCTTGTATTTCTGCACAGCATAAGAAACTCGCTTATAGTTATGGTTGCTATACCTACCTCGCTCGTATCTGTGTTTTTCCTGATGTACATATTCGATTTTACATTGAACATGATGACGATGCTGGCCATGTCGCTTGTTATCGGTATTCTTGTTGACGACTCGATTGTCGTGCTCGAGAATATTTACAGGCACCTTGAACTCGGCGAGAAACCGAAGGACGCGGCTATCAAGGGAAGGAA
>JAJTBN010000314.1 GCA_021286895.1 Bacteroidota bacterium | reverse complement strand
TCTTTTTATACCAATATTTTTATGTTTTTTTGCAATTTTCACACAGCCTCTTTAACCGTGGGATTAGGTGAGTTGAAAACACAACAAACCGTTTCAACGGTTTTGTGTAGTTTCATTAAACCGTTAAAACGGTTTTTTCTTACTCGTATTATCGATTCATCCACGGTTAAAACCGTGGGCTACTAAAAACTGTTTTTCCTCTTTCAAAATTTAAAAATCAGCCGAGACTGTGGCTCATTTGGCTTGTGCACTATTTTTCTTTGTTTAATTTTCGCCCGGTTCCCAAAGAGGACTTTGGGAAACAGTAAAATAGGAGGAAACTCCTGGCGGGCACAATGAGAAAACTATTGCAAGAGGAAAATAAAAAAACCGGATATAATCCGGTTTTTTATTCTAATATCGTGAGTTGTTACGCCAGCGCCTTCTTATTCGCGTTCAGGTACACGGGCTCTTTCTTGTCGAGCACTACTTCCTTCGTGATTACGCAGTTCGTTACGTTTTCCTTTGAAGGAATCTTGTACATAATTTCGAGCATTATGTTTTCCATTATCGAACGCAGCGCTCGCGCGCCGGTACCGCGCATTATGGCAATTTCCGCGATTGCCTCAAGCGCTTCCTGATGGAATTCAAGTTCGACGCCTTCCATCCTGAAGAGTTTCTTGTACTGCTTTATCAGCGCGTTCTTCGGCTCGGTTAAAATGATTAACAGCGCTTCCTTGTCGAGAGCTTCAAGAGTCGTGACTATCGGAAGTCTGCCTACGAGTTCCGGGATTATTCCGAACCTGACAAGGTCCTCCGGCTCTACCTGAGCGAGTATTTCGTCTTTCTTAATGTCGTTCTTGGAAAATACTTCAGAAGTGAATCCTATCGAACCCTTCGCAACCCTCTTTTCTATTATCTTTTCAAGTCCGTCGAACGCGCCCCCGCAGATGAAAAGTATATTCTTGGTGTTGACGCTGAGGAGCGGCTGCTCGGGGTGTTTGCGTCCGCCCTTCGGAGGAACAGTCGCGATTGTTCCTTCGAGAATTTTCAGCAATGCCTGCTGAACACCCTCGCCTGATACGTCGCGCGTTATAGAAACGTTTTCGCTCTTCCTTGATATCTTGTCGAGTTCGTCTATGTATATGATTCCTCTTTCGGCTTTCTGTATGTTGTACTCCGCGTTCTGAAGAAGTCTTACGAGCATCGATTCAACGTCGTCGCCAACGTATCCGGCTTCCGTCAGCGTCGTGGCGTCCGCTATCGCGAACGGTACGTTCAGAAGTTTCGCGAGCGTCTGCGCCAGGTATGTCTTTCCCGTACCCGTCGTTCCTATCATTAGCACATTGCTCTTTTCAATCTCGACATCGTCTATGCTTATCGAACGCTGCGAGTCGATTCTCTTGTAATGGTTGTAAACGGCGACAGCCAGCGATTTCTTCGCTCTGTCCTGTCCGATTACGTACTCATCGAGAAATTTCTTTATACTCGAAGGCGTGATGTTTCCTTTGTATTTGTCAATGCTCTTGTTGATTGTCGGGTCGGAGTTCATCTTGATAATGTGAACCGCTCCGTCAACACAGATTTCGCAGATGTAAGGAGCCTTTCCGAATCTGTCAACGGGACCTTTAATAAGGTTTGTGACTTTATCAGCGTTCCTTCCGCAGAAGGAGCATCTTGGTACATTGGTCGTTGTTTTTGCTGCCATAATTTTTATTTTCGTGCGCGATGGGGGAGTTGAACCCCCACGGGTTACCCCGCTAGATCCTAAGTCTAGTGCGTCTGCCAGTTCCGCCAACCGCGCATACGCGTAACTAAACGTTAAAGTAATTTATAACGTCAACACGTATATTGTATAAATATAATGAATTTAATAAAATGAAATAAGTCAGATTATAAAAATGAAGGATAAATCAGAATTTATCCATGTCGGGCAGAATATCATCAAGAAGTATATCGCTTGAAATGAATATTTTTGAACAGAACTCTCCCGAAAACTTTCCGGTCTTCACGCAGTTTTCGTGGTTCTTTTTGACCTTCTTTTTGTTCTTTGATTTTGGGGACAGAGCGAATTCGTTGAGATCACTGTC
>JAJTBN010000313.1 GCA_021286895.1 Bacteroidota bacterium | reverse complement strand
TGAAAACGGAAAATTGAAAACGGAAAATTGAAAACGGAAAATTGAAAACGGAAAATTGAAAACGGAAAACGGTAAATGGAAAATGGGAAACGGAAAATGGAAAATGGGAAACGGAAAATAGGAAAGGCGGTGTTACCCGCCTTATTATAAAAATCTTTTTTGATTTTTTATTTGTATTTTTGATTTTTGATATTTGATTTTTTATATCTTATCAAACATCATTCAATCAGAGAAAAACCTTACTTTGCCAGTATCATTTTCTTCGTCGCCGAAAAATCTCCTGCCGTTAGTTTGTAGAAATACGCGCCGCTTGGAAGATTGCCGCCGTAAAAATCAAATGTATGCTCGCCGGCTTTCATGAACTCGTTCACGAGAACCGCGACTTCCTGCCCTATCATATTGTACACCTTCAGTGTTACGAAATTATCTTTTGGTATCGAATAGGCGATGTGGGTAGAAGGGTTAAACGGATTCGGCACGTTCTGTTCAAGTTTGTAATTTTCAGGGATAACCGTCACGGGCTGATCTACTCCTGTCGGCACTCCGATAATCGCGGTCAACACGCTCAGGCTTGTTCCCTGCAGACGCGTCCAAATGGGTCTTACAACATTATTATACGCCGAAATAAAAGTATAATCTCCGAAGAATACGGATGAAGTCGGTATAAAGGTGCTGGCGCTGATTCTTTCATCGGTAAACGTCGCGCCGCCGTCCGTTGATTTTGAAATATAAACGCTCGTCGCGCCAGCGTTCGAAATATCGTCGCGCCTGTCGTAATATAGAATGTATATGTATCCCGTTTTCTGGTCAACCGTCATTGAACTGAAAAATTGTTCTTTGTTCGTTGCGTCGCTGTTAACTTTCATCGGCGCGCTCCAATTGACGCCCCCATTAGTCGAACGAATGAATTTCACGTCGTGGTTGTTAACTCCGGCGCTGTCAGTCCAGTTGACATAAATGTTGCCTCTGTACGGACCCGTGCTGATATCGCAGCACGTATAGGGAAGTCCGTTAGCGCGCTGAATGCCGCTTATCATATAGTCCCAACCGCCGGGGAAAGGAGCGATGTATTGAGCGGAGGAAAGCCATGTATTTCCGCCGTCAGTGGATTTATTGAAAAAAACTCCGAATTGCGAGTTTCTTACAAGCGGTCCGGCCCAGCAGACATATACTTCGCCGTTGGGTCCGACTGTAGGTACCGCGCCTTCAACCGTGTTATCTTCGTCGTAACAGTCGCCGCCGAGATTATCGATTCTCTTCGCCGTTGCCGTGTCCCAATTTACCCATGTAAGTCCGCCGTCGGTAGATTTCGAGAAAAGAATTCTTGAACTGTCGGTCGCGGTAAGCACTCCATAATAGTCGAACTGAGTCCAGGCAACATAAATATAATTGTTTCTCGGGTCGACACAGGCAGATTCCTTGTCCTGCTGCTTTCCGGATTGGAAATAACAGAATGTACCCGGGTTGCTGTAATTGGCACCTCCGTTAGTTGACTTCCGACATATTATCCTGTCTATCCAGGAACCTTGAGGAGAGCCCTGCGCCAGATGGAAATAATAAAAATTTTCGTTCGTGTCGACGATGATATAAGGGTCGCCCCAAACGCCCCATGAACTGTTTGTCAGGTTAAAAGCTGTCCAGTTGTATCCGCTGTTTGTAGAATAATAAGCAGCGCTTATATTCGCTCCTGCAACTACTCTGTTGAGGTTCTTCGGATTGATGCAAATTGTCGGTTCTTCCGGAGAATTGCTTGAACTTATTGTAATGTTTGTGTAAGATGATTGTGAATAAACTGCATAGGCAAAACCTAATAGGAGAAAGAGAAAAATTACTTTTTTCATTTTTGTAAATTTTATAGAATATAAAATGCTAAAAATATATGATTAATAAAATAGAATTACATTCAGCCGGAACGGGTTTCAGAATAAACGAATCAAACAAGCGTTATTTTAGTTATTTCAGGGGGGCAGTTAAGTCGAATCGGCAGACCGACAGTACCGAGACCTCTCGAAACATACATCTTTTTTCCGTTAACTTCATAGAGTCCGCTTATGTATTTGTTCACAGAC
>JAJTBN010000060.1 GCA_021286895.1 Bacteroidota bacterium | reverse complement strand
TTCCCCATTACTGTTTATTACGAGAATCACTGCGTAGGACACTATTTCGCGGATTTACTGATAGACGATAAAATCATTCTGGAACTCAAGGCTATAGATTCGCTCAGCAAAGAACAAGAAAACCAGCTTATAAATTATCTGAAAGCAACAGAGTTTAAAATCGGACTACTTCTGAATTTCGGAAAGAAGCCCGAAGTAAAACGAAAAATTTATACAAACGATCTAAAGAAGCATTTACAGAAAAACAATTAGCAAAGTTAACAATTAAGTTCTTTAACATTTCAGATCTAAACATATTACGACACAACGAAAGTTATATCTGTGGAAATCTGTTTTATCCGCTCTTTCTGCGTGTAGTCTAAATGGAAAGAGCTCTATCTGTGGGAATCTGTTTTATCCGCTCTTTCTGTGTGAAATTAAGTAATGAAAGTAAAAAAATCTAAAATATTAACGGAGGTTTTATAAAATGGCTTATTCAAATGAAATAAGAAATATGTTCGCGAATCAACTGGCGGACATCAGAACTCAGGGCTTGTTCAAAGAAGAACGCGCGATATGCGCGCCGCAAAGTTCGGAAATAGAAGTGGAATTCCCTATCGGTTCCGCTAAGAAAAAAGTTATAAACATGTGCGCCAACAACTATCTCGGTCTGTCATCGCATCCCGATGTTGTTGAAGCCGCGCGCAAGGGTCTCGACCACAGAGGGTATGGAATGTCATCGGTCCGCTTTATTTGCGGCACGCAGGACATACACAAGGAACTTGAGCAGAAACTGACCGATTTTCTCGGAACGGAAGACACGATTCTCTTCCCGTCATGCTTTGACGCCAACGCGGGCGTATTCGAAGCGGTGCTGACGGAAGAAGACGTTATGATTGCCGACAGGCTTGTTCACGCGTCAATCGTCGACGGCATGAGACTCGCCAAAGCGCAGCAGGACACATACAAACACAGCGATATGAACCACCTCGAACAGAAACTGCAACTGCATCAGGACAAGAGGATAAGGTTAATAATCACGGACGGCTCGTTCTCAATGGACGGCGACCTCGCGAAACTCGACAAGATTGTCGAACTCGCGGAAAAATACAACTCGATGGTTTTCATAGACGAAAGCCATACTTCCGGATTCATCGGCAAGACGGGACGCGGAACACATGAGCATTGCGGAGTGATGGGAAAAATTGACATCATCACAACGACGCTTGGTAAGGCGCTCGGAGGAGCATCGGGCGGCTGCGTATCGGGCAGAAAAGAAATCGTTGAAATGTGCAGACAGAAAGGCAGACCGTATCTTTTCTCAAACACGGTGGCTCCTGTAGTCGTTGAAGGAGCGCTGAAAGTACTCGACCTGATTTCAAAATCAACCGAAAGGCGCGACAAACTCGAGCAGAACACAATCTTCTGGAGAAAAGGACTAACGGAAGGCGGCCTCATAATCAAAGAAGGCGAAACCCCGATAGTCCCCGTAATGCTCTTCAACGCGAAACTCTCTCAGGACTTCTCGAAGGACCTTTATGATGAAGGCATTTACGCGGTAGGATTCTTCTTCCCGGTAGTGCCGAAAGGGCAGGCGAGAATCCGCACTCAGTTATCGGCGGCGCACGACATGCACCATCTGGAAAAAGCGCTTGCAGCGTTTTTGAAGGTCGGAAAGAAGTACAACATACTTCACAAGACCAAACAGGAAATAATAGATATGTACGGAATGTAAAATATACTTCACGGTGTCAAAAGACCGGGCAGGCAACTGTCCGGTTTTTTTATCAAAAGTTAAGATACCTTCAAGGTCCGCCATCAAAATATCAAGAATCAAATATCAAAAATCAAAAATACATATCAAATATTGATAAGTATTAATTGTTCGTTTGCAAGAAAATCTTTTATTTTATCGAATTATATATAGACCACTGATATTAAGTCATTTTGTCGGTTTCCCTTCAAATTATGCACTTATATTATAGGCTTATTTTTGGTATTTTTTCAAAATTTTAAGACTGAGATAATAGGAGAATTACAAAAAAGTTATGTATATAAGAACAAAACTTGACCTCGCGAAGGAAATTGCCAATATAAAAGAAGCGGGGCTTTATAAGGAAGAAAGAATTATTCTTTCGGACCAGAAGGCGAACATCGACGTAAGATACCCCTCGGATTCCGCGGAAAGAGAAGTGCTGAATTTCTGCGCGAACAACTACCTCGGACTTGCCAACCATCCCGAAATTATCGCAGCGGCGCACGAAGCGCTCGACAAATACGGGTTCGGCATGGCTTCCGTAAGATTTATCTGCGGAACGCAGGACATACACAAGGAATTGGAGAAAAAGGTTTCAGAATTTTACGAAACGGAAGACACGATTTTATACTCTTCGTGTTTTGACGCGAACGGCGGTTTGTTCGAATCGATACTCGGAACAGAAGACGTTATAATAACCGACGGACTCAATCACGCCAGCATAATCGACGGCATACGTCTTTGCAAAGCAAGAAGGCTGATTTACGACCACTCCGACATGAAATCGCTTGAGCAGAAACTGAAACTCGCGCGAGAAGGCTCGGATATCTGGGACCACACCGGACTGGAAGCGATGCCGATCGCGGCGAAGAACATCGTGATTGCGACGGACGGCGTTTTTTCGATGGACGGCGATATCGCGAAGATAGAAGAAATCATAGAGCTCGCGAACAAATACGACGCGATGGTGATGGTAGACGATTCGCACGCCACGGGTTTTTTAGGAAAGACAGGAAGAGGCTCGATTGAATACTGCAATTCGCTTGGAAAGGTTGATATAATAACCTCGACGCTCGGAAAAGCCATGGGCGGCGCCTCGGGCGGTTTCACTACGGGAAGAAAAGAGATTATAGATATGCTGAGGCAGAGGTCGAGACCGTATCTTTTCTCAAACACTCTGGCGCCGAATATTGCCGCGGCGGCAATCAAAGCGTTTGATTTAATACGCAGCAGCGGAAATCTTCTTAAGAAACTCGAAGACAACACGGCTCTCTTCAGGAGCAACATGAAGAAACTCGGCTTCGACATTATAGACAGCGTGCATCCGATAGTTCCGGTACTGTTCAGAAAATTCGAAAACGACGCGCAGTTGGCAACGCAGATGTCGAAGGATTTATACGACGAAGGAATTTACGCGGTCGGATTCTCTTATCCTGTAGTTCCGAAAGGACAGGCAAGAATAAGGGTTCAGATTTCGGCGGCGCACGACAAAGCGCACATTGAAAGAGCGATAAAGGCGTTTGAAAAAGTCGGAAAGAAACACAAAGTAATATAATTGATTATATACAGGTACATACTTAAGTCGCACGCGGGACCGTTTCTGTTCTCGCTTGGAACGCTTATGTTCCTGTTCCTTTTTCAGTTTTTAATCAAATCGATTGACCAGTTGGTCGGAAAAGGCCTTAGTCTGTGGATAATCACGCAGTTAATCGCGCTGAACCTTGCATGGATGGTAACTCTGGCGGTTCCGATGGCGGTGCTTGTTTCGACGCTGATGGCATTCGGCGGACTTTCATCCGCGAATGAAATAACTATTATGAAAGCGGGTGGAATAAGTCTGAAGAAACTTATGATACCCGTATTAATCTTCGCCGTAATAATCACTTACCTCATGGTGCTTTTCAACAACGACGTGCTTCCGGAGGCGAATCATAAGGCAAGGATACTAATGCAGGATATTTCGAGGACCAAACCCACATTCATACTTGAAGCGGGGAAATTTTCTGACGACATAGGCGGAGCGAGGATACTGGTAAGAAAGACATTTGAGAACAGCAATAACATCGAGGGCGTTTTCATTTATGATTACTCTAGTCCGGATTTCAGGAACATCATCACAGCGAAAAGCGGGGACATCGGTTTTACAAATGATTTCAAGAACATAGTTCTGAACCTGAAGGACGGCGAGATACACCAGTTGAACCTGAAGGATTACGTTAACAAGTACAGGAAGGTAAAATTCACGAATCACAGAATCACGCTCGACGCGGCGGGATTCGGTTTCCAGCAGTCGTCCGACAACGCTTTCGGGCGCGGCGACAGGGAATTATCGGCAAGCGCAATGAACGTGGTTGTCGACAGCCTGAAAGCGAACAGAAAAAGGAATAACGACAATTTCATTCTGGGAGTCTGCGCCGATGTTGACAATCTATTCAAATTAAAATTCAGGGACACAGTTTTCAGCAGAGGCGCTGTTCAGGATACGGGAAGGGCGGTTTCATCATCCGCTTACGATTCTCTGAGCAGGGTTTTTAAGAATGTCACAACAAAATGGAATTTTGCAGGCAACCAGATTCAGTTGAATTTCCAGATGCAGAAGCAGATGGATTCTTACGAGGTAGAAATCTACAAAAAATACTCAATTCCGTTCGCCTGTCTTGTTTTCGCGCTGATCGGCGCTCCGCTCGGATACAGGGTAAGAAGGGGCGGATTCGGTATCGCGGCGGGATTTTCGCTGTTATTTTTCCTCATATACTGGGCTTCATTAATCGGCGGAGAAAAACTGGCGGACAGGGACCTGGTCAGTCCGTTCCTCGGAATGTGGCTTGTAAATATCGTCCTTGGGTTATTTGGTTTGTATTTAATGTTTAAGTCATCTTAACTATATTGAGTATGTCAAGCCCCGAACAATACGATTCAGCCCAACCCGGTCAGGTCCGGAAGGAAGCAGCCGTAAGTTGATAGTATGTGATTCGGGTGTCTTGACATTTTAATTTCACATATGCCTATGGAAAAAATCAAAGTTGCAATCGCCGGTCTTGGCGGAATCACGCAGATAATGCATCTTCCAATTCTTGAAAAAGCCCGAGACGCAGAGATAGTCGCAATCTGCGACAAGGAATTCAACAAGGTAAAGAATTTTCTGCGCAAGAAAAATTTCGCTAAAGGTTACAGGGATATCGACACGATGCTCGCGGAAAATCCCGAAATTGAAGCAGTCGTAATCGCGACGAGAACAGATAATCACGCGGAGAGCGCTGTAAAATGCCTTGAAGCGGGAAAGCATGTGTTCGTAGAGAAACCGATAGCAATTAACGCCGCGGAGGCGCGAAAGATTGTGAACGCAGCCGAAAAGAGCGGGAAGCAGCTTATGGTCGGCATGAACAACAGGTTCAGGACTGATTCTATGCTCCAGAGAAATTTCGTAAAGGGAAAAGAACTCGGTGAAATATTTTACGTAAAAACGGGATGGCTGAAACAGCAGAGTTCCGGCCAGAAGTGGTTCACGGAGATGGACAAGGCGGGCGGAGGCGTAGTGATGGACAACGGCATAGTAATGCTCGACCTCGGAATGTGGATGCTCGGATTCCCTGAAGTGAGAAGCGTATCATCCGTAAACTACAAACACAATTCAAAGACAGTCGAAGATTCCAACTTCACTTTCGTGAAATTCAAAAACGGAGCGTGTCTGACAATCGAAGTCAGCTGGAGTTTCCTGCGCAGCGGCGAATTCTTCTACTGCAACGTTTTCGGAACGAACGGCAGCGCGACGATAAACCCGCTGAGAATAAGCAAGATGGTAAACCAGCAGGTATTCGACATCACCCCGAAGAACATTAAGATAGCGCCGTCCAACTACAAAAGCAGTTTTGAAACCGAACTTAATTATTTTTTAGGTTCAATTAAGGGGACGCACCAGCCTATTTCAACAGGAAAGGAAGCGCTCGCTGTAATGGAAGTTATCGATGCGGTTTACAAGTCGGCAAAAGCCGGAAAGGAAATTATTTTTAAATAATTTCTTAACAATAAATTATTCATTTCTTAACATAGGGTAAGTAGGTTTATGGAAAAAAAGAAGATGGAATTTAAAATCCTCGTAGTTGACGACGAAAAGGACATTGTAGACCTGCTGAAATACAACCTTGAAAAGGAGAAGGAATTCTCCGTAATAACCGCCTTAAACGGAAAAGACGCTCTTGAAAGAGCGGCGAAAGACAAGCCTGACCTCGTACTGCTCGACATCATGATGCCGGAAATGAACGGCTTCGACGTTTGCAAAAAACTCAAGACAGGCACCGCCACATCCGGGCTTCCCGTTGTATTTCTAACGGCGAAGGAAAACGAAATTGACGAGATAATCGGGCTGGAACTGGGCGCGGACGATTACATACAGAAGCCCATATCTCCGAGAAAAGTCATTGCACGCGTAAAATCCGTGATACGCAGGGCTTACATGGAAAAAGACAAGACGATAAAAACGGATGAGTATGTCAAGTTCAAGAAACTTGAAGTCGATACCGTCGCGCACACCGTAAAGATTGACGGCGAGGATGTATTCTTCCCGAAGAAAGAGTTTCAACTGCTGCATTTTCTTCTGTCAAACAGGGGTAAAGTTCTTTCGCGCGACGTGCTTTTGAACCATATTTGGGGAGAAAACATTTATGTTGTCGACAGGACGATAGACGTTCACGTGGCAAAGGTCAGGGAAAAACTCGGAGATTACGCCGATTACATTGAAACCATTAAAGGTCTGGGATACAGATTTAACGCTGAATAACGTAGCATGAAAAAATTTCCTTACCTTTTAAAACTTTTCGTCTATACACTTCCGGTAATTCTCGCCGCTTCATTTATTTTAATTTCATCCGGAACCGGAGTTGTCATTACGTTTCTTATAGCGGTATTTCTAATTCTGATAGTAGCCGCGGCGCTGAACTTCCGGTTTCTTTCGGCGGTCTCATACAGCTTTTCAGGCACTTCTGATAAAATCCGGAAGAACACGGAAAAACTTGAAGAATACGACGAGAAGATTCAGGCAGTCGTCGAGATAAGGGAATCATTTTCGGAATTAAGAAAGAATTTCCCTTTGGGAAAAGAGATAACCGAAATCGCCGAAGCGTTTGACGGGATTATCGCCCGTCTTCTTGCCGAACTGAACACAGCGAAGGTTTTCAAGGTCAACAGGAACGAATTTCTCGGGAACGTGGCGCATGAAATGCGCACCCCGATTTTCGCGATACAACTTTCGCTTGAAACGCTTTCGGACGGAGCAATTCACGACGACAATGTCAACATGGATTTCCTGAACAAGGCGCTTAACCAGAGCAACAGGCTTAAGTCGCTTGTCGACGACCTTATCAGTATTTCAAGGTTTGAAGCGGGGATGAAACTGAGCAAAAGATTCTTTCCGATAAATCATCTGATTCAGGAGACTATGCAAGAACTTCAGGGGTTAGCGGAAAAGAGGAAGGTTACTCTGAAATTCGATTCTGAACTAAAGGAGAGTTCGTCGGTGCTGGCGGACAGCGAGAGAATCAAGCAGGTACTCGTAAACTTAATTGACAATTCGATTAAGTACACACCCGAAGACGGTACCGTCACAGTTACCGCGGGAAAAGAGGACAGAAACGTGGTGATTACGGTTGAGGATACGGGAGCAGGAATACCGAAGGAAGACCTCCCGAGAATATTCGAAAGATTTTACAGGGTTGACAAAACACGTTCGCGCGACGTTGGGGGCAGCGGGCTCGGGCTTTCAATCGTTAAGCATATACTCGAACTCCACGGCTCGCATATTTCGGCGGAAAGCGAGGAAGGAAAAGGCACAAGATTCACGTTCACACTGCCGTCGTAATATTACCTGCCGCAGATACTTTTATAATCACAGTATTCACACCGCTTTACTTCATTTGTTTTTTCGAACATATTTTCGCTGCTGAATATTCCGTCTATAAGATTTTTCAGTCCGCTGCCGAACAGTTTAACATCTTCCGGGTCGAAGAATTTTTCGGCCATCAACTGCAGTCCTCCCGTGGATATTTCCTTCATAGCGTATATGCCCGCGTTTATACGCGAGATGTCATTCGCAAGATACATCATATACGCGTAGAACAGCGTTTGGAAGTTGTACTTGTAATCGGGGTTTGCGAACAGATTCTCATAAAACTTATCGTCGTTCTTAAAAGCCCTTAACTTCGAATCCCCTGTCTTATAGTCAATCACCACGATTGTGTTTTCCGCTTCGTCAATCCTGTCGGCTTTTCCGACGATTTCAATTTTAAGTTCCGTGCCGTCAGATTCGCAAGTAATTTCACTGCTCAGCCATTTTTCAAGTTCTAAGACTTTGAAAGGAGCCCGTTTTTTCTCGGCGTCGAGAAATCGGTTAACGAGTTTTTCGAGCACCGATTTGTAAAGCGTATTTCTCCCCTTTTCGGCAAGGTTAAGATTTTTTAGTTTATCGTTTTTGAATAGTACGTCGCCGAAGATTTTGTCGAAACTGTTATTTACATTATCCGCGATATCGCTTAAATCGTTAACGGTTATAGTTTTATCTTTGTACGGCTTATAAAGATTTTGTAAAATCTCATGGAAAAGGGTGCCGAAGGAAGCGGCGCTCAGAACCTCCTCAACTTTTTCCTCCGCGCCGAGTTTCAGCACTTTCTTAAAATAGAACTGGAGTGTGCAGTTTATATAAGCGTTCAGATCGCTCGGCGAGAGCCTCACGACATTCTCCTTTAATTTTTCAAGCAGAGCCTTATCTTTTTTAATCACTATATCGTTCGCGGGATGGGCGCTTAGTTTAAAAGTCGCTATGCCGCGGGAGTATTCAATATTTCTGTTCGTGTTCCGAAGTTCGTTTTCAATTTGCAGTATATACCTGCTTTTTTCCTTAACCTCGCTTCCGATTTCAGTATCGTAGAACAGAAAAACATTTTCCGCTTTCGATATAAGAGAATAAATATGATACGCGTTTATAGAGTCGTTTTCTTCGTAAGTAGGAAGACCGAATGCCTTGCGGAGATTATAGGGAATGTAACTGTTGAAAGTATTCCCCGCAGGCATGACGCCTTCATTCATAGAAAGTATAAATATGTTTTCGAACTTTATGTTCCTTGATTCGAGCAGTCCCATCACCTGCAGCCCTATCATCGGCTCTCCCGTAAAAACGATGCGGGACGAGTTAAGCTGCTGAACAAGCAGGTTCCAGAAAGTAGTCTGATTAAGGGTAATATTTTTTTCTTCTATAATATCCATCAGCCGGTTAAGGTTAGCGCTCAGGAAATAGAGATATTCCAACTGGAACATTTTATTCTCGCTGCTTCCCGCGGTCTCTTCTGTCTTCAGCATGAGCAAATCACAGACTGATGAAATATATTCCATTATGTCTTTCACCTCATACACCGGCTTAAAGAGAAGTTCGAGAATGTCTTTCGAAGTCCCTTCCTCAAGCGATTTTATAAAATCCTGCCGCGGCTCCGCGAACGCAATGTTAGTTTCCTTTATGTCCCTGATAAACGGAAATATTTTGTCGGGCGCGAGGTATTTAATATATGGATGCAGAAGGAGCCTGATGACATCCTCATGATAAAATTTATATTTTCCTTTTTCGAATATTTTCCCGGACTGAAGTTTCTGTATTATCCTGACAAGAGCGAAAAGCGGGGTCGAGCGGAAAGGCAGCCCCATCGTGATATTTATCCCTTCGGCGTTATCGGGAAGGGAATACAGAACGGGGAGCAGAGCGTTTTCATCGGGAAGAACAACAGCCGTGTTTTTCGCAGCGCCCGGATTATCGGCGAGGAATTTTTTCAGTTCTATGCCGAACGATTTCACCATTCCGGACGTGAGAGAAGAGCCTGTAACGCGTATGTTCTTATGTCCGGTCAAAAGAGATGATTCAGCCTGCTGAAGACCCGAATCCTTATTATCTCCCGCGAAATATTTCAGGTTTTTTCTAATAAAGAATCCCGCTTCCTGTTTAGCGTCATCAACGAAGTACTTATCCGCGTCCCACAGTGTTTCGCCGATATTTTTTCCTTTAAGATATTCGATTATATTCCTTTCGCACCTGCTGAGAGAATTGAATCCTGCGAAATAAATTTTCTTGTACGCGAAACCAATGCTTCCGATATTTTCCGACAGATGCCGCAGCGAAAGTCCCTCGTAAGCGATTTTTTTCGCGAGCAGCGACTCCCTAAAACTCTTATAAATGCTGTTAAGGTTTTCCCAGATGTTAAGAAATTTTTCCCTGTATTCGTTCTGTTGTTTAAGGTTTATAACGCTGCTCCAGAAGGTCTTCACCTGCTCGACAACTTCAATCGGAAAAGTCTGTTCGATTTCTTTTTCATTCTTAATGCTCCTAAAAAGCAAATCAGAATTCACGAGATACTTATCGATAACGTCAAAATCCTTGAGCAGCATTTCGCCCCACGGATAAAACTCATCGAAAGATTCCGCCTCAAGATGTTTTGAATAAGGTCCGTACAGTTCGAACACGAGTGTAAGGGTATCCGCGGTTTCAAGTTCCGAGAATTTGGACACAAAATCGTTAAGGCTGTAAACAGAAGGAGACCAGACTGGTGTATCAAGCAACTCCGACAATTCCTTTTTGAAATACATTCCGGCGCGGCGCGAGGGAAACACAACCGCGATATCCTTTAACGATTCTTTGTGCCTGTCAAAAATCAGTTCCGCCGTATTTTTAATAAAATCAGCCTTCACACTTCCCTCACTTTCATAATTTTCCCTTCATAGTCGCCGATATACAGCAAAAACTTTTTCACGTTTCCGTAAGCCATCTGCTTGAGAACGGATTCGTACTCATCAAGCTGCTCTTTATCTTCGCCGCGTTCCCTTCCCGTTTTGTAATCGATTATTACGGCGTCATTCCCGTCAATCACAACTCTGTCGGGCCGTAGAGTCTTACCCTCCTTCGTTAGAATTTCGGTTTCCGCCATCACAATACCTGCTCCGGAGAACCATTCCCTGACGGCGTCATCATTCACAATGCTTTCAAGAATATTTTTATATTCGTCAGTTTCGGAGGCTGAAATCAGTCCGCTTAAATGCGCGGATTTTATACAGCCGTCAATATCGGCCGATGTGCCGATTCCCGAGAGCAATTCATGTACAAGCACGCCCCTGTTGATTTTCACGACGTGCTGCTGCTCGGTCTTAAGTTTTCTGTATGACGGTTTGATTACGGTTTTTCTGTACCAAAGTCCCGAAACAATCTCTTCAAGTTCCGCAAGACCGTTCTTCTGTTCTTCTTTCGCGGGCATCAGTTCGGCCGCTTTTTTCTTCACACCGTAAGCGAAAAAATCGCCTTTAATGTAACCTGAAAACGCGGGATTATTTTTTATAACACTCTCTATGCGGTTTGCTATGCTCTGATTTCTTTTCAGGGGAACGTTAACATACAGGCGTTCCGACGGGCGCGTAAAAGCCACATAGAGCAGATTCAAGTTATCGAGACGCGTAAGAGCGCATTCGGTATCGTAGTCATCAGAGAAATATGACTCCGCAAGGTCATTCTGCGTCTTCACATAAAACCCGGATGCTTTGTTGAACGGGTCTTCATCCGCGGAAGCCCACATTCTTGAGCGGTTCCCGCTTGCATCGAGGTCCCAGTTTGCATACGGAATTATGACTACCCTGCTCTGTAGTCCTTTTGCCTTATGAATCGTCATAACCCTTATACCGCCGGCGTTTTCCGGGGTATCAATCGAGAGTTTGTCAGCGTTTTTCTCCCAGTATTCGAGAAAAGAAACTACATCGGCGTCATTTTCTCTGGAATATTTATACGCGGCATCGAGAAACTTTACGATGTATGGGTCCGCTTTCTTATGAAGTTCAAAGATATTTATCAGATGCTCCACAAGGTCGTAAACAACGAGTTCGTTCAGGACGGGGTTGATATACCTTCTGTTTTTCCCGAAAAACCCAGCGGGCATAATACCGGCGAACGCTTTATCGGTCTCTTCAGCGCTCCCTTCGAGAATTTTCGCCGCTTCTCCTTTTTCAGGATTAAGGAGGCAGTAGTTATACAGCGCTCCTGTTTTTGAGAGCATATCTTTATGGTCGGAAATATATTTCAGGAGACAGACAATCATCCTGACCGCGGGAGAATTATTAACGAGAAGCGATTTTTCGGAAACTACGTCGAAGCCTTTCGATGAAATCACGTTTGATATTGAAATACTTTCTTCTCCCGTACGGACAAGCACGAGAATATCCGAGGGCGAATAGCCGTCTGCATCGAGTTCATCGAGAATTTCCTTCGTATAAACACCCGACTGTTCATCCGTGCTCATTTCGTTTCCCTTAACGTTCGGGAATATTCTTATGCCGGCGTAACCGTCATTCTTCTTCCCGTTATTTATCTGTACAAGCGCTTTTTCTTCATACGATTCGGCGATATAATCGTCCGTTAAAACATCATCACCGCTTGAAATATTCTCCGCGAGACTCAGGAAGAACCGGTTGTTGAAATCGACAATATTTTTATGGCTTCTGTAATTTGTGCTCAGTGTTTCTTTAGAAAGCATGTTCCGGAAAGCGGAAAGGTCTTTTTCTACTCCTTCGAGAAGCAGGCGCATATCTCCGTTTCTCCATCTGTAAATCGACTGTTTAACGTCGCCGACTATAAGCGCGGAATTCTTTTCGCTCAGAGCGTTGATGACAAGGGGTTTCAGGTTATTCCACTGGAATCGCGAGGTATCCTGAAACTCATCGACCATAATATTGCGTATGCGCGTTCCGATTTTTTCATAAATGAACGGCGAAAGGTCATCTGATATAAGCGTACGGAGAAGGTTGTTTACATCGGCCGAAACCAACACGCGGTTTTCTCTTCTGTATTCATCGAGAAGATTCACGAGATCGGAAAAAATACCGATGCTGTAAATGGTCTTGATAACCGCGTTCGCCGTAACATAGGCTTTGAGATTTCCGTCGTAATACATTATCATCTCTCTCACGGTTCTGTTAATCAGCGGCGCGCATGCGGCTTTCGTCTTAATAAAATCCGCGTCTTTCGCTATGACTTTTCGCACTGAATCGTAAGGCGCGTATTCAAACTTATTTAGAATTCTCTGAAGATATGCATAAGCGCCTCTTGATTTGCCTTCAAAGTCCAGATGGCCGAGACCGGCATCTTCAATCAGGGTAACGAGTTCCTTCGCATTCGATTCGAAATAATTCTCGAAAGAGTATTTTATTTTATTTATTTCCTTAATGAGCGCCGCTGTTTTATTCCTGTCGCCGTAAACGTCGTCGTTCGATTCGATTTTCTTACGCCAGTATTCTTCGCTGAAAATCTGCGAGCCGATATCATTTATATCGCCGGCAACATTCCACGAGCCGCTTTCGCCGAGTTTATACAGTATGTAATCGTCGAAGTACTTTGTGAGTTCTTCATCCGAGCCGATTTTATCGAGCAGTTTGGAGGAAATATCCTCAAGAACTTTACCGGAATCGAGTTCGATATTAAATCCTACGGGGAGTCCGAGTTCTTTGGCGAAGGAGCGAAGTACTTTTATGCAGAAGGAATCGATTGTGCTTATATGGAAATTCGAGTAATCATGGAGAATATTTTTCAGCACTTCAACTGAGAGGATTTTGATATCTTCATCGTTTACTTTTTTACCTTTGCTGTTGAGTTCGTCTTTAAGTTCGGAGGCGAGTCCTGTTTCGCCGCCGGAAGAAAGCGCGATAAGGTAATCGACGACACGGGATTTCATTTCCTCGGTCGCCTTGTTAGTGAACGTAATGGCAAGAGTGCTTTTATAAGCCGACGGGTTGGAAAGGGCGATTGCGAGATACTCTTTGACGAGAGTTCTTGTCTTGCCCGAGCCGGCTGACGCCTGATATATTTTGAGATTATCCGACAATAATTAATTGATATGTTAAGTGTCAAAATAATGTCATATTCCGGCGGAAATGACATGTTGATTCAAGAAATTATATTGATAAAACATCAAATTAAACATCAAAATAATTAAACAATGTGTCATTTTATTCAAAAGTGTCATTTTATTTTCATAAAACAAGCATAAACAGGCAGTTAGATAAATAATGAGTATGTCATTCATGGTACCATTTTCCAATACGAGTTTACATGAATAATATATGAATTCTTCGAGGGAAGATATTATCACGCTGTGAGAATTTTTGCCGCTAACTGAAAGACCTATAGCCGCGAATTGGCGCTAATTATTACTGACGAATATTTCTGCCGCGGATTGGCACGGAATAAAAAATTTCAGCCGGGATTACTAATTTATATAATTGGTTCACAAAGAATCACAAAGAATTCACGAAGGACACAAAGATTTTTTTTCTTTAGTTTTCTGCCACGGATTTAAAATGTTAAGCCGCTAATTGACGCGAATTCGAAATTAATAATTTTTATTATTTTTTCTGCCGCGGATTTCACAGATTAAAACGGATTAAAAATTTTCAGCCGGGATTACTAATTTATATAATTGGTTCACAAAGAATCACAAAGAATT
>JAJTBN010000059.1 GCA_021286895.1 Bacteroidota bacterium | reverse complement strand
CGAAAAACTAATTTATAAAATACTTTTGAGACTTACCATTTTAAACATAAGGTCTTGCGAACGCGGGAATCAAGACGCAATATGGGGATAAAAAGTAATATCTTAAAAATAGCAAGCTGAAAATTAAACCTGTTCTTTTTACTTGTTACGAAGCCCCGGCTTCGTAACAAGGCGATTTAGCGGTAATAAAACGAATATCCGGATTTTTAGCCTGCGAAGCAGGCGGAATATTGGTATCAAAAAAACACCTCATACGATAAGCCCGAGCATCGGGCGATATCTATTTTTAATTATTACTCTAAATCGGATAAATGCCTGAATTTTAATCGACATACAACCGATCGACTATTGTGAATTCCCGGGGCGTATCGGCTTTTGAATAAATCACAGAATTACAGCAGAAAAAAACTTTCGAATAGAAATTTTTCATTCGTATTCAGATTAAGCGAAAAAAAGATAATTATTTTCTCAATACCGGCATCTCAATTCATACCAATCAAAGATTAATAATAAGTCCGAGAGTTGCTCCGAAAGTGTGCTGAGGGTTTTTTTCCGAAAAGTTCAACATATCATGCGTAACAATTCCATAATAAACCGAAGTTCTTGCGCTTATTTTTTCAAGAATATTGAAGTCTTTTCCTACCGATATTTCTTGATAGGTTTCGCTTCCGCTCATATGCCCTATCCGAACACCGCCGGAAAGAATATTTCTAAGATGGAATTTATAATAAAGACCTATCCAATCATATTCTATCGGAGCCTGATAATATGTATAAAGCGTATCTCCGTTCACGTATCCGCTCACTACTTTCAGGTACGGATAAGTATCCGTATATTTTCCCGCGCAAATACCAAATTCGTTATAATTATTCGCTCTGTAACCGAATTCAAAAACTACGGTACTTAGACTGTAGTCTGTTCCAGTATTCTTTTTCCCGTCAAGTTCAAGCAAATAATTACCGCCGATATTTGCTGATATTAAGAATCCGGATTTCTTATTTTCCTGAGCAGAAGCAGAAAAGGTCGATAAGATTTGAGAAAGAATAGTAAGGAATAAAAATGTTCTAAAGATTCTGGATTTCGGCATAAATACCTCCTAATTGTTTATTTTAAAAAATAAAAACAGTTAGATAAATTTTATATTTATGCCTTTAATTTATTTAAAAAATATTTAAATGTATTAAATATGTATGAAATTATGAAACAGAAAAACAAAATGCAATAACAATTTGGTAAATGATAATTCAATCTATGTACACGACAATTTTTAGTTAGAAAAAAATAAATCTGGTTCCAAAAATGTTATATAATTAAACCACTAATTTAATAACATAATAAAAGGAACCAGATAATGAATAGAATCAATTATAAGAATTTCAGAACAGTAATTCAATCAAATTTCACAGGCAACAAAGCAAGGCTAAAATATCTTCGAGGCGACAAATAACTATCTTTCAAATATCCCACAAACACAAAGGGCTGCCTTACAGCAGCCCTTTGTTATGAATATTAATCTTTATATTACTTCACCAGTATCATTTTCTTAATGTCCCTGTATTCGCCCGCTTCGAGTTTATAGAAGTAAACGCCGCTGGCGAATTCCGACGCGTCGAAATCGACCGTGAAGAATCCCGCGCCCTTATGTTCGTTGACAAGAGTTTTCACTTCCCTGCCGAGCATGTCGTACACCCTGAGTGTGACATTGGCTTCATGCGGAATCGCGAAATTAATCTTTGTAACGGGGTTAAACGGGTTCGGATAGTTCTGCGCCAGTTCGAACGCGCGCGGATAAAGTCCGTTATGGTTTCCGAGTCCCGTCGCAAGGTTCATTGTAAGCGAAATGTTCGGTCTCGCGGTTGCAGTATTAGTACCTGTCATAGAGCACCCGTTGCTGTTATCCACGTGGTAGTGGTAAGCCGCGGTCCCCGTAACAGTCGTTCCTGCTACAGTCGAATTTGAACTCCATGAGGTATTATGATAACAGATTTCTATCAGCAGGTTGCTGTTGATGCTGTACGGGAACGGAGTCGAAAGGTCTATGTACTGCCATCCTGTTGCCGCAGGGGCATAGGGAGAGGTAGGAGCATAGACAGTCACCCAGTTTCCGGTTGTAACCCAGCCAGTAATGTCGGAACCGCTGTAGTTCTGCATTTTAATTGTAAATCCGTTCATAACCGGAGAACCAACGCTCAGTACGTTGAAGCCGATTCTTGTAATCAGGTTTCCGTTGCCGCCTGCCGCGAGAATTTCACTGCTTCTGTAAAGAAGTTGCGTTCTGGAATCCATGTACAAAGTATAATACGGGTATGAGCAGGATGTCGTACCTGTGCCGATTATTATATTGCCGAGCGGAGCCCTCTTGAAAGTAATGGCATTCGTCTGAGTGGATGCAAGTGAATCAGTTCCGCTGTACGCGTAAACTCTCCACTGTCCGACCGTCGAATCGCCTGCGGCGAGACCCATCGAAGCGAGAATTGAATCAATGTTGCCGCTTGTTCTTGTAATTGTGCTGTCAAAGCCGTTGTTATCAGCAGTGAATCTTATTCTGATATTCGCCTGATTGCTGAAATCCGGCGTAGCATAGAAGAACTTATAAAGTGTCGCAGGAGCCGTCTTTGTCCAGTTAAATACTACCGGTGCGGTACTTCCTGACATAGAAACAATCCTTGAACCGCTTGAAGGCGAAACAAGGTTGAATGCCGATAGAACAGGTTTATACCTTGTGAATGTAATCGTCCTCGGACCGTTCGCGGCTTTAAGCGAATCGTTCGCGGGCATGTTGTTCCTGAACGCCCAAACGTCCCAACTGCCGCTGATAGAATTGCCCTGCGCGACGCCTATGCTTGCGAGATAATTGTCAAGTTGTCCTAATGTAACCGTCCATGGCCTTGTTGTTACAGGAACGGTAAGAAGTCTTGCCGGAAGCGAACTTCCGAAAATCCATTTGTATGTTGCCGCGGCGCTTGCTGTGTCCCAGTTAAAAGACGTAGTTGCCGATGAACCCGCTATTGATGTTATCGTTACCCCTGCCGCGGGAGATTGCAGATTGTAAGCGCTGAGCGGTCCTGAATTCGGGTCATAGCCGCCGATGAACATAACGCCCGTGTTAGCGGAATCGAGCCAGTCCATTAGTCGTGTCGAGGATGAACCGCCGCCGGTCCATGAGCGGTCGAATTTTCCGTAGTAGTCCGATTTGTCCGTTGCCGTACAGGACGAAGGTCCGCCGTGCAATTGACCGACAACCTGATTCCATTGATTATATAGCGGAGAACCGGAAGAGCCGGGTTCAGTAACAGGGGTAAGCCCTGTGCTTGCTATCTGAGACCAAACTACGTGCCAGTGCGAACTGTCTCCGGGGATTACTGGATTGTTGTATGTAGTCGGCGTAAATGGCGTAGTTATAAAAGATATTTTCTTAACATCACAGTCAGGGTGATGAATACATATACCGTTTGTAGGAGGAACGTTTGAATGATTCCATCCGCTGTAATATACATTATAATTCGTGGGAGGTCTGCTTGAAAGTTTCACAAGGCAGAAATCCGACGCTGAATTCTTTGCGCAAAGTGTTGTTCCCGAAATCGTATACGTAAGAGGTCCGTCGCCGCCCGGATTAGGACAGGTTGGGGCTTCGTATTTGAACATGACTATCCATGTCGGCTGTGATGAATCCCAGCAGTGGTTAGCAGTAAGCATAAAAGGAGTGCCGTCAAACCTTGTATTGTTTACCATCGAACCCGAACAGAACCTTGTATTCGATGAAGTAAGAAGCAATACTGCCGAACGAATCAGGTCGCGGTACGGATCGCCTTCCGAACAGATAACGTTCCGGTTGCACGCTCCGGAACCGGCATAGTCCTTCTGTCTCAGAATATTGAATATGTTCTGATATCCGTGAATTACCTTCGAAACGTTTATCTCAGGCTGTTCGGTTACGTAAGCGGGTGAATTGTATTCTATTATTATTTCATCCCCTTTGACCGGAGCCGTAGAGAATAAATGGTTTTCGTTGTTGTTCATTTCCGTAAAAGCGCCGAGTACATGACTCTTGTCAGTGTTGTAAACAAACATGCTTGTGCCTTTCGGAAGATAGAACTTATTAAATATCAGGTTAATCGAAATCGCGCCCGCGGATTTTATGGAGACTCTCCATATTTTCGTGCCGTCGGGCATGAGGTCGAATGTCCCTGAATTGGTAAAACCGATATTCACATCGAAATCCTTGCCGAATCTCGGGGGAATATCCTTGAACTGAGATTCAAAGTTATCTTCCCTTTTCATCTTATCTACATCAAAAGAGGGCATGGTATTTTGCTGAACCTCGTTCAGTTTTTGAGCTTTAACGCTGTAAGGTGTGCCCTGTACGCTTATCTGAGCCTTCAATAAACCGGAGAGAGAGAAGGCAATAGATAACGCCAGAAGCAAAATGGTTAATTTGTACTTCATAAGTTAAGGTAGAGTTAATTTTGTAATACCTGTAAATATATGAAAAATTCAGAAAACTAAATATCATTTAAGTAATATTTAGAAGACGAAAAAACTCAAAAATGAGTTACTTTTTAGGTATTTTAGATAAACATTTAAATAATTTAATGAGAGAAAAAAAATATCCCGGAGCGTTCTGGACAGCGAACACCGTCGAACTCTTTGAGAGAGCGGCGTATTACGGATTCTTTATTGCCGTTACACTTTATCTGACAACAGTAGTCGGATTCGATGATATCTGGGCGGCATGGATAAGCGGCGTATTCTCCGCGGGACTTTATTTCCTTCCGCCCTTCACAGGAGCATATGCCGACAAGATTGGGTTCAGGAAAGGGATTATACTTTCATTCTCTCTGCTTACAATCGGATATTTTACGCTCGGAGTTCTTCCGTACAAAATGACCGTTATACCCGCGCTTATGATTGTCATGCTGGGCGGCGCTTTTATAAAATCGATAATCACGGGAACCATAGCGAAAGTAACAACGGAATCTACAAGGGCGAAAGGTTATTCCATTTTCTATGGCATGGTAAATATCGGCGCGTTTCTCGGAAAGACAATCGCCTATCCGATGAGAATTACACTCGGCGTTGAGTATATTAATATTTACTCCGCGTTCATGACGCTAATCGCGCTTGTTGTCGTGATAATATTTTATAAGAACGTCGGCATAATCAAGGAGGGAAAGAAACTCGGCGAGGTCTGGAAGGGATTCCTGAAAGTAATCACGAACAAAAGACTCATAACACTTATAGTAATAGTCACCGGATTCTGGATTATACAGCAGCAGTTATACGCGACAATGCCGAAGTACATACTGCGAACCGTCGGCAAGTCGGCGTCGCCCGAATGGATTGCCAACGTGAACCCGTTCGTCGTTGTGATATCCGTTTATTTCATTACCCATCTGATGAAGAAGGTTCGCGCGGTGTATTCTATGAGCGTCGGGATGTTCATAATGCCTGTTTCGGCTTTGTGCATGGCGTCGAGCAAACTCCTCGAGCACTACACGGGAACCTCGGTTTCGTTTTTCGGCTTGTTCACTGCGCATCCGATTACTGTTATGCTCATTATCGGAATAATATTTCAGGGACTTGCTGAGTGTTTCATATCCCCGCGTTACCTTGAGTTCTTTTCTCTGCAGGCGCCGAAAGGAGAGGAAGGTATGTACCTGGGGTTCTCGTATCTCCACACATTTCTTTCATCGCTTCTCGGATTCGGGATATCGGGATATCTGCTGACGGCATACTGCCCCGACCCTGCTGCGCTTTCACCCGATATGCTGGCTCACGCTTACGACAAGGCTTATTACATATGGTATTATTTCGCTGCAATAGGAATGACTGCCGCTATCGCTTTACTGGTGTACGGGAAGGTGACGGACGCGCTGGACAGGAAGAAAGAGGCATAGAAAAATCAAATATATATGTATTTCTTTCTCTGATTCCCAAGTCAAAGATTCGCTGTGGCGAACTCCAGTTTGGGAATCACCAATAATGTCATTTGCCTTCCCAAGTCGAAGATACGCCGAGGCGTACAGGGGTTTGGAAAGGAGACATTGTGTCGTCAAATCCTCAATCTATCTTTTCGCCCTTGTTTTCCTTCTTGTACTTTGACCTCATTGCATAACCTATCGCAATAAATGCTATACCAAGAGTGAGCATTGCAGTGGGATGAGGGTAATCCGCAAAGTACTGCAGCGCGCTTAGTGTCAGGAATATAGCGCCGCCAACAAAGAACATTATTGAAGAAATTGAGTTTTTCAAGATATTGTTTTGTTTGATATCAAAAATAAAATATAAAAAATCAAAAATTCAAATCAAGAATCAAATATTACAATTTTTCGTAAATGTTGAACTGCTCTTGCTCTCTTCTAATTACTAACTTCCGCGTTCTGTGCGTCCCGACTTGTCGGGATAACTACTAACTTCTGCTCTTAAAAGATTAGAAGAACGCTGTTATCTGCGCGCGCCCCGTATGTATCACCTGCTTACTGCCTTCCGACCTGCCGTCATAATTCACCGATGCCTGTATGTTCTTGCTTATGCTGTAATCGAAAAAGGCGCGCCAATAGTAACTCTTGCCCGAAGGCCTTCCGTTGGTCAGTTCGTATGGGAAATTGTTATCGGGAAGATTCATTATGACTTCGTCTCTTTCTATTTCGAGGCGGATTCTTCCCGACGAGACGAACGAATAAATAAACCTCAGTATTTGCTGGTTTATGCTCGCGGTGGTTGCCTTTACGGGATAAAAATCGTCGGCTTTTGAAAAGTTTAACTGGATGCCGCTTTCAATGCTCTGTATCGGCCTGTATGCCATATCCGTATTGATATTATACGATGATATATTCCTGTTGCGCACAGAGTTCACCGGAGCGATATTCCTGTCATTTTTTGTAATGAACTCGAACTGCATCGTTACGTCCTTCGTAAGCCCGAGACGCATTCTTGCCGAGCGCTGTATGTTCAGGTTTCTTTCGTTCCCTGAACTGTACTGATTCATGCTGTTCGACTGTATGAAACGCAGACGGAATGAATACTCGGGATTGTTTTCGAAAAAGAATACATCCTGCTGAAGCAGCTGCGTACCCGCTATTGTGTTTGAATCGTTCAGGAACGTGCTTGTATGCATGAAATAAATATTATCGGTGTTCGGGTCTTTGCTTTTTTCGTCGACGCGAAGATACGTTTCGGTGGAGAAGTTGTTGTATATCGCCGCAAAGATGCTGTTTCCCGTCGAGAAGAAATACTTTGATGGCTTCAGAGTGAACCTCAGAGAAGTTTTCAGGTCCACTGTCGGGAAATATGTATCCGTAGGGATATTAAGTTTTATGTAATTTCCGTCGTAGTTGGTCAACTGGAATTCGTTCTCGTCCTGAATGCCGTTATGATTCAGGTCGCCGAGGTAAATATAATTTCCCTGTCCGACCGGAACGAGCACGAACAGTTTCTGTACCACCGCCGTCCTCTCGCTCGTGACCGAATACAGCGCGTCCGCCATAACGGCGCCGTTAAGGGGCATAAAGCGAAGCCGCGAATTGACGAGTACCGATTTATTGCTCTGGTTATCCGAACTCGAGAATAGCTCCGAATAATTTCTCTTTCTTATCGCGACATCCGCGTCCGCGTTGAACCAGCCCGTGCCGGCATAAACAAGTCCGTATCTCTGCGTGAATGAATTCGACATGTTCGTAATCGTTCCGGCGAAAGGCGCGTCGTCTTTTCTGTAATTGAATTCGGAGAAAAAGGTGAAATTCGCGATATTGTTGAGCGATATTTTCGGAATTACTTCAAGGAAAGCGAAACTCTCCGCAAGAAGACTGTCGGCAGTCGTAGTATGCAGAGACGACTTTCTGTTTTCATTATTCATCGACGCTGAGATTTCTATAAATTTCTGGCTTTTATCGTCGCCGAAAAATTTCCTGTATCCGAGATACGCGCTCTGCTTAAACCATTCTCCCGCGGTATGGTAGTTATCGTTACTGCTGCTTATATTTTCTGCAGTATATTTAAGCGTCGGAAGTTTTTTATCATAACCCGCCGCGTCGGTATTATTAAATCCGAACAGTCCCGAAAATCTTGTAGAGTTAAAGAATCCGCCGCGCAGCAACTGCGCGAAATCCCCCTGAAAACGGAGAAGTTTGCCGGGCGCGACTACAAGATTTCCGTCCCTGTAATTTTCAGTTGCCGTCGTAGTGTCTGACAGATCGAAGTCCCTGTTGAATTCCGCGGAGTTAATCCTGTCGAGCGTTACGAATTTTTTGTCAATGTATCTTTCCTTGTAGGAAAGAGAAATATTATCAAAGTTGATGCCGAATAATTTCAAATTCGTTTTCCTGAATCCCGCCTCCCCGTTTAACGCGGGTCCTGTCTTCTTCACGTCGGAAAGCGAAAACTTGTTTTGATTGAAAATGGATACAGCCGATTCCATTTTGATGTAAAAATCCCTTTTCTTGTCGAAGGAATAATCAAGGCTTACGCCCGCTATCTGGTACGAAGTAGGTATCGGAAGAAAAATAATCGGCGCGTAACTGCCCTGCCCTATTCCTGCGAAGTTATACTGGTAAGTGCTTACGCTGTTGTAATCTCCCCTGCCCTGACCGACAAAGGAGAATGTGACCTGATATAGTGAACTGTCGTTTCCGGGAGCGAACCTGTAGAACGAATAATTCGCGCCTCCGATAAGTGTATCGACTTTGATATAAGAGCCGAGCGCCCTGTTTAGCGAATCGCGCCCGACGAAAGTAATTCCCGAACGTGTAGCCTTGAATTTATCCGCGCCGGCGTTCTGAAGCGCCACCCTGTCCGAATCTGAAAGCGTGAAATCGATTGTCTTGTCTTCGTTGTCAGTTTCGTTCAGGTATGAAATATTAACGAGAAGTTTTTTCTCGAAGAACCTGTATCCGGTATTCGCGACCATAAGCGTCCGGCTGTATTTTCTGTCGGAGTATTCGAAGTCGACGATAATACGCGACGCGTTTGTAATCAAACGCTTATTGGTGAACGTAATCTGCCCGAGACCGTAATCTATGACATAGTCCGCCTGCTCGCCGCGCGTCATCTGGACTCCGTCAACGTAAACTTTTTCAGAACCCGAAAGAATTACAATATTTATTTCGTTGTAAAGCCCCGTCAGGCGGTATGGTCCCTGCACGCCGTCGGAGCCGTTAAAATTGTTCGTGTTAAACTTGCCGCGGGAAACGGCGCCGGTTATCATGAAATTACCGTTGCCGATTTCCCCGTAACCTTTCGCTCCTTGAATTTTCCTTTTGAAGTTCAGGAATTCCGATGACGAAAGATTTACGTCTATGTCGCCTATTGTGGCGGCAAGATTATTACTGCGAAGCTCTATGAAGACTTTATCGAGTTCCTGAAGTTTCGTCGTATTCCCTTCGGGCTGAAGAGGCGTTTTTTCGTCCGAAAGCGCGGCGGTAATTTCGATGTCTTTTGAAAGTTTTCCGTTCAACTGCAGTTTGAACCCCGAGTTCAGCGTAAGGTCGCGGTTGGTACCGAGTGTAAACCCGCGGAACAGACTTCCCGATTTCTGAAGATCCGTACCCTCAAATAAGTTCTCTACGAGGTCGGTCGTCTGAGTCGCTATCTGAATCGTATCGCCGGTAAGCGTATCCTTTTCCAGTTTCAGGTCGAATATCGAATACTCGTCTTTAAGCGCGTAAGGGAAGACGTCGTAACGGACAATCATGTCGTATATGCGCAGAGTATCGAGAGAGTATTTCCTGAACAGTTGAGCGGCAAATGAAATTGTGCCGTGCCTGTAATCCATCACATAATCGGAATAACGCGTAAGCGTGATGTTGTCTATTAAAAGAGTTTCGGAATTCTGGATTATGAAATTATCGCCCGTCGTTATGAGTGTATCCGTATAGGTAAACTTGAATTTCTGCTGCTTATAGTTCGGGTCAGCCTGTGAATACGCGTATCCCGCTGCCGCCGTAATACAGGCAAGAGCAAAAATTTTCAGAGCCGTTTTCGAAAAAAACAGCTTAATGATATTTTGATAAATCCGAACTTTCAGAGACGTCTTCGGGTTTTTTTAATAGAATAGTATAAGAAATTTTCTTATAACCTTCGTCCTCCGTTTCAACGTTTAGGGGAATGCCTTCGTTAAGAGTAACTGTTTTATTTTTAAGAGTCGTGAATTTTGAATAAGTGAACGTAAGCGACCCGCCTATTGTCTTTTTCAGTTTTCCGAGGTTAGTCGAATCCGCGGTATATATATCGTAAGAAGACAGAGAGTTCAGAAAAACGGATTCTTCGTTGTTGTCAACGGATACGGAGTAACTTTTCTTCTTCATGAACAGATACGCGGGTATAAGTATGATTATCATCAGCGCCGCAAAGAGTCCGATTAAAACGAACAGCCGCCACGCGCCGTATTTTATTCGTATTTCAAGAGGTATAAATGTAACAATCTTTTTGTCCTTGAGCACCGGCTTGAAAATTTCCGGAACAGTCTGAAGCGCGAACAGGGATTTAAAACTGCTCATGTAATTTTCGTCGAGCGCTATATCGACGTTTGTGACTTCAAGAACAAGGTTTCCTCCTACGGAAAAATCCTCCTTGAAAATCGTGTTAAACGAAAACTTCGGTGAAATTTCGGGCATGTCGAAAATCACTGTAAAGCCTTTCACCTCGCCCTCGGGAGAAACGTTGCTGACAGTCGAAGGAGTAATCGTCTGCGAGCCGAGAGTCTTAACGGAATAATCGGATGATTTGAAATTTTCAAGATGAACGTCGAGTTTCGCGCTCTTTATCGTATGCGGAAACAGGTTCGATTTCAGAGTTAGGTCGCTGAAAGTCTCTTTGATTTTTTCGCCTTCTTCGAAGTCGAAGCCGCGCAGCGTTTTGCCGTCGTAGAAAAGTTTCATCGGAGTGATTTTGCTCTGCGTGACTTTCGGCACCAGAACAATCGTTCCGATATCGAGAGGCTTTAGAGTAATCGCTTTCTGTTTAATTCCGATATTTCTGATGAGAGCGTCGTAATATTCGTATGACGTCTGCTGAAGCGGTTTTTTGGAATAGACAATCGCGTAAACTACGTATCCGTACGATTCCCAGCCGGCTTCGACGACCTTTTCGGGAATGGGATAAAGAAGAATCTTCCTGAAATTATCGTCGCCCCGGAGTTTCTTGTAAAATTCGAGTGTGTTGAAATACGAGGAATCGCCGCTGCCGCTGTTATCGTTTATATTATCCGTAACGAGCCATATCACCGCTGTCTCGCCTTTTATTTTCGCTATTGACTTATCGAGCGCCTCTATAAGGTCAGTGGTTCCGAACCCGCCGTCGTTGGCGCGCATCATCGTCATTTTTGACGTAATCTGCTCGGGAACGAGTTCCTTTCCGCTGCCGCTGAAGATTTCTTTAGGAGATGTCAGACCTCTTTTTGAATCTGTCTTCGTAAAAAGGTAAACGCTCGAATAATCCTGCTGTTTAACGGAATTCTTAATCAGGGCTTTGCAGAAAGTTTTGAAAGCGCTGTTCTGCTCCCTGTAGTAACCGGACATGCTGCCAGAATTGTCGAACAGAAAAATATATTCAGTGTTTTCCTGCGATAAAATCGCGGCGGGCATTAAGCACAAACTAACGAACAGGTATAGAATAAACTTTTTCATGATACAACTATTTTTTGTTCAGGAAAGAAACGGAGCCGTTTTCAATCATCACCGTACCGCTGGAAGCCTTCGCCAGCCTGTCATTCACGGCGCGTCCCAGATCTTTGTTATCAACTCGTTTCGTAACTATGTATTCGTACTTCTTTTCGTCGGCCTTTCTGAGGTCGGCGAAAAGATTCAGCGCCGCCTCTTTAAGACTTCTATATAGGGAAAGGTCGACTACCCCTATGTTACCAGCCTTGTTTTTAAAATATTCAATATTATCCGTAAAATAAAGTGGAGTCACGGGCGCGTAATGCGACTTAAGCATTCCGGGAGAGGAAATTTTGCCGGCCGCGTCCGTTATTTCTCCTGTTTCCCTGCCCGTAATTTTTTCAATATCCTCTTTGGTAACGTAACCGTGCCTCAGAATGAAAATATTTCCCTCTTCGAAACTAACAACCGTGGATTCGATTCCTATCGGGCAGCGCCCTCCGTCGAGTATGAAATCTATTTTACCGCTAAGTTCTTTCAGCACGTCCTCAGCCGTTGTGGGCGATATTCTGCCGAACATGTTCGCTGAAGGCGCGGCTATCGGACAGCCGCATTTCCTGAGCACTTCCCTGAAAAGCGGATGCGAAGGAATTCTAAGGGCTACTGTATCGATACCCGCCGTAACAATGTCGGGAATCACGTCCTTTTTTGGAAGGACGTATGTAACGGGACCGGGCGAAAACTTTTCCGCTATCGCGTAAACTTCCGCGGGTATATTCACGGCGTATTTTTCGAAATCGGAAATGTCTCCGACATGAACTATAAGCGGATTAAAATCAGGCCTTTTCTTCGTTTCGTAAATTTTCAGAACGGCTTCGGGGTTAAGCGCGTCGGCCGCGAGGCCGTAAACGGTTTCAGTCGGAAGCGCGACGATGTTCCCTTTCAGGACTTCGCCCGCTGCCGTATCAGGATTATTTATAATTTTCGTTTTCAATAGTTCAGTATTCTTATCATTTCGTATAACGCTATGCCGGTCGCTACCGATACGTTTAGCGACTGCTTCATGCCGAGCATCGGCAGTTCGACGGCGAAATCTGAAGCGTCAATAATTTCCTTCGATACCCCGGTAATTTCGTTGCCGACTGCGAGACAGAGCGGAAACTCTTCCTTCTTCACGTCCCATATCATCCTGCCGTTATCCGTAAGTTCAAGAGAACATATTTTAATTCCCCGGCTTTTTATTTCCTTTACTGCGTCCATCGGGTCTTTATAGTATTCCCACGGTACGCTGAGCGTCGCGCCGAGCGCCACCTTTTCGATTTCCTTTCTCGGGGGATACGGAGTGTAACCTGCAAGATATATTTTTTCAATGAACGCGCCGTCAGACGCGCGGAATATCGCGCCTACATTGAAAATGCTGCGGATGTTATCGCAAAGCACATAGACAGGATTGCGTTTATAACCGCTTATATTCGCAAGGTCTTTTCTGTTTACCTTTATTTCAGCGTGAGTCAGTTTTCTCATCATTTTTATAAATCACGGTACAAATTTAATTTTTCTCATAGCGAAGAGGCACATGCGCAGAAGCATGAACCCGTCGCGGAACCTGTGTATATTCGTATTACCGTACGTTCTTTCGCCGTACCTTATGGGTATTTCGATTATTTTTAAATTCAGTTTCGAGGCGCCGAAAAGAAGGTCGAAATCGCCGAAGGGGTCGAAATCGCCGAAATAATTCCTGCCGGCGGCGATTCTCTCATAATCTTTTTTGAACAACGCTTTCGTTCCGCAAAGCGTATCGGTAATCCTCTGCCCGAGAAGCCAGGAGAATACTTTGCTGAAGAAAATATTCCCCAACTTATTAAGGAGACGCATGGCTTTTTCATGCATCTGATAAACGCTCCTTGTGCCGTTGATGAACTCGCCTTTTCCGTTCGCGAGCGCGTCGTAGAATTTCACGAGGTCTTCGGGAGCGACTGTCATATCGGCATCGAGTATCACGAAAATATCGCCTGTGGCTTTTTCAAATCCCGCGCGGACGGCGTCGCCCTTGCCCTTGCCGGGCTGGCGGAAGAGTTTAATGTCCTTTTCCGGGTATTCCTTTATTAACTGTTCAATTCTGCCGTAAGTATTGTCGGTCGAATTCCCTTCGACGAATATAATCTCTGTGTGCTTTCCTATATCGGGAATGCGCTTGATTATTTTATCCACATTTCCCTCTTCATTCCTGCAGGGCACGAGAACGCTTATCGAATAATTCTTTTCTTCGTTCTTCTCCTGCCTGTAATTCCCTATCACCCATCCTGCAAGGCAGAGTCTTTTGAGCACGGGAAGTTTCGCAAGATACCTGTTGACAAATTCGGAAATCAGCGGAATCTTTTTCGGGAAAAGTAGCAGCGAGCCTGATTTTATAACATTGTAATCGGAAAGATACAGCAGATTTTTAATTTCTTCTATGTAGAGCCAGTTTCTGTTGCCCTCTTTAAGTTTAAGTCCGAGCATTTCGGCGAGTTTCAGAAGCGGATTCCAGAAGTAGTTATAATATGTTACGATAATCTTTGTGCCTTCGCGCGACACGGCGTTCAGTTTTTCAAATACATCCTGTATATCGTGAAGTGTTCCGATAAGATCCGACACGATTATAAAATCGAATTTGCGGTCGGCAGCGATAAGTTCTGCGAGCGGGTTTTCGGATTCCATGTC
>JAJTBN010000058.1 GCA_021286895.1 Bacteroidota bacterium | reverse complement strand
CTTTCCGGTTTTTTAGTTTTTAACTTCTGTCAACCTATTTCAGGACAAGACACTAACTTCTAGATTCTAACTTCTAGATTCTAGATTCTGTATTAAGGATTCTTCCTTTATTCTCCCCTCCGTAAATGTTAGTTTTAGCATTCATGGACAAAAACGGAAAAATAGGCGGAAAAATTTGGGAATCGTAAGGGAACAGGCGGTCAAAAATTCAATAATCTCCTACGCGGGCGTCGCTCTGGGATACATCAATATAATAATCCTCTTCCCCGCGTTCTTCACAACTGAGCAGTTCGGACTGATACAGCTGCTAGTCAGTGTATCATTCGTTTACGTTCAGTTCGCTGCCGTCGGCCTGGTAAACGGCATCACGCGCTTTTTCCCGTTCTTTAAAACTGAAGACAGAAATCACGACGGATTTCTTTCTTATATAGTATTAATTGGAACTGCGGGTTTTATTGTCTCTTCTATAGCTTATCTTATTTTCCGTAAAGTTATAATAGGCGTATATATCGAAAATGCCGAATTGTTTACCGAATATTATTATACTTTGATTCCGCTTTCGCTTTTTTCAATGTTCTTTAATATACTCGAAGCTCTTGTCAGGGTTGTCTACAAAACCGTGTTTGCCACGTTTTTAAGAGAAGTAGGTTTAAGGCTTCTAACAACAGCGGGAATAGTTCTTTATATATTTAAAATATTAAATTTTGATTTTTTCGTTTATTATTACGTCGGCACTTATTTGCTTGTTTCGGTAATACTTTTCATACAGTTAGTCCGTTCGAAAGAGTTTATGCTGGGTATTTCATTTGGAACAATCAGGAAAAACAAATTTATTGATCTGTTCAGATACGGACTGTATAACCTGATGTCCGGCGCAGCAATGTTCGTAGGACAAAAGGTCGATATAATGATGATAGGCTCTATGATTGGGTTAAAGATCGTCGGAGTTTACTCGCTTTATCTTTATATTGCCACGGTAATTTATATCCCGATGAAAGCCCTTGCAAGGATATCCGTTCCGATTATTTCAACATCGTGGAAGGAAAATAATGTTCAGAAAATAAATGAGATTTACGGGCAGACTTCATTGATACAGCTTGTATTGGGCGCTCTAATTTATATCGGGGTGATAATAAACAGACATAATTTATTTATGCTGCTTAAAAAACCTGAGTACATTGATAATTTCGCGCTGTTTTATTTCATCGGCATCGCGATTCTGATAGACGTATCTGTGGGTATAAACTCAGAGATAATTGCCAATTCGAGTAAATTCCGGTATGACGCTTTTTTTAACGTTATACTATTTGTTACCAGCGTTATAATGAATCTGATACTTATACCAATATGGGGAGGGGTTGGAGCCGCGATAGCTCTTGTGGTTACATTTTTTGTTTTTAACTTTATTAAGAGTATGTTTCTTTTTGTGAAATACAAAATGAATCCGTTAAGTTATAAACAGCCTCTTGTATTAGTTATATCCGCAGTATGTTTTTTAATTGGAAATTATTTCCCCGTAATTGGAAATACTTATGTGGATATTGTTGTAAGAAGTTTTGTTACATCATTGGTATTTCTTGCTCTAATATATATAACAAAAATATCGGATGATATTAATCAAAGAGTAGTGGTTTATTTTAATTTTGTCCGGAATAAAATATCTGGCAAATAGCAATCTGCAATTTCAAAAGAACAAAAAACCCTTCCTTACGGAAGGGTTTTTTATACTGTGAATATTCTTCCTTATTTAATCAGAACCATGCGTTTTATATCGGAATACTCATCCGCAATCAAACGCGCGTAATAAATCCCGCTCGAGAATTTTCCGGCATTCCAGGTGTATTCAAACCTTCCTGCAGGAATATTTCCCTGATGCAGTTTGTCAACTTCCCGTCCTAATGCGTCATATATTATTAACTTTATGTTCGATAATTTCGGAACATCAAATCTGATTTTTGTCGATGGATTAAAAGGATTCGGATAATTACCATAAAGCTTAAATTCACTCGGGATACCTCCGCCAATTGCATTTACAAAATCGGGATAAACCGTAAACATCCAAACGCTTGACCAGTTACTAGACCCATAACTGTTGTTTGCTTTAACACGCCAGAAGTAAGTAACCCAATCAAATAGTTTTCCCGATGGAACTTGGTATTGGGAGGTTGTTACCGTTGCAGAATCTGTTATCACCATAAAAGTCGAAATAGTCGAGACTTGAATTGTGTAAGTCGTAGCGTTGGCCGAATTGTTCCAATCCATTAAGGGTGTTTTAATTACCGCTAATGCTCCATTTGGCGGGGTTATTAGTACAGGAATAGACGGTAATCCCATTGTACTGAAATTCCAGACTACCGACCAAGGGCCATAAGTAATATTATTGTTTGCCCTTACTCGCCAATAATAAGTACTGCTTATGCTTAATTTTCCGGCTGGTACTATTCGCTGTGTAGCTAAAGTTGTTATTGAATCAGTGATGCCAGTGAAATCAGAATTTGTTGAGATTTCTACCAAATAACTAACAGCTCCGCTTACACTTGACCATGTAAGCGTTGGTGTAAGCGAAACATTATTTGACCCGTTTGCCGGGGATATTAAATTTGGCGCATCCGGACCCACTGATGTTGAGAAATTCCATATTGTCGACCATGAACTGCTTCCATAACTGTTGTTTGCGCAGACTCTCCAAAAGTATGTGTAACCGGAGGATAACTTTCCATTGCCTACTATATGCTGCGTTGACGAAATGGTTCCTGAATCTATAATATTATTAAATACCGATGTCGTTGAGACCTGATATGTATAGGTAGTCGCATAGGTCGAAGCATTCCATGTCAATGTAGGCATTAAAGGTTGATTCACGGAATTATTTACCGGAGAAATTAAAACAGGCGCGTCCGGTGTGAATACCGGATTTCCACCAGATGTTGTTTTAATTATTGTTCCGTAATAGCCGCACGACCATCCTGTTTCAGAATTAATAAAGTATATCCAGTGAAGTTCATTTGTGGTTGGAGTGGTTTGCGTTACGTAGTTTGTTCCACCGTTTGTTGTTTTTATTACACTACCTCCTGCTCCTGATATATAGCCGGTACTAGTGTTTAAGAAGTTTGCAGACACAAAGTAATTGGGATTGCCACTTCCCTGCACTGTCCAGATATTACCCCCATTAGTAGTCTTGTAAACCAACCCATTTGTACCAGGTACCCATCCGGTGTTAACATTAGGAAATGCAACTTTGCCGAGGTTATTATAAATACCATAAACAAGGCTCGTCCAAGTTGATCCTCCATTTGTTGTTTTGATGATGGTGCTGTTGTCACCCGTGATATAACCTGTATTTGCATCCAGGAATTTCACAGACAAAAGATTGACTGTTACACCTGAATTCTGTGATATCCAGCTTGTCCCCCCATTCGTCGTTTTAAGCACTGTTCCAGAATACCCTGCTATGTATCCTGTATTAGCATCAACAAAATTTACGAGCATTAAATACACATAAACCCCGCTTGTTTGTGTAATCCAACTGATTCCCGAATTAGTTGTTTTTACTATCGCGCCTCCGTGTCCAACCATCCACCCTGTGTTCACATCCACAAAAAATGTAGATTGGTAATCGTAAATAGGTGCCCCTGCATTTACCCAGTTTGAACCTCCGTTAGTAGTTTTTAATGAGGTGCCACTCCAGCCGCAGGCAAATCCTGTATTTGCATTGGGGAAGGCAAGCGATAATATGTGATTCGAAGTACCGGTGTATTGCTGAACCCATCCGCTTTGAGCATAGATTGAGCCGGCGAGCAATAAAAACGATACTATGAAAAAGGTCAATTTTTTCATGGTTTTAACCCGTTTTGATGAAGGTGATGTTTTATGATAATTACTAACTTTTAATCGCATTGTCAAGGATAAAATTGTTAAATATAAATATAAAATCAAAATTAGTCCAATGATTCGGTCTGAATGCTTTTTGAATAGAAGGTTTAAATTTATAAACTTAAATTAGAAGACCTTAAAATATTAATATGTCGATAAAAAATTTACTCTCTCTTGATAAAAGAAGAAAATTAGTAGATATATACAACGGTTTAGTTAAAGGTTACGCCATGAAATATTATTCTCAGGAAGGAGAAGATATTATATTAAAGCGTATATTCGATAAGAAAAAAACCGGTTTTTACGTCGATATTGGCGCTTACCATCCGAAAAAATATTCAAATACATATTATTTCTATAAATTAGGGTGGAAAGGGATTAACATTGATGCTATGCCGGGAAGCATGAAGGCATTCAATAAATCGCGGCCAAGAGATATTAACCTTGAAACTCCGATTGCATCTGTAAAGGCAAAGCTGGAATATTTTGCATTTAATGAACCGGCGTTAAACAGTTTTAATAAAGAACTGTCCGAAAGCAGAGATGGGAAAGATGGTTATAAAATAATTTTCAGAAAAGAAATTGAAACATATACGCTTTCAGAAATGCTTTCGAAGCATGTGCCTGCCGAAGTAAAACAGATTGATTTTATGAGTATTGACGTCGAAACTCTAGACCTTGATGTTTTAAAATCAAATGACTGGAATAAGTATAAACCTGGATTGATACTGATTGAAGATCTCTTATTTGATATTAACAATCCTGCAAAATCCGAGATAGGTTCATTCCTGGGCCAGTATGGATATACCTTTTATGCAAAAACCGTTAATACTTATTTCTTTAAACACAAAGATTATCCTATTGAATTATAATGATTACATCCGAATTCAATACTCCGATACTGTTCATGATTTTCAACCGGCCGGACACTACTTATGAAGTGTTCGAGTCAATCAGAAAAATCAAGCCGAAGAAACTCTTTGTTTCAGCCGACGGGCCGAGACCGAACAAACCCGGCGAGGACGAAAAATGCAGGCTGACCCGCGATGTCGTAAAGAAAATCGACTGGGACTGCGAACTCCATACTAACTTCAGCGACACTAATCTCGGCTGCAAAAAAGGCGTGACAAAAGGTATTAACTGGTTCTTCGAAAATGTCGACGAAGGCATTATCCTCGAAGACGACTGCCTCGCCGACGCGTCCTTCTTTAAACTTTGCTCTGAACTTCTCGAAAAATACCGCGATAACGAAAATATTATGCACATAGGCGGCGTTAACTTTCAGGACGGAATCAAACGCGGCAACGCTTCGTACTATTTTTCCCGATACTGCCACGTCTGGGGCTGGGCTACGTGGAAACGCGCGTGGTCGAAGTACGACGTTACTGTGAAAAACTATGACGAGAATAAATACGATGAGGCTATCCGGACAATCATTCCCGATAAGGATGTGCGCGATTACTATAAAAGATATTTCAACCTTGTAAAAAACAATCAACTGGACACATGGGACTATCAGTGGGTCTGGACGGTCTGGTCGAATAACGGACTGAGCGTCATACCCAATGTGAATCTCGTTACGAATATCGGGTTCGGCGAAGAAGCCACTCATACTACCGATACTTCGAATAATCTCTCGAATATACAAAAAGGCTCGGTGAACGAAATCATACATCCTGAAAATATCGCGCCCGACCTTGAAGCGGACAGATATACTTATAATACAAAGATGAAAAAGAGCAAACTGTCGAAACTCATTTCACTCATAAAAAGCAAATTCTGAGAATGAAAGTACTCTTTGACAACGAAGCGTTCCTTTCACAGAAATACGGCGGCGTGACTCGTTACTTTTATGAACTGATTAGCCGCCTGCCGTCGGACGACCTCGATGTGCTTCTTTATATGGGCAGGTTTATCTGCGAGTACGGTCTCGAAAATCATAAAGATAAATTTAAAGTTTTCTTCGGGAAAAAAAGACGGAATATTCCGAAGACAAAACTTATATCTGCGATAATCCAGAAACCGCTGTTCGAAAGGTTCGCGGAGAAACAGGAGTTCGATATACTTCATCAGACTTATTTCGGTGACATAAACATAAACAAATCTTTCAAACAAATTATAACCATACACGATTTCACGCACGAGCGTCTCGGAGATAATTTTTCGAAACTCGATAAGACCGCGGAACACAAAAAGAAAGCGATTGATAAATCCGATGGTATTATCTGCGTTTCGGAATCTACAAAGAGCGACCTGCTCTCAATGTACGATGTCGGGAACAAAAAAGTGAAAGTAGTCTATCACGGCAATTCGCTTGTTTACGACGTCAGCGAACCGCCCGTTATAAAAGAGCCGTATCTGCTCTATGTCGGCGACAGGCGCGCGTATAAGAATTTCGGAATTTTGATAAAACTTTTCGGGTCTGATGAAAGACTCAGAAAAAATTACAAACTCGTTTGCTGCGGAGGGGGCAAGTTCTCCAAATCCGAAACCGAACAGATTAACTCCGCGGGACTTGCAGGCAATTTCTTACAGACCGAAGCATACGACGGAAAAATCGCGAACCTCTACCGCTACGCGTTCGCGTTCATCTATCCGTCTAAATACGAAGGCTTCGGAATACCAATGATTGAGGCGATGCATAATAAGTGTCCCGTGGTAGCCGCTGGTGTAACGTCTCTGCCGGAAGTCGGCGCCGATGCCGCTCTTTACTTCAATCCCGAATCGTATGAAGATTTGAAATCAAAAATCAACATGCTTCTTGATAACGAAAACCTGCGCATGAACCTGATTTCAAAAGGCATTGAGCGCGAGAAATTCTTTTCGTGGGATAAATGCGCCGCCGAAACAAAATCGTTCTACGAAGAAGTCATGCGCTCCTGAACTCATTAATGGTTCATATATTTTCTTAATATTCGTTAATTTGCGTGTAAATATCCTTTTGAGCGGAAACCCGAAAATATCAATAATAACAGTTGTTTATAACAACAAAGACAATTTCGTAAAAACGCTGGAATGCGTAAGGGCGCTGGATTATCCGAACTTCGAATATATAGTCGTTGACGGAGGTTCCACTGACGGTACACTCGGTATCATTAAAGAAAATTCCGGCTTCATCGCTAAATACATCAGTGAAAAGGATAACGGCATCTATGACGCCATGAACAAAGGCATGAAACTCGCCTCCGGCGATTACGTCTGGTTTATGAACGCCGGCGACGAGCCCGCGCATCCGGGGATACTTAATGATGTCTTCAAAGAAGTAACCGACGGCGATGTGTATTACGGCGACACAGAAATGATTGACGCCGACGGCACCAGTTACGGGAAAAAAACTCTCAAGACCCCGCCAGAAAAACTTACATGGAAAAAGATGATTAACGGAATGGTCGTCGTTCATCAGTCGCTGATTGTCAGGAAAAGTCTCTGCCCAGATTATGATTTGCAGTACAAATATATTTCCGATATAGACTGGACAATCAAAGTTCTCAAAAAAAGCGGCAAGGTCGTGAACATTCATCTCGTTCTTTCGAGATTTCTCATCGGCGGGTATTCAAGAAAGAACACAATAGCGTCGCTGAAAGAAAGATTCAGGATGCTCTGCACGCATTTCAATTTCTTCCATGTGCTCTTTAATCATATCCTTCTCTCGTTTAAATTTACAGTGTATATTATACGCAAACGAAAACTCCTGTAAATATATGTCCCCCTTCGGAGGGGGTGGCCGCTTTAGCGGCCGGGGGAGAGCTATTAAATTATCTATTTACATTTAACATTTAAAAGTTGACAATTAGAACATATTCACTGTACCTGTGAAGCCAAAATATTTTGATAAAAAAAGCCGGCTTTCGCCGGCTTAATATTCAATTCGCGTCCTTCGACGCCTTAGTCTATTTAGAATTCATTATTTCTTCAATTTCTTCTATCTCAAGAGGTATGTTCCTCATTAAATCGAGATTTCCTTTTTCTTTAACCACGATATTGTTCTCGAGTCTGATGCCGATTCCTTCTTCAAGAATGTAAATTCCCGGCTCGACAGTGAACACCATGCCCGGCTTGAACGGCTCATGGAAATACCCGACGTCGTGAACGTCTATGCCCAGGAAGTGAGATACACCGTGCATGAAATATTTCTTGTACGCGGGCCACGCCGGATTCTGCTTCTTGATGTCGCTCATCTTCAGAAGTTTCAGTTTGATGAGTTCCTTCTCGATGTTTTCTTCGGTTTCCCTCTGAAGGTCTTTCCAGATTTTTCCCTTCACCACCGAATTAATCGCCGCTTTCATCACGTTCAGAACAGCAGTATACACTGCCTTCTGGCGCTTGGTGAACTTACCGTTTACAGGAATAGTCCTCGTCATATCGGCGTTGTAAAACTTAAATGCCGCGCCTGTGTCTATTAAGAGCAGGTCGCCGTCCTTGCAGGGCTTGTCGTTTTCGACGTAATGCAGAACGCAGGCGCTCTTACCCGAGGCGATTATCGGCTGGTAGTCGGCGTAATCCCCGCCGTTGCGTATGAACTCATGAGCGAACTCCGCCTCGACTTCGTATTCCATTACTCCGGGTTTTAAAAACTTAAGCACGCGCCTTAATCCCATATCGGTAAGGTCGCACGCTTTCTGCATCAGTTCAATTTCGGTTTGTGATTTTACCGCTCTCAGCCTGTTGATAATCGGCGCGAGCCTTTCGTATTTGTGAAGTGGATATTCCGTCTGACACCATTTTATGAACCGCGCCGCTCTCGTTTCAACTTCTATTACCGCGCGCTTGTGCTCGTTAGAGTTAAGGTAAATGTATTCAGCGTCGGTTATGAGATTCCTGAATAATCTCGGGAAGTCAGAGAGCCAGACAACGTTCTGTATTCCCGTTCTTTCGAACGCCTCTTCCTTCGAAAGTTTTTTGCCTTCCCATATCGCGATTAGTTCACTCGTTTCGCGGAGAAAGAGCACCTCTTTGAAATTCGGGTCTGGAGAATCCGGAAATAAAATTAAAATCGTTTCTTCCTGGTCGACTCCGGTCAGCCAGTACATGTCGCTGTTCGGCATGTATTTCATCAGCCCGTCTGAGTTTGTAGGCATCATGTCGTTAGCCGTAACGACAGCCATTCCTCCGGGTTTTAATTGCTTTGCGAGTTTCCTGCGGTTTTCGATGAATAGATTCCTTTCTATAATGAAGTTCTTCATGTGTGTGTTTTTTTGAAGTAAATATAAACCTAATTCTTCAAATATTCTATGTTTTAAAAAACCGTTTCCTGCCTGTCACGAAAGAACTTGCCTGTAAGTTCCGCCGGTGCCTCGGTCGCGAGCCATACAGCGGTGTCTGCTCCTTTGTCTACCGTTCTCTGCGCGTTAGGTCCGCCCATGTCTGTTTGCACCCACCCCGGACATACCGAATTCACTGCGATGCCCTTGCCCTTTAACGCGTGAGCAAGTCTGAGCGTTACTGTATTCAGCGCTGTCTTCGACATTCCGTAAGCGGGAGAATAATCTGAAAACTGCGACGACAGTTTTCCGAGACCGCTCGAAATGTTAATCACCCTGCTTCCTTCTTTCAGCATCGGAAGAAAAACCTGAACCATGTGCAGCGGGCCGAAAGTGTTTGTGTCGAATACTTCACGCAGCGCTTTCGGACGGATATCGAGAATACTTCCCGTCTGCGGCATAATGCCCGCGTTGTTTACGAGAACATCAAGCCTGTCCGTACATTTGGAAATAATATGATACGCCGCTTCGATGCTTTTCACATCAGAAACATCAAGCTGAACGAACCGGCATTCAATGCCAAGCCCGCGCAGATGCATCATCGCGTATTCGCCTTTGCCTTTGTCTCTTGCGGTAAGATAAACCAGAAACCTTTGATTACCCAGTTGTCTTGCGATTTCATAGCCTATGCCCCTGTTTGAGCCGGTAATGAGCACAGTCTTCATACAAAAAAATAGTTTCTCAAAATTATCAAAAAATCCGATAAATTTCAACGATGAGAAAATTATGATTACCGGTTTAATGATTTTTTACAAAATTGTTTTTACCCGTTACTATTGATATATTAAAGTAACAAAAACAGAATAATGATTAATTTCAGCGAAAGACTGCTCTCTGATTGTACAACTATCAGGTTAGGCGGAACCGCGAAACATTTCGCGGAGTGCGGCACGGAAGAGGAAATCATTGAAACATTGAAATACGGCCGTGAAAATAATCTCGGCGTGTTTGTTCTCGGCGGCGGAAGCAACGTTATCTTTCCCGATGAAGGTTATGAAGGCATTGTGCTGAAAATTAATCTGAAAGGAATTTCTTTCGATTACGATACCGTTACAGTCAGGGCAGGCGAAGACTGGGACTCGTTCGTAAAAAGTACCGTTGATAACGGATATACAGGACTGGAATGCCTGTCCGGTATTCCCGGCACCGCCGGCGCCACCCCTATCCAAAACGTCGGCGCTTACGGCGTCGAAGTCGGAAATCATTTGATTGACGTTGCCGCGATTGACAGGGATTCTCTTGAAAAAATTGTTATCACAGCCGCGGACTGCGCTTTCTCGTACAGGAACAGCCGGTTCAAATCCTTCGACAAAGATAAATTTATTATTACCGAAGTCAGGTTCAAACTCGCAAAGAACGGCGGACCCGTAATAAAATATCCCGAACTCGCGAATTATATCGGAACTTTCCTCGACCTGAATTCATTAAAAGGTATAGACAAGATTTTGGCTGTCAGAGATGCCGTTATTAAGATAAGAAGAAGAAAATCAATGATTTACGATGAAAACGACACTGATTCACATTCATGCGGGTCATTTTTCACAAATCCGGTTATAAATAAGCATAATTTCGATGAATTTATGTCAATTTGCACAAAAAAAGATCTAAAACCGCCTTATTTCAGTGAAAAAAATAATTTCAAGGTTTCCGCCGCATGGCTCATTGAAAATTCAGGTTTTAATAAGGGTTTTAATATGAACGGCGCGGGAATTTCAGGTAAACATACTCTGGCTATTGTTAACCGGGGCGGTACAACAAATGACGTTATTGCTCTTTCAAATCATATTAAATCGACAGTTTTAGAAAATTTCGGCATTTTGCTCGAAATGGAACCAATCCTTGCAGCCTATCGGTAAACTCTATTTTTACATTATTTTTACCCGTTTTAATTTTTAAATTTATTGATGAAAAGCGTTGCCTTGCATACACTTGGGTGCAAACTCAATTACAGCGAAACATCGACTCTTGCCAAGCAGTTCGAGGGTAAAGGAATGAAACTCGGACAGTACGGCGAGAAAACGGATGTCTTCGTACTGAATACCTGTTCAGTTACGGATAATGCCGACAGGGAATGCAGGCAGATTATACGCAGTGTTCTTAGAAAAAATCCGGATACTTACGTTATCGTCACGGGATGCTATGCCCAGTTGCAGCCGGAAGAAATTTCGCGCATCGATGGCGTGGATTTAATTCTCGGCTCAAAGGAAAAACTAAGGCTTTTCGATTATCTCGAAAACTTCGATACCGAATCCCCCTCATGCGTGTTTAAGGAAAACGGCGCGAAGATTTACGTCTCCGGTCTCGATGAGGTAAACAGCGAAATTTCCGCGGCGTATTCGGCGGATATAGATTCCAGAACCCGTGCTTTCCTGAAAATTCAGGACGGATGCGATTATAACTGCACGTTCTGCACGATTCCTCTGGCGCGCGGCGGCTCGAGAAGCCTGCCGCTCGAAACGGTTCTTGACAACGCGAAAAAAATTATCGACGCCGGGTATAAGGAAATAATTCTGACAGGCGTAAACACGGGCGATTATAAGTACAGCGACAGCGATTCGAAAGAAACTAAAAAGTTGATTGACGTTCTTTACGGTCTTGATAAACTGGGAATCGACAGAGTGCGTATCAGTTCAATCGAGCCGAACCTGCTTACCGATGAAATTATAAGCCTTGTAAAATCTTCGGAAAGGTTCTGCAGACATTTCCATATCCCGCTTCAGAGCGGCGATGCCGAAGTGCTTAAACTGATGAGAAGACGCTACAATGTTGAACTGTACAGAAATCTTATTCATAAACTGAATGAGGAACTGCCCGACGCCGGAATAGGCGTCGACGTGATTATCGGTTTCCCGGGCGAGACTGACGAATACTTTAACAATACCGCGGAATTTCTGAGCGGACTGAACATTAGTTATCTTCATGTGTTCAGTTACTCCGAAAGAAAGAATACACTCGCCGCGGGTTTCGGCAATAAGGTGGATATCAGAACAAGAAGAAACAGAAGCGAGATTCTCAGGAGCATATCCGCGAAGAAGAAATATGATTTTTATTCGAAATATATCGGCAGCAGGCAGAGCGTGCTGTTCGAAACAAGCGTGGTAAGGATTGACGGAAAAGATTATATCGAAGGGTGGACTTCGAACTACATCAGGGTGAAGACTCCGTATAACCCCGCGCTGCAGAACAAAATCAAGGAAGTTGAGTTAAATAACCTGAACGGTATCGGGCCTGCCGATTGTTCGTTGTAACGAACGGCGGGAAATTTTAAATAAGAACAATGAAACTGTTTTTAATCAGACATGCGGAAGCAATCGATTATGAGACTGAATCTGTAAGAAACGACGATTACAGGTACATAACGCCGAAAGGCCGGAAAGCCTCAACCGCAGTTTTCAGGGCGCTGAAAGACGAATTAGCAGATCTCGACAAGGTCTTTACAAGCCCGCTTATCAGAGCTGTCCAGACAGCGGAAATCCTAGCAGTTAATTTGAAGTACAAACACGATGTTGAGATAGTGAATGAACTGCTCATGAACTCGGGCATTTCAAAAGTGTCTCAACTGCTTAAGAGGAACACGGTTTTCAACACTGTTGCTCTCGTCGGCCATGAGCCGATGATGTCGACTCTTGTTGTAGCGCTGTCCGATAAAAAGAACCTGAACTTCCAGTTCAAAAAGTCAGGCGTCGCTTTCATCGACTATGACGCGGAGAAGGAAACGGGGAAATTCGGATGGTACTACAGCCCGAAGACATCTGAATTTATTAAGTAGTTTTTTTATAAATGGACGTTCCTTTGATGAGTCTTGATTCCGTATCGTTTACGTACGGAAACAACATATATGCTCTTGATAATGTGACGCTGGAGATTCCAAAAGGCGGTATCTTGTCCGTCATCGGTAGGAACGGTTCGGGAAAATCAACACTGGTTAAAATCCTGTCGGGAGTGTTCGGAGGTTATAGCGGGAAGGTTACTTTCGCTGGCAGGCCGGTCGTAGAACTTGACAGGAAGTTCCTCGCGCGTCATATCGCGTACGTTCCTCAGGAAAATCCCCTGCAGGACCTTAATCTCACTGTTTCCGATTTTCTTACGTTCGGAAGATATTCTTATAAAAATTTTTCCGATTTCAGAAACAGCGCGAAGGATGTTAAAATCGCGGACGAAGCGCTGGCACTCCTCGGCATTTCGGGTTTCAGAAATAAAAAACTGTCGGAATTATCGGGCGGGGAGAGGCAGAAAATTTATATCGCGATAGCGCTTGTTCAACTTGATATAACTTCGGATTTAAGCGAAAAACTGCTTATTGTCGACGAGCCGCTCACTTTTCTCGACGTAAATTATCAGTTTGAAATTTTCAATGTTTTAACTAAATTAAATGTATCGGGGCTGACTGTCATTGCGGTCACCCACGATTTGAATATTGCCATAAAATACACAAAAAACACGCTTCTATTCGATAAGGGCAGACTCGTGAAATCCGGGAAAACAGGCGATATTATCACCGAAGATTCCCTGTCAAAGTATTTTATGATAAATTCGCAAATCGTGAATTTCGAGAACGATTTCCATATAAATTTTTTTCCAACCTCTAAACAAGGTAAAGATGGGATATAATAAAATTATAACGGCAGAAAAGGATTTTACCGGCAGGATTACTCTTAACAGGCCTGACAAGAGGAATTCGCTCGACGACGAAATGATTCGCGAAATAATGGACGCGATAAACTATTTCGCGGGCAGCGAAAGCGTTAAATCGATTGTCATTACAGGCGCGGGCGGAAATTTCTGCTCAGGGCTTTTTCTTGAATACCTGCATAAGATACAGGACTTCGACGTCCTTCAGAACAAACAGGACTCCGAGAATTACAAGGACCTTCTGCTGGCGATTTATTCGTGTCCCAAGCCGACAATCGCGATGGTCGACGGTTACGCCCTCGCCGGTGGCTGCGGAATAGCAAGCGCCTGCGACCTTATTGTCGCTGCCGATAAAGCCCAGTTCGGTTATACGGAAGTGAAAATCGGATTCATACCCGCTGTCGTAATGGTGTTCCTGCTTAAACGCGTCAGCGAAACTCACGCGAAAGACCTGCTTCTGAATTCCAAATTTATTACGGGTACCGAAGCATACCAGATAGGGCTTGTGAATTATGTCGTCGACCAGTATATGCTCGAAACATTCACG
>JAJTBN010000057.1 GCA_021286895.1 Bacteroidota bacterium | reverse complement strand
GAAACAGCGAATGAACCGCCTAAGGAGCATACTGATGACAAGCATTCTGAAGAAACAACTGAACATAAATTTTCGGAAGAAAAAAAGTTCGAAGAGAACCTCGTTGATGATTCTTCGGAAACGGCGAAGGTTACGGACTTATTCCCGGGCATAAACGAGACACCGGTTTTGCATAAAGATAATTCCCCATCTTTTTCCGATTATTCGGATATTTTCAGCAGTGAAGTTACCGGAAAAAATGAAATGGGCATACACGATGATTTCAAGATTCCGGAACTGGATTTTAAATCAATTTTTCAGGAGACCTCAGGATTAAACGAAACTGAACCGCCGGAGGAAATTCTGACCGGAAAACCTCTTAACATCGGAGAAATAAAAGACCTGCATGACGAAATTCAGAAGCCTCCCGAACAGGAATCTGTTCTTTCCGGCATCATTCCGAAGGTCGGTCCGTTCGAGGAAATTTATACGCCTCAGCCTGAAACGCCTGTACAGAAAGAACCGGAGCGCAGGCTCTGGTACACTCATCCGGCGCTCTGGGTAGTCCTGATTGTAATTGTCATCTTCTCCGGACTTCTGGCCGGCTACTATTACCTGATTCATCTCGGAAATGACGCGTCCACTTTCATCACTCAGGCAGACAGTACTTTAAAATCACTTACCGCTGCCAAGGATTCCGCCGCTCCTAAAACCGTGACGGAGGAACAGAAGAAAGACACCGCCGCAATTACGGAGCAGAAAAGCGAAGAAAAGAATGAACCGAAGAAAGAAGAGAATGGAGTAACAAAGAAGGAAGAACCAAAACAGACTGAGACAAAATTCCTCGGATATCTCAGCGACAAACAGAATTTCGCCCTCTTCTCTGAACCCGACGGATATTACGTACAGATAGGCTCCTTCAAGGATAAAGCGGCCGCTTACGAGAAATTAAACTTCCTTAAGGAAAGGAATGTAAAGGGAAACGTTTTTGAAGCCGACATAAAAGAGAAAGGGTTGCTTTACCGCGTAAGAGCGGGCGCGTTCGAATCGCAGGAAAAAGCCAAAGAAGTTATGCAGAAATTCGAATGACAAAAGAAACAGGATTTTTTAATTTAAGAAATTTAAGTAAAGAGGATAAATACAAAGCCGTTATCTCCGCAGCAAAACCGCTCGTCGAGGACGAGAAAAACATAACGGCTAATTTATCAAATCTCGCGGCATTGCTTAAAGAAGCGTTTGAATATTATTCGTGGATTGGGTTCTACATTTTCGAAGAGAGCAAAAATCAACTGGTACTGGGTCCTTTTCAGGGCAGGGTTGCATGCACAAGGATAAACATTGGCAAAGGTGTCTGCGGAACCGCGGCAGCGAAACGCGAAACAATTGTCGTTGAGGACGTAAACCTTTTTCCGGGACATATTTTCTGTGACTCGGAATCAAAATCGGAAATCGTCGTTCCAATAATTAATGACGGCAGATTTTTCGGCGTGCTTGACGCCGACAGCAGGGAGTTTTCATCTTTTGACAATACGGATAAGGAAAAACTCGAAGAACTGATAAATACAATATCGTTTATCTTCAGATGAATAAAGACACGCTAATAAATAGAATCAGGATAAAGAGCAATTTCGACAGGAAAACCGCCGAATGGGTTTTCAATGCCTCGTTCGAGGAAATAAAAAAATCCATTCTTAAGAAAAAAATTCTCCTTATAGATGAAATCGGCACGTTTGAAGTAGAACACCGTGAAATGAAGACCGTTCTTGATTACGGCAAGAAGGCGGAAATTCTGCTTCCCCCTAAAGACAGGCTTGTATTCAGGCCGTACGGAGAATTCCTTAAAATGCTGAAAGATTAATGAACAGGACGAAACTGATAAAGAAAATCGCTTCACAACTCAATCTCAACGAGATTGAAGTGGGGAATTTTATCGGTTCAGTTTTTGGTACGATGGCGGATGTGCTTCGCAAAGGAAAGAATATCAACATTCCCGAATTCGGGAAATTTATCGTCCGCGAAAAAAAATCTGAAGACGCTTCATACAGATACATCACGTTCTCTCCCTCTAAAAAATTCGCCGACGAGATAAACAAGAATTTCTCAGGACTGTCGCCTGTCCTTACGAAAGCGCTTAACATCAATGACCTGTCCGAGATAAAAATAATTGAAGCCGACTTCGCGTACGACGATGAAGAATTCATAAGTTTCGTATTCGACGACACCGAAACGGAACTTCAACTTGAAGTTCAGACACCCGAAAAAGAATCCGATATAATCTTCGATGAGATAAAACCTGTTCCCGAAATCACGGAGGAAATACCGTTGAACGTGACAGAAGAAACAATCGAAGATTTTCACGTGCCTTTTCTTATTCCTGTGATGAGCCCGATTGTCGAAGTTCCAAAACCGGTTATAACTCGCGGACCCGAATTAAAGAAAGTAGAAACGGCGCCTACCCAGAACGTGTTTTTAGAACCGGAAATTGCCGCCGCGGAAGTAACAGAACCGGAAATAAACGAAGAATCTGTTCAGACAGATTTAATAATTACGGCAGCGGATACAAAGGAAGAAGAAAACGAGAAGGATACCGAGCCCGTTAAGACGGAAGAAACACATGAAACTGTAGCAGCACCGGAAGAAGAAATAGAAAAGGATACTGAACCCGTTAAGACGGAAGAAACACATGAAACGGAAACTACGACGGAAGTTTCTCACGATAAAGAAAAAATAGAAATTATTGAGGAAAGTATAATATCCGAAAAAGAAATTATTCTTAAAGACATTGAAGATTACATAAAGTCGAAGAAAGAGACAGAAGAGAAAGCAGGAGCAGAAGAAGAAAAACCCGAAGAGAAAACGGATTATGATACTGACAACTATTTTAAAAAATCGAATGTCTACGGAGTTTTCGATTCTGATAATAATTTCGCGGCGGATGAGATGCAAAACTCCGGTTTTGATTCCCAGAACGTTTTCTTCGAAGAAGATTTTCCGGATGTTCCGGAAGGATATGAATTCGAGAAACCCGCCGAAGAAGGGCCGGGACAGAATGTATTTGAAGATATGTCCGATATATTCGTGTCTGAGCAAAAAATTACCGGCGAAGATATTACCGCATTTACTGACGAAGATGTAAAAAATGATTATGTAATTACGAGAGATGCAGGATTGCCGGTTCATGAGCCGTCGGATAAAAAAGGTCCGTCGCTGAAAGACATTTCGACGGAACTGGATGTAACGAAAGAAATCCTTTCTATTCTCGCTTCACGCGAAAAAGCAATCAACGAACTCAATAAATACGGGCTTATACTGCCGGCAGAACCGGAAAACCCGAAGGAACCGGAGGAACCCGCGCAGGAAATAAAGGAAACGGAAATATCCGGCGTACAGGATTCCAAACAAGAAGAAGGCTCATCGGTTCAGGAAATTCCGGAAATTACTTTCGAGCGAAAGGAGTTTCCCGAAAAGGAAATTCCACCGGAAAAAACCGGCAGGGATTACGATGAACTCAACAAAAAACTCGAAGAACTAAATGAACTAACAGCCGAAAAAGAATCCCTGGAAGAACACATCCGCGGTAACGTTTCTCCGGAAATGACCGTATTCGAAAAACTTGTAGAGGAAAATCCAAGTCCTGTCACGGAAAAGCCCATGACGGTATTTCCTGATATTATCATACACGATCCGGGAGACGAGTACGAGGATAAGATTCCGAAATCCCTGAACGATGCGCTTGAAGACGTCAAACTCGACGGTATTATTGAACACCTTGAACATCATGACGTTATTGAGGAAAAATCCTACGACGATGTTTTTAAACCCGCGGACATTCCCTTCGTTCCTGTTTCCAACAAGGAATTTGAAATTAAGAAACAGAAGAAAATCCTGAAGTTCCTCCTTTACTTTTTCTTTGTCGCCGTATTGTCCATTCTGAGTTTCTTCCTTTATAAATCGGTTCTGACACCGCCTAAAAGACTGCCTGTCGATACGCTCGGAACGAGAGTGAATGACTCGGTAGCCGTTAAGATAAGCCCTGTTGACAGTTCCCTGAAGAAAGGTTCGATAAATCTGAATGAATTTGAAGTTGAAAAAGAAGGCGATATTATTTATAAACAGAATGACAACGGCTATATTATTCAGATTGCAAAATTCGATAAATACAGCGATGCGCTTAAATACGTTACAAACCTCGACAACAAAAATATTCACGCGGAAATAGAGAGAGTGGACCTTCCCCTTAATGTAACAGAGTACAGGATTATCGTGGGGACGTTTGAAACTCTTCAGGAAGCCAAATCATATTTCAAGACAAGCGGTATGATGCTTAATTTCATTAAAGTTATCACTCCGTTTAAGACCGCTCTGCCTTTTTAAAAACTCCCGCAAGGCTTATCAGCACAAGAAATCCCGCGGCATAGGATATGATTCCAGGTACCAAATCTGGATGTGAAGTATAGAACGTAATCCCGTCTCTTAAACCGACTTTTTCAGTAAATACCTTCTTTTCAAGCACAGGCGTCTTGTCGTACATGTTTCCGTAAGGGTCGATGACGCATGATACTCCAGTGTTAGCGCACCTTACTATCCATCTCCTGTTTTCAACAGCGCGCAGGATAGCGTAACTGTTATGCTGGTATGTGCCGAAAAGTTTCCCCCACCATCCGTCATTCGTAATAACAACGCAGAACTGCGCGCCTTTTTTTACGAACGAGGAGAAGAAGGCAGGATATATCGATTCGAAACATATTGCAGTGCTGAATTTTGCTTTGTCCCCAATGCTGAATACGGTCGTGTCCCACCCCACCTGAAACGAACTGATACCCACAGACCATCTTATGAGATTTTTCATGAATACAAGTTTGTCCTGATAAGGCATTCTCTCGCTCGCGAAAACCAGTTTTATCTTAGCGTATTTCTGATGGGATATTTTCGGCTCTCCGGGCTGAAGAAGTATTGCCGAGTTGAAACTGTCGTATTTCTGACCCGTGCTCTTGTTCTCCCGCGAATCTATTCTTGCCGTCACGGAATCGTTATAATGCACAATATCTGGCGCGCCAATCAGAATGGGAATGTTCAGCCTCTCGCAGTTGTCCATGAAGACCCTGTATTTGTCGGCGTAATAATCATCAAGCAGGTAGAAAGGAACGGCCGTCTCCGGAAGAATTATCATATCGGGCTTAATCTTTGCGGTGTCGAACTCGTTTATCATCTCATTGTATTCGTTCACAAGGTCCATCTGTTTTGCGCCCCATTTCCGCCAGGGGTCAATGTTAGGCTGAATTATTCCCGCCGTTATTGTCTTTTCGTTACCGTTCTTCTCATATTTCGCGCGAGGTGAAGTCAATACCGTGTACATGTCCGGCAGAAAGTAAAACACAATGATTACCGCCGCCAGAATTATTCCGGATTTCCTCCTGAAAAATTCTTTCGCCGGTTTCTGATTTTCCGATATCGACCTGAACAATAAATAAACAAGCGCGCTCATCGTGTAAGCCCAGAACGACAGTCCGTAAACTCCGGTGATTTCTATAAACTGAATCTTGTGAACCGCGTCCGTGAAAGCGTTGCCCGCGGTCAGCCACGGAAAACTTTGCTCCATGTGCTCGAATATGTATTCGTACGCCGTCAGAACAAACGGGAAATAGACCAGAGATAAACTCTTTCTGAAACCCGTTTCACCCGGAAGCAGTCTTTGCAGTCCTTTCCTCGCATAAAAATATATTATAAAAGGAATAATCATTACGACCGCATACAGAATTACCGTAAGCAACCCGCCGAGTATCATGAACCTGTCCGCGTTTTCCCTTAACCCGCTCAAAGCAATCCACGAAACCGAGAACAAAGAGAGAAAGAAAAGGACTGAATACGTTCTTACAAAAACCTGTCTGAATTTTTCCGAGGTATGAATTATATGAATAAGCAGGGCGTAACCCGCAATCAATAAAGTGTACATTCCGAAAGGCGGAAATGCAAGCCCGAGGCATATTCCCGCCACAGCGTAAAATATTGTTCTCCTTAGTTTCGGGTTCAAATCAATTTGATTTTTTTGTTAATAAGTTCCCAGGCCTTTATGAAAAGAAACCCGAGTATAATCCCTATCATCATTCCTCCGAGTATGTCCGATGGATAATGGACACCGCAGAACACGCGCGACAGCGCCATGAGAATGGCGGCAGTATAAAATGCAGCGGTGTAACGGGGATAAAAATGCGAGAAGAAGACCGCCCCGGCGAAATTGTTCACCGCGTGAGACGACGGAAATGAAAACGAGCCGGTGCAGCCGACGAGCAGATGCACGTTCGGAAGAACGCTGCACGGTCTGGCTCTTTCGATTAAATGCTTTACAAGATTGCTGCTTACCTGGTCGGTTATCAGCACGAGAAACAGCACAAGTATGCCCGCAACTCTTCCCCTCCTTCCGCCGCTTATCATCATATAAAGCCACATTATTACGTAGAATATCTTCCAGTGATTCAGTTCCGTTATAAAAGGCATTACGCTGTCGGTTACCGGATTGGCAAGCGTCCTGTTTATGAAGTAAAAAACCTGTACGTCGATGTTGTATAGGAAATCAACCATCATTTATGAATTAATACAACCGCGGTGGCGGAACATCCTTCCTTGTTTCCGACGAATCCAAGTCCTTCGGAAGTCGTCGCCTTTATCGATATGTTTTCGCATTTCAGAATGCCCGAAATTTTTTTCTTCATTTCAGGCACATGTTTGTAAATCTTCGGCTCCTCGAGAAGCACCATACAGTCGGCGTTTCCAATCTTCCAGCCCGCGCCGGAAATAAGTTCATGCACTTTTTGAAGCAGTATGAGGCTCGAAATATCCTTGTACTTCGGGTCGGTATTCGGAAACTGATGACCTATGTCCTCGAAACCTGCCGCGCCCAGAAGCGCGTCGCATAAAGCATGAAGGAGCACATCCGCGTCAGAATGACCGTCCCGCCCTCTTTCGTAAGGAATCTCAACGCCCCCGAGAACCAGTCTGCGCCCCGGCGCGAAACGGTGCACATCGTAGCCGTATCCCGTCCTGAAATTTATGCTGTCCATGAAATAAATTAAATCATTTCAAGTATTAAAACAACGGCATTACAATTAGTAATTAATAATTAGTAATGAGTAATTAAGAGCAAGAACTTTTTCTTGCAATTAGTAATATAGAATGTTGACAATAAAATTATTAATTACTAATTATTAATTAATAATTGTTAATTGCTGTCGAGTCCGACACGAATTATTCCTTCTCCGTACTTCTGCTTTATGCTGTCGAGCGCGTAAAACGGAAGGTGTATCTTATTGCTGAAGAGTTCGAGGTTGTAGTCGTTAGTGTCCGCGTGAAGGTCGAACACGGTCATGCCGAACATTCTCGCTGGCATTTCGGCGTTCGGCTCGGGAAGGTTTTCATATATCTTCATCGCCGCCTCGAATATTTCCCTGTCGTCGTTTGTGTAACTCCTCAAACGCATATCGTCCGCGGCGTAACGGAGGTTGCCGTACCTTATCACGAAATAAAGATGACCCGCCACGAGTTTCTTCGCGCGCATTTTCCTGCAGAGATATTCCGCGACTCTTCTTATCTCATTCCTGACTTCAAACGGTTTACAGACGTTGTTCGTGAGCGTATGGTGGTGGTTCAGGCACTTTTCGGGTTTCTCCTTCTTAAAAATCCCGGACGTATCCTCTCCGCGCGCGAGCCTGCGGAACACGATTCCGTTCACGCCGAACTCCTTCTTCAGCATTCCTTCGTTCGCCTCCGCGAGGTCGCCGACGGTGAGTATGTTCAGTACGCCCAGACGCCGTCCTATGCGGGTTCCGATTCCCCATATTTTCTTCACGGGCAGAGGATAGACTTTCGTTTCCCTGTCCCACGGCGCAAGAACAGTCAACCCGTCGGGCTTCTGAAATTTCGTCGCCATTTTCGCGTACGTCTTGTTGTACGAAACGCCCAGCGAGACCGTCAGGTTTTCAACCTCCATGATTTTCTGTTTGACGCGTTTTCCGAGTTCTTCCGCCTCTTCGAAACTCTTCACAAAATGAGTTATATCGAGAAAATATTCGTCTATGCTGTATGCCTCTATGAATTCGTCGGGAACGAACATCCGCAGACTTCTCAAGAGGTTCTGCATTATCATCTCGTACTTCGGACCGTAGCAAGGAAGGGAAATCAATTCGGGACAAAGTTTCTTTGCCTCCCACAAACTCATTCCCGTCTCGATTCCCTTAGCCCGCGCCTCGTAGGATGCCGTCATTACAATGCCCTTCATTCCCGTCGTACTGCCGACAGAAACGGGTTTGCCGCGAAGGTTCGGATTGTCCCTCTGCTCCACCTGCGCGTAGAACGCGTCGAAATCAAGATGTATAAAATATTTCCTCTCCCTGTGTTCCGTATGAGGAGTCAGGTCCTTGTAATGCGGAAATGAGTAAAGCGGCATAATCCTTATCCGCTTGTACATCGAGTCATACCCCTGCTCCGACCTCGGAACGAAAAACGATGAACTTATTGTCATAACCTTATATTAATATGCTTATATATTTCTGCCATAATAATATATGGTAATATTGGAAAAGTCAAGACAGGCGGACGGTATTTTTACTTTTCATGGCTTTACTTTTCGGCGCCATTTACTTATTTTATTAACAGATGTTTACCTTAAAATCTATATTCCATGTTGTCTTTGTTCCGCTGGTTATGCTCGGTTCCGGCTGCGGCGATGATAGCGTTGTGCGGAATATCACAACTGAATACCTGCCGATGTGGCCCCAGCACGGGTTTAACGCTAGACAGACCGGGAATCCGAATTCCTCGAACGTTTCGATGAATCCGGTAATTGAGGGTGTGCCCGACTGGTCATACAGCTTTCCTGCGGGCGGTTACACTGACGGAAGCGAATTCTGCGTTGACTCAAAAGGCGATATATATTTTATAAGCGAAGAAATATCCGGAAGTTCGCTGTACAAATTTTCTCCTGAAGGAATCGTTATCTGGAAAAAAGATTCAATAGTCGCCACAAACTTTTCCGCAATTTCGCTCAACAGGAAAGAAGACAGAATATATTTTGTTTCGATGAAAAACGGGCTTTCGGGATTGTGGCTGCACTGCGTGGATTCATCCGGAAACTTTATCTGGTCGCGTGACTCGGCATACTTCACTCAGAAAGTCGTTGCCCGCGGTGACGGTAACCTTTGCTGCTTCATAGGTAACAAACTCAGCTGCTTATCGCCTGATGGCAAAACCATATGGGCAAAGGAAAAATACGGTTTCATGGAGGGCTCAAGACCCGCGCTTGATAATCAGGATAATTTGTATTTTGCGACATTTACAGGAATCGCGAAAACCGATAAGGACGGAAACCTGAAATGGAGCAAGGCGTTTTCGGGAAGGCCGCTTGGTATTACGATAGACGGATACGGCAACGCGTATTTCATACCTTATGATAATAACACACTCTATTCAATCACCCCTGACGGTAATTTAAGATGGACTGCAAGCGGCAGTAATTCCTTTTGCATACCGGTCATCGGAAAAGACAACAGGATTTATATGACATACTTCAAAGACAGCATTTATATCGCCGCTTTGGACACATCCGGTAAGACTATCTGGAAAACACGCTCTTTTACTCAGTTTGGCAATACCGTGGGTCCTGAAGGAATGCTACTGGACGACTACGGAAATTTATATTACATAGCGAGTCATTACGGTATATACGCGGAATCACTCGATCAAAACGGGAATCTAAGATGGACAAGCGGAATGCTTCTCAATGCGGAAACACTGTCTTTCCCGGTTCTGCTGCCTCAGGGAAGACTGCTGATTTGCCCCAAAAGAGGTTTTAAAATTCAGGCGGTCAGATAGTATCTGTCTTGCCGGCAAGATCAATAAGCCTAAAATCTCTTTGAATAATTACGAATTAAATTTTTGTCTGCAAATGAAAAGAAAAATAAATTATAACTTATTCCCTGTAATAATTATATTGATATTTTCATGTCCGGTTGTTTTATACTCCCAGCCTATCAACATAAATCCGGACAGAAATATTTCGTATAAAAAAATCCATACTGAGTTCGCCGAGAACAATTCTTCTAAATTTTCGATAGCGCTGCTGCCTTCAGTATTTTTACCTGAGAAACATTTTAGAAATTATTCGACCGGATATGGCTTTGCCGTGAAGACTTCATATGAATTAACAGAAGGTATATTTGTAACAGGAGGTTTTGATATGATGTTATCGCAATTTAAAATGTCCGATATGTTCGATGGAAGACATGTTTATGAAAATACTTCCCGCTGGTATTCTTTTGAAATTGGTATGAAGGCACTTAGTTCAGGTAAATACGGATTATTATGGGGCTTTAATATCAGCGCTATACAGATTTATCACGGGACGGGAAGCATGAATACAGAAATAATAAATAATCCTGTCGGATTTAATACAGGTCCGGGTGTTGTACTTCCTGTCAGCAGTGATTTAGCGCTCGAAATATACCCGTCGTTTAATATTATTAACAGTATTGATGAAAGGAGTACAATTGATCATTTTTATTCGTACTATAAAATATCAATGGGATTAAATTACAGACTATAATGTTAAACCGACGTCCAAAAACAGACTAATCTATTTTCTCCTCTTGTTCTCAAAAATTGAGAATCTGCCCTGGATGGTTCTCTTTGGGTACTCGCCATAAAACTTTTTAATTTTTAATTTGTATTTTTGATTTTTAATCTTTGATTTTTAATATAAAAAAAGCAGGACTCCAAAAGAATCCTGCTCTGTAAAAACAAAAGTATCTTTTAAAAGAATTTTCTGTACTTAGAAGGGTTCGCCTCGTTCATTATTCCGTAAACCGATTTAATGACGTCCTCGACGTTCGGCTTCGAAAAATAGTCGCCGTCGACTCCGTACGGAGGTCTGTGAGGCTTCGCGCTGAGGCACTGCGGCTTCGAATCAAGATACTGATATCCGCCCTGCTCGTCTACTACCTGCTGCATCATATAAGCCGTCGCGCCTCCTGGTACGTCCTCGTCGACAAAAAGCACGCGGTTGGTTTTCTGAATCGATTTCAGAATAACTCCGAACCTGTCAAACGGCAGCAGTGTCTGCACGTCGATAACTTCCGCTGAAACGCCTAACTGTTCGAGTTTGTCCGCCGCGTGGTGAACGATGTCAAGCGTAGCGCCGTATGATACGAGCGTTATGTCGTTTCCTTCTTTCATTATCTCCGGTACTCCGAGCGGAACGTGTATTTCGCCTATGTTCGCCGGAAGTTTTTCCTTGAACCTGTAAGCGTTCAGCCTCTCTATTACAATTCCCGGGTCATCCGACTTCATCAGCGTGTTGTAGAATCCTGCCGCCTGCGTCATGTTTCTCGGAACGCAGATGTGCATTCCCCTCAGACTGTTTATTATCGTTCCCATCGGAGAACCTGAATGAAAAATACCGACAAGCCTGTGACCTCTTGTTCTTACAATAAGAGGAAGTTTTTGTCCTCCGCGGGTCCTGTAATGCAGATTAGCAACGTCATCCGTAAGTATCTGCAAAGCGTAGAAGAGATAATCGAGGTACTGAACTTCAACTATCGGCCTGAGGCCTCTTAATGCCGCGCCTATACCCTGTCCTACTATCGTCTGCTCTCTTATTCCCGTATCCGTAATTCTTATATCTCCGTATTTAGCCTGAAGTCCTGCCATTCCCTGATTCACGTCGCCTAACTGCCCGACATCTTCGCCTATCGCGAACACTCGCGGGTCCCTTTTAAAAACCTCGTCGAAGAAAGCAAGAAGAACTTCCCTGCCGGCTACCATCGGAGAATCGTCTTTGTATACCGGCTTCACTTCCTTTATCAGAAGCGGACTCTCATCCGACTGACTGTAAAGATGCGAATTGAACCTTTCCGCGTTTTCCTTAAGATAGTTTTTATACCATTCGTTCAGTTTTTTTCTCTCTTCTGTATTATCGTCCTTTGACGCAATAAGCGCGTCGAACGCGGACGATGCGGCAATCTTTCTTTCGCTTTCAGTATTCCTTCTGAGTTCCGAGGCAATCTTTTCCATTCCGGCTTTATTTCCGCTTACAGCCGCTGCCTCTTCAATCAGAGTCAGTACTGCGTTTTTTTCCTTCTTTATCGGGTCGCAGTAATCGTTCCACACTTCCTGCTGTATCTTTTTAACACGCACTTTCGCTTCCTCTTCAATCGCGTTAATCTCATTCTCGGACGCTATTCCTTTTTTAACCATCCAGTTCTTCATCTGCACAAGACAGTCAAAATCTTTTTCCCACTGAAGTCTTTCCTTCGTCTTGTACCTTTCATGCGAGCCGCTGGTCGAATGTCCCTGAGGCTGTGTGACTTCCGTAATGTGGAAGATAGCGGGAATATGCTTTTCGCGGACTTCCTCGATTCCTTTCCTGTAAGTCTCGACGAGTTTTTCATAATCCCATCCGGGAACCTTGTAAATAAGGAATCCCTGTTTTATTTCTTCATTGTATTCGAAACCGCTCAGAATTTCCGAAATGTTCGACTTCGTCATTTGATATATGTTCGGTACGGAAATACCGAAACCGTCATCCCATATTGAAATAGCCATCGGCACCATCAGCACGCCGGCCGCGTTCACTGTCTCGTAAAAAACGCCCTCTGCGGTACTCGCGTTTCCTATCGTACCGAACGCGACTTCATTACCGTTAACCGAAAATTCCTTTAGGTACGATAATTCCGGATTATTTCTGTAAAGTTTCGACGCGTAAGCCAGACCGAGAAGTCTGTGCATCTGCGCCGCAGTGGGGGCTATGTCGGACGCAGTATTCTTCATCTGCATCAGGTTCTTCCATTTGCCGTTTTCATCAAGCAGTCTTGTGGCAAAGTGATTATTCATGGAGCGTCCGCCGCACGCGTTTTCCTTGCTTAAATCCGTCTCGCCGTATAATTGATAAAAGAAATGTCTCAAATCGGACATACCCGCATGGAACGCGAATGTCTGGTCCCTGTAATATCCCGAACGGAAATCACCGTTCCTGAATGTCTTTGCCAACGCTATCTGGGCCACCTCTTTTCCGTCGCCGAAAATTCCGAATTGGGCCCTGCCCATTAATGTTTCTTTCCTGCCGAGCAGACTTGCCTGCCTGCTTTCAAATGCCAGTTTGTAGTCTGACAAAACTTCAGCCTTATATTCAAGGCTGATACCTTTATTTTCTTTACTCTTCGTGTTTATTTGATTATTCATTTTGTAATTAGTTTTTCCGTCTTTCAATTAATCGTTTTCTCCTTCCTTAAAGGCGGGTAAATTGCTAAAAAATAGATGCTTTTCCTATGTATATTATAACAAAAAATCCCATAAAAACAATCCCTTACCCGGGAAGAAAATGAAAATTAATTATTAATACGAGAATCAAAAAGGGAAATCGGAAATAACCTCAATATAGTCTCAAAAATGTAATTTGAAGTCTCATTATTATACTTCCTTGCGTAAAAAGTGCAATTTTTGTGTGTTTCAAATGCTTTAAAATTTGCATAGTTTTTGCAGTATAAACAAAAAGCATTTAAAAATTAATTTCTGAAAATGAAAAAACTAATTCCTGTTCTAATCGTATTGGTTTTTATCTCATCCAATCTGTATTCCCAGACGAATATAATCTCGTCTAAGTTCACAAAACCGTTTTTCTCGATTGATGCTGATTTTGGCTATGCGCTTCCTATGTTTGACCTTGCCGGAAGCTCCGTTAAGGAATTTTATGACTTGAAAAGTTACAGTACACAAAACGGATATTCCGGAGACCTGAAGTTCGGTTTTACCATTGCTAATTATAAATGGACTCAGCTCAGACTAAAACTCACTATCGGCTATGCAAGGTTCCTCGGCAGCGATAACGTCGCCTACAACTACGGAATGGTAAAAATAGGATGGCCGACGCCTCCGGAATATAAGACTCCTGTCCCAACATCCGGAACAAGCAGTATCAGCATTCATCAGCCGTATACAGCAGTCGGAATGGACTATGTCGTATTCACGGATTCGAAACGCACATCGTTGTTTAACTTCGGCGGCGACATTGTTCTGACAGGGGCGTTCGGAAAAGTCTATGACCAGCCGTCCGGCATGGCAGAGGACTACAACAACATCCTTTCCGCGGTTAGATTTGGATTCGGAATAAATACAGTTTATACCTACAGGCCGGTTGAATGGATGGGCCTTAATACAGGCGTCAGATTCGAGTTCACTAACCTTCTGGGAAAAACATCAGCGTCCGTTTCCGAAGGCAGGGATATACCGTTTAACGACGACGGAAACTATGCCGTCAATCCGAATCTCAACTCAAGAAATACCGGACACTTTACGTTCTTTGGCGGCGTCTCGTTCTATATGGGAGGCAAGAAGTAATTTGCAATTGGTAAATAATAATCAGTGCTGTCCCGTTAGAAATTAAATAAAAACATTTGTTTATCCGAAGAGG
>JAJTBN010000312.1 GCA_021286895.1 Bacteroidota bacterium | reverse complement strand
TGGAACGGAGAACATTTTCAACCTCGGCTCAGGGCATGCTACTTCTCTTAACGAACTGATAAAGGTTCTTGAAAAAGTGTTCGGAAGCAGGTTCCCTGTGCAATATTCCGAAAGCAGAAAACTCGACGTTCCCGTAAATGTTCTTGATGTGTCAAGAGCGAAAAAAGAACTCGGGCTTAGTCCGGTTACGGGGCTGGAAGAGGGGATTAAAAATACGTATAAATATTTAAAAGGCTTATTCGGGGTTTAACATGAACGTTTCTGATATTACAATGTCGGTTTTTTTCCCCGCGTATTACGACGAGGGAAATATTGGCAAGGTCGTCAATAAGGCGGTCGAGGTTCTGGACAGTCTTAATCTCAAAGACTATGAAGTAATCATTATAGAGGACGGCAGCCCCGACAGGACAGGCGAAGTAGCCGATGAACTGGCTAAGAAACATGAAAAGGTCAGGGTCATTCATCATGAAAAAAATATGGGCTACGGCGCAACTTTGAAAGACGGCTTCACCAGCGCGAAGATGGACTATGTGTTCTATACCGACGGCGATAATCAGTTCGACCTTGAAGAATTCCGCAAGTTTGTGGCTCTGCTTCCTTATACCGATATTGTTGTAGGTTACAGAAAGAAAAAACAATATTCTCTCTACAGAAAATTTACTTCCCTCTGTTATAACTATCTTCTGAAACTTATATTCGGTCTTGATTACTGGGATATCGACTGCGCGTTTAAAATATTCCCGACAAAATTATTTAAGGAAATTAAGATTGATTCAATCGACGCTTTCATCGACGCGGAGATAATGCTTAAAGCGCATCTTCACGGATACAAAACCGTTGAAATGGGAGTCACGCACCTTCCCAGAGTCGACGGCGTTTCAACGGGAGCGCGGCCTCCGGTCATTATTCGTACTATAAAAGAAGTTTTTCAGTACAGGAAAGAATATAAATCCGAACTCAAGAAACGCGGTCTGTAACTATTCCGCTTTCTCTGCTTTGATGTAATACTGTCCGCCCATCGGCAGAAACCACAGCATCTTTTCCACAGGTCTCAGAAATTTGAGAAATGCGGGAAAATATAAAGTGTAAACTTTTGAAACCACATTCAATCCCGCGCCTCTGAACAACCCCAGCGATTCTTTCGGCTTAAGTAGCACAGCGTCTGTGTCCCATACACACGTGTTTACTATGTGTCTCGTAACGGGATTGTACGGGTTGTGCTCGAAGAAAAACACCTTTCCTGTTTTCTTCAGCATTTTGTTTATGTTCGAAATTGCTTTCTTCCTTAGCGGCAATTCGATGTGGTGGAAAACGTTAGATACAAAAATAAGGTCGAAAGTCTCTTTTCTCATTTCTATTTCCTTATCCTCAATCAGAAAGAAACTGACGGCGGGATTTCTTTTCGAGGCTACCTCGATGCTTTTTGCCGATATATCGCAGCCGTGTACATTGGAGCCGGGGAAATAATCCGCCATATATCTTAGGTTCATGCCGATTCCGCATCCGTATTCAAGAATATTCGAAGGCGTGAAACCGAGTTTTTCTTTAACTATTCTGATTTTGTACTCGGCGAAGTAACTGCTCTCTTCTCCGAAGAACTTCAGGTCGTCCGTTAATTGTTTTTCGTAACTCTCAGCGTGTTTATCGAAATTGACTTTTTCGGCCATGTCAGTTTTTTTTATCTTTCATCATGTCTTCGTCGCACTGGTGCTTGTTTTCCGATGACGACACCTGCGTGTCGTATCCCGCCGCGTTTATCGTCTTCGAAATGTTTTCCTTATTCGTCTTGCTCGCGTCGTATGTGACCTTCACTACCTTTGTCTTTGAATCTGCCGACACTTCCTTTACCCCGTCCATTTTCTTGACTTCATCCTTGATTGTCTCTTCGCAGCCCGAACAGTGCATTCCCGGGCAGTTATATTCCACATTTTCCATTTTTTCAGAGACCGATTTTACGTCGGTGGTTTTGCTTACCTGTACTTTTCCGCAGCCTGCTATTCCGAGCGCGGTTACCAGAAATAATGCGATTAATAGATTTTTCATTTTATTAATTTATGTTTACATATTTTAATCTCAGTGAATTTATCATTACCGTTATAACGTCGCTGAAAGCCATGAACATCGCCGCCATAACCGGACTTATGTGTATGCCGTAAGGGACCAGC
>JAJTBN010000056.1 GCA_021286895.1 Bacteroidota bacterium | reverse complement strand
AAAAATCTTGTAGATAAACCGGAGGGTGTAACCGTAGAAGAATCTGTTTCGGGAGGAGTAATTCACTATCAACTTCTCGTGGACCCGGGCGAAACAGGTAAAGTGATTGGGAAAAAAGGAAAAACGGCAAAGGCCATGCGAGTTCTTCTTATTGCGGTCGGTGCCAAGAACGGGAAGAAAGTTTCCCTGGAAATTCCTGACAGGGTTCTAAAAGAAGGTTAAGTTAATTTGATCGATTCTAATCAACTGCTGTACATAGGGAAAATTTCCGGAACGTTCGGAATCAAAGGCTCGGTAAAGGTTATTCCCCTTACTGACTTTCCGGAACGTTTCAGAGTAACCGAATATGTTTATCTGGTTGATGGGAAAAAGGGAGAATTAATTAAGAACAAGTTCACCGATTCCTTGGAGTTCAGGATTAAAGATTCTGTTGTTTCCGGAGGAATCGTTAAACTTGCTTTTGATAATTTTGACGGCATCGGCGACGCCGAAAAACTTAAAGGCTTGCTCGTCGGCGTCGAAGAGAAGAACAGAGTGGAACTGCCTGAAGGCATGTTCTACTTTTACGAGATGATAGGATGCAAAGTCTATGACAAAGGCGTTTACGCGGGCGAGGTCAGCAGCGTCGATAATTACGGAAGTTCCGACCTGCTTGTCGTGAAGAACGGAAAGAAATCCTTCTTCATACCGCTTCTAAAAGAGTTTGTGAAAAAAATCGATGTTGACGCTAAAAGAATTGATGCGGAATTAATAGAAGGATTTTTCGATGAAGATAAGGTTTGACATAGTCAGCGCGAATCCGGCGATACTGGAAAGTTCTTTAACAAACGGGCTTATTTCCCGCGCGGTCAGGAAGAAATATATCGAAGTGCGCGTCCATAACCTCCGCGAGTACGCGGACGGACGGTACAAGCAGATTGACGATTCGCCCTACGGCGGCGGTGCGGGAATGATTCTTAAAGCGGAACCGATTTTCAGATGCATTAACAAACTGAAGGCGGAAAGAAGTTACGACGAAGTGATTTACTTCTCCCCTCAGGGCGTCAGGTTCAACCAGAAAAGAGCGAACGATTTCTCACTGAAGAAGAACCTGCTGCTGTTGTGCGGACATTACAAGGGAATAGACGAGAGGATTATTAAACGCCTCGTCACTCTCGAACTGTCAATCGGCGAATACGTTCTCTCATGCGGAGACATCGCGGCTCTCGCTTTCGTGGACTCCGTAGCGAGGCTCGTGCCGGGAGTTCTGGGCGACGGAGAATCGGCTCTCAGCGATACGTTTCAGACGGAAACGGGCTTCGACTGCCCGCAGTACACAAGGCCGGAAAAGTACGACGGGCTTAAAGTCCCTGACGTTCTGCTTTCGGGAAACCACGCTGAAATAAAAAAATGGCGCGAGAAAAAAGCGCTCGCGAAATACAGGAAAATAAAAAAATTAAATAAATAATATAAACTGATTCAACAGGAGTAATCTAAAAAATGGACAAATTAAAGTTAGTTGAGGCAGCACAGTTACGAAAAGACATACCTGATTTTCATGTCGGCGATACGATTTCTGTTTTTGTGAAAGTTATCGAAGGCGATAAGGAAAGAGTTCAGCAGTTCAAGGGAATCGTTATGGGTATCAAGGGAAGCGGACTGAGCAAGACCTTCAGAGTGAGAAAAATCTCGAACGGCGTAGGCGTCGAAAGAATATTCCCTATCAATTCTCCGAAAATCGCGAAAGTGGAAATAGTAAAGCACGGCGGCATCCGCAGGGCGAAACTCTATTACCTCAGGAAATTAACGGGTAAAGCCGCTACAAAGATCAAAGAGAAAAAGAGAAAGGTTCTCGAAACAGTCATAGAGGAACCGGCTCCGGTACAGCCCGAAAGACCGGCTGAAAATCCCGTACAGGCCGAATAATTTCATAAGTTCAGGGTCAGGCATTCACCTGACCTTTTTCATTTTCGTCAGAATTTGTCTTCAAAAATTTTCATATCAATAGCGGGCAACATTGGTTCGGGAAAATCATCCCTGACGCGTCTTTTGGCGGAAAGGTTTAAATGGATTCCCTACTATGAATCCGTGTCGGATAATCCGTATCTCAGCGACTTCTACGCGGATATGGAGCGCTGGTCGTTCAACCTGCAGATTTATTTCCTCGCCCACAGGTTCAATACGCATAAGGAAATTGTCGAACGCCCCAACTCAGTCATTCAGGACAGAAGCATTTATGAAGACGTGGAGATTTTCGCGGCGAACCTGCATAAACTCGGAAAGATGTCCGACCGCGACCACCAGACATACACGAACCTGTTCGCCGAAATGACAAGTTACCTGCGCCCTCCCGATCTTCTCGTTTACCTTAAGGCAAACGTAGATACTCTGATTAAACAAATCAAAAAAAGAGGACGTGATTTCGAAAAGGACATTGACGTGAATTATCTTTCCGAACTGAACAACAGTTATGACGAATGGATTAAAAGGTATAAGTTCGGTAGAGTTCTTACAATCAATACCGACGACCTCGATTTCGTGCACACCAACTGCGACTTCGACCACATTATTAATACAATCGAAAAAGACCTTCTTCTCGACCTGCGCCTGTTTACTTGATTTTGCTCGGTGTCGGGATTTCGTACTTGCTCATCAGTTTATACAAATGGCTTCTCTGTATCTTCAGCGCCTCAGCCGTCTGGCTTATGTTGTACCTGTAATCGTTCAGCATCTTTATCAGGAACATCTTCTCCGATTCGTTCTGAAAATCGTTCAGCGAAAGATTCTTGTTCAGCAAATCGTTCAGTTCCCTTGAATGCCTGTTTCCCGGAAGTTCTATGTCGTCCTCGGTAATTACCTCGTTGTCAACAGTGAACATCAGCCTTTCGGTATAGTTCTTCAGTTCCCTTACGTTGCCGGGCCATCTGAACGATTTCAGCCTCATCACAGCCTCATCGGAGAATTTCTTCGGAGCGACGTTATACGCCGCGCGCACCTGCTCAATAAAATATTCCGACAGCAGTTCAATGTCCTCGGTTCTTTCGCGAAGCGGCGGCACGTCTATTGTCATTACGTTAATCCTGTGGTAGAGGTCTTCCCTGAATTTCCCTTCCTGTATTTCAGTCTTCAGGTCCTTGTTCGACGTGAACAGAAACCTTAAATCAGTGCGGACTTCGTTCACCTGCCCCTGTCTCGCGAACTTGCCTTCGTCGATGACTTTCAGAAGTTTCGACTGGACGTCGAGGCTCAGGTTCGATACTTCATCGAACAGTATCGTTCCGCCTTCCGCCTCGGAAAGTTTTCCCCTGCTCCGCAGTATGTTGCCTTCGACCCTGCCGAACAGTTCCCTGTCGGCATTAGTGTCGTTCAACTGCGCGCAGTTAATAATAACGTACGGCTTGCTTTCCCTTCTGGACTTCAGATGCAGTTGGTTCGCCACGAGCATCTTTCCCGTTCCGCTTTCCCCTGTAATTAGCACGTTGTACTGCAAATCCCTGAACTTCTCAATCAGTTCAAGCACGTTCACAATTCCCGCGCTCCCGCCGACAATCTCGTTCTCGTCAATCTGCTTCTTGCGCAGTCGGAGAATTTCGTCTTTCGATTTCCTGAACTCAATCGCGTTCCTTATCGTGAGCATAAGTTCGGGAATGTCAGGCAGAGGTTTTTCGAGGAAATAGTACGCGCCTTTCTTCGTGGCGTCGACTGCCGTCTCGATGTTGCCGTGCCCTGAAATCATTATTACAACCTGCTCGGGTCTTATCGCCATTACTTTCTCGAGCACTTCCAGCCCGTCCATTTTCGGCATCTTGATGTCGAGAAGAATCAGTTCGTAGTCGTTGTTGTTGACTTTCTCAAGCGCGGTGAACCCGTCCGCGCATGTATCGACTTCATACTTATTGTGCGTAAGAATAAGCGAAAGACTCTCAAGAATTGACAGTTCGTCGTCGACTATTAAAATTCTGCTCCCCATTTGTTATTGTTTGAGTTCTATAATTGTAACCCCCGTGTCGCCTTCATTCCAGTTGCCGAGCCTGAAACTTCCCACGTATTTGCTCTTCTTCAGTATCGCGTGCACCGCTTTCCTCAGGCTTCCCGAACCCTTTCCGTGAACGACCGTGAGTTCGCGGGCTGAGTTAATTTGCCCTTCATAGATGAAATTATCAAGTAATTCTTCAATCTCATAAGAGTATTTCCCGCGTATATCGAGCCGCGTGTCGAAACTTTCCCTCAGCGTTATCCTGTGCTCCGAATACGTGTCCTTCCTGCTTTTCTCAACGTGCGAGAGCAGGGATTTCTTCGTCTTCAGAACTATCCCGTTCGCGTTTATAGTCACGTTCTCTCCGTCTATGTCCGTAATTTCGCCCGTCGTGAGAGTGTCCGTTATCATCACAGTTTCGCCCTTCTTAAACGCCTTCTTCTCTTTCTTCTCCGTCTTCTCATCCGCTCTGAACTTCTCCGATTCCTTCGCGAATTCCTTCTTGATTTCAGAAACCGATTTTTCCTTTTCCTTCACTTCCTTGACTGTCTTCTCAACGAGTTTCCTTCCCTCTTCGACAATGTCGCCCGCTTTTTTCTTCGCGTCTTTCAGAAGTTCTTTTTCCTTCGCGCGGAATTCGCTGAACTTCTTCTCGTATTCCTCAATCTTCATCTCAAGTTCCGCGTTCTGTTTCTTCTGCAACTCCAATTGGTCGTCGAGCGATACCTTCGTCTTGTTAAGTTCCACGAGCAGGTCTTCGAGCGCGCTGTGGTCTCCCGATATGAACGTTTCAGCGTATTTGAGTATCCTGTCGGGTATCCTGAACTTCTTCGAAAGTTCGAAGGTGTAACTCTGCCCGGGAATTCCGAGATTGAACCTGAACGACGGCGCGAGCCTTTCGAAATCGAAATCGAGCGAGGCGTTTTCGAATTTCGGGTTGTTGTGCGCGAACACTTTCAAATCGCCGATGTGCGTTGTAACAACCGTGAACGAGCCTTTGTCCGAAAAATCTTTAAGCACCGATGCCGCGAGCGCGCTCCCGAATTTCGGGTCTGTGCCGCTGCATATTTCGTCTATGAGTATCAGCGAATTGCCGCCCGCGTTGTCAATCACTTCCTTCAGTTCCTTTACGTGCGAACTGAATGAACTAAGGCTGTTCTCAATCGACTGCTCGTCGCCTATCACAACGAATATGCCGTCAAATATCCTCAGCACGCTGTCGGGCGACGCGGGAATGTACATGCCCGACTGAAACATCATCTGCAGTATGCCCGCGGTCTTCAGCGCGACAGTCTTTCCGCCCGCGTTGGGACCCGTTATGACAATCGTGTTTATGCCGTTCTTCACCGAAAACTCGAGAGGCACGACCTCTTCCCTGCCGAATTTCTGAAGCAGGAGCGGATGGTACGCCTTCAGGTACGTAATCTCTTTATCGGAAATCACAGGCTCGCTGCAACCGTACTCAATCGCGTACTTCGCCTTAGCCCTTATAAAATCGAGTTCTCCGAGAATGTCGCTGTTGACTTTAAGTTCGTAATAGTATTTCGCTATGTCCTCCGAAAGGTAGCGGAGAATTTTTTCGACTTCCCTCTTCTCCTCGAAGTACAGTTCCGTAATTTCGTTGTTAAGTTCAATCGTTTCAGCCGGCTCAATGAAAACCGTATAACCCGTCGAAGATGAACTGTGAATTATTCCCGGCACTTTTCTCTTGTTCTCGACCTTCACGGGAATTACGGAGCGGCCGTCGCGGAGAGTGATTATATCGTCCTGCGAATATTCCTGCTCCGACACCTTGTTCAGAATTTTCGAAAGCGTCTTGCGGAGCGCCTCGCGCTTTTCAATCAAGTTGCCGCGAATCTTCTTCAGGTCGCGCGACGCCGTATCTTTCACAGCGCCGTTCACGTCAACGATTGATTCGATGTTATGCTCGAGAACCTTATCCGTATAAAGCGCGGAAGTCAGAATCAACAATTCGTTTTCCTCTCCGTAGAGTCCGCCAATCATCGACTTCACGAGCCTGCTGACGCGCAGGAATTCCTTAATCCATAAATATTTTTCGGGCTGAATATAATTGCCGGGTATTCTCAGTCTTTCGATTGAATCCCGAATGTCTTTGAGTCCTTCCAAAGGCAGGTCGCTGCCCGATTCGAGAATCTCCTTAACGCGCCTTAATTTGTTAAACTCTTTGAGGAGAAAATCCTTTGAAGTGAAGAACTGAATGCCGCTGACCTTTTCGGCGCCCGGGGCGGAATAGCAGTAAGTCAGGAGTTTCTCCTGAATCCTGTCGAATTCCAGTTTTCTATGTAATCCCCTGATATCCAAAATTTATTTCTTTGTATTGGTTGAATCGCTTTTTAGAAAATTCATGACTTCGTCGAAGTCCTTCCTCGAGAACGGCAGTGCATTCTTGACGGCGTTATAAGTCGAGGGCGCCGCGTTGAGCACGTACGGGTAGAGCGCCGAATTGCTCTTCTGCGAAACGGGAAGAACAGAATACGTATCGAGAAGAAGCAGGAGAATGCTCACGGAGAGAAGCCCTTTAAGTCCGCCGAAGACGAACCCGCCGATTTTATCGAGAGTCTCGGAAATGAAATTCAGTTTAGAAAGTTTGCTTGCGATGAAAATCGCCGCGAGGTACGTCAGTAAAATAATAAAGACGAAAGAAAAGACCTGAACGAGTTTCGGGTCTTTGATGACATTCTTAAGAATCAGCGCGGCGCCGGGGTTGAACTTCACGGCGAGCACTATACCCAGGATAATTCCCGCTATTGAGAAAACGCTTTTCAGCAGACCCTTTTTTAATCCGAATACCGCGGGAAGCAGTATAAGAATTGAGATTATTATATCGAGAGCGTTCAAGGGTTACCCGCCCAGACGGTTTTTAACTATCTCCTGAATTAGTTTACCGTCGAATTTACCTTTAAGTTCTTTCATGACCGGACCCATCACCTTCCCGATATCCTTTGGGGACGACGCTCCGGCGCTTTCAATAATGCCGAAAATAATCTTCTCGGCATCTTCTCTGGAAATCTGTTTTGGCAAATACTCGTTAATGATTTCCATCTGTTTTGTTTCCCTTTCGACAAGGTCCGTTCTGCCCGCGCTCTGAAACATTTCGATTGATTCCTTTCTCATTTTCACCTGTCTCATAAGCAGTTGCAGTTCTTCCTCTTCATTCATTTCCCTGTTCATGCCGGACTTGTCCATCTTAAGAATCTCGGCGCGGATGCTGCGCAGAGTTTCCGTTCTGAAGGCGTTCTGCGCCTTCATAGAGTTCTTAAGGTCTTCGTTTATCTTTTCTTTAAGGCTCATAGTAAAAGCGTAATTAATCTTCCTGATAAAATCTTGCTATCTGACCGAGATACTTCGATTTCGGATAGTCAGACTTGAAGTTCTTCGCGGCTTTCTTAACGGATTCGCCGTCATTCGCGAAATAGAGGCATCTAATCTGATAATAAATATATTCGTCGTCGTTATAGAGGTTTTTATTAACCTTCGACGCTTTTTCATAATAGTTCGCGGCTTCCTTGAAATTATTTTTCGCTTCGAGCACGGCAGCGATGCCTGCATAGGAAGCGGCTTTCAGCATATCACCCTTGCCCGAGAAATCCCTGTAGTATTTTTCGGCTTTATCGAAATCCCTGAGATTGAAGTAGCAGTTCGCGAGCATTAATTTCGCGGTCTCGCCGCTTTCAGTCGAGCCGTAGTTATCGACGATATACTGAAGTCCTTTGAAAGTACCGAGCGAATCGCCGTTAACAGCCATCGGGAAATTATCCATAGCGTAGATTTGTTTCACCTTGGAAAGTTCGAGGGCCGCTGTTTCATTCTTCGCGCTTTGATTCCTGAAGTATATGAATATGACAGCGATAATCACAACGAGGACAGTAAGCGCCGTATAGACTCTGTTTTTATTTTTCTGGAAATATTCCTGAGCCTTATAGTAATAGAGCATCAGAGTTTCTTCTGTAGAAGCCTTTGACGATTTAGTTAAAGTTTTACCGAGTTTTGCCATTTTTTAATACAATTTTATAAACCTTAAATTTATGAAAATTAAAGATTTTTTGAAAGGGAAAAAGAGCAGAATCTAGAATCTAGAATCTAGCCTAAGAGCAAGAACGATTCACCACGGAGACACGTAGAACACTTAGAAGAGAATTCCCTATTTAATTTACCACTAAGACACTTAGGGCACTTAGAAAAGCAAAACCCTACTTTGTCATCCCCGCACGATCTTAGCGGGGATCTTGAGATTAATGCTTGAAAACGATAAAACCCCAATGGAAAGGCTTATGCTCCCCTTCAACTTCTCTAATTGTTAACTGCTAAATGTTATCTGCTAATTGCAACGAATGTCCCCCGCTGGCGGGGGTGCCCCGACGTACGTCGGGGCGGGGGTGGGCGCTCTTAGACCGGGCTGCCTGAAAACCGGCGGCACTTCGTAGCAAGAACAGAGCAAGAGCTTTTACCACTGAGACACGAAGGACATCCCGATGTAAATCGGGACAAGACAAAGAAGAGCATTCCCTATTTAATTTACCACTAAGACACAAAGGGCACTTAGAAGAGCAAAACCCTCCTTTGTCATCCCCGTCCGCCGCGGCGGACTCTTAGCGGGGATCTTGAGATTAATGCTTGAGAATAAAAGACCTTAATGAAAAAAGAAAACCTCACCATGCTATCTCTAATTGCTAACTGCTAAATGTTAACTGCAAATTGATAATCCCCTATCAAAAATTATCATAAATGATAGGTTTTATCACTCAGACCGGAAGCAAGTTATTGAAAAAACAGCGGGGCAAAAAAAATTTTAAAAAAATCAATCAAAAATTATCACTTTTTATCATTCTGCATTTTCAAATCGGAATCGAAGTTATAAGGAGACGGGCATGCAAAGAAAAACATGACATGCAAGTGTCAGATATCCGGCACAAGTGTCACATAAAATACTCAAACATGTCACGGAAACACTGTAAAAACAACACGGGAAATTGAAAATTCAGAATTTGTGTCAGAAAAGTGTCAAATGATTTTAATTTCCGGTTTAAGCAAATGAAATACACAGAGTTACGAACCTGCATAGGACCTGAAGACAGTGTCAAATGAAAAAATGAAAACGGAGCAAACCAACAGAAGGCAAATTCACGTCGATGTAAAAGAACGAAAGTTATACAATACAAATATAACTCATACGCGAAAAATGCCTGCGAAAAATGACCGTCAGGCTCGTAAGAAAAGCAATTACAGAAACTTATTTTTCAAAAATCTGAATTTCGAGGGAAAGGAAATTATTTGGTTGACGGATAAATCAGGTATAAATAATTACTTATATGCGGATTTTGGAGAATCGAATAAATTGTAAGTTGCTGGGAAAACAGGAATTGGACTAAAGAATTTTTCTTGGGGACAATTTGTCCCTATGTAGAATTTGATAAACAAACAGGATTCCGTAAATCCCCCGAATTCGGAGGAAAAAGATTATTGGATTTTAAACCTATCGAATTCGAGAGGGATAAAACTTTTAGGCTTAAATGAAAAACCCTTTGAGTCGTAACTCAAAGGGGGCAAATGAACTTTCGTTACATTTGGGGGGATAATTAAAATTAGAAAACCTTGTTTTGTTTATCAAGCCTTATCTAGTTATGAAGTCCCAATAAATCGGGACGTCCCGAGTAATTCGGGATAAACGACAAACGCGCTGGCTTTATAACAATGAAAATTAAATATAATATTATAGTTTTATTGATAATATTTAGGATATAATTGGTTATATATAATTTTATCGGTTTTTTGCATATTTTTTTGGATTGTGTGGAGGGAAATGGCGAGGGCAACGGAATGGGGATAAAAAACGTCAGGGGGAGGGACCAGACGGGGATGTCAAAAATTTAGATATTACCTATTCGAGATTAGAAATTTATTTATTGTTAAGAAATTCATAAAGTAATTTGAATAATTCGTCAACATTATCGGAATATTTATTAGTAATATCTTGAAGTATTTTTTTTACAGAAATTAATTTATCTGGGCTTAAAGTTCTAATTCTTTTTTCATAAGCAATTGTATCATTAAATATTTCTTTCAATTTTTTATTAACTTCTACTTTATCTTTTGTAATCAGATAATCGTACAATTCTTTTTCAAAGTACGCATTGCCATCTTCCTTGACAATCCATAATAATCTCAAACGATGTTGAAAATAATTTCTTAACTCATGGAAATCGAAATTTTTATTAAAATTATCGACGAATGTTTTAAATTTGTATAGATTAGATTTGTCATCAACACTTTTATATTTATCTATATTATTGCTTTTAAGGAAATTATAATTTTTAAATCCATTTCCATCATAATCACGAACTAAATTAAGAATTGGATAAATAAAATCTCTTATCGTTCCCAATAATAAGAGAGCCATAGAAAATGAAGGTAAATGATTCTTAAAATTTTTAGATATATTAATGCCATAACCGATTGTAGATGAATTCAAAGATTCAAAATACGCAATTTTATGAATTGCAAATAAATTTTCCATAATAGAATAAACATAAATCCTAATAATATTAAAATATTCTTTATCGCTTTGATTCGCTGTCGACTTCAAATTTTCCAACAACTGTATTTTTAAAACTAAATAATGAGAGATTCTATCGAAGAACATTAAATTCAACGCTTCTCTTTCCTGACTATTAAATCCTATTTCGTGATCATTCTCATTATATTTTATTAATTTAGCGACAGAATTTAGAACTGATATTGAATCTTCCATAAATATATTAATATAATTTTTAATATTTTCTAAATCGGGTTTTTTCAAATTTTCCATAATTTTCAAAGAAGATATTTCAACATATTGCAGAGCAAAGTAAACTGTAGAAGTTATATTATCATTATATTTGGGATTTGACGTAATAACATTTCTATCCTTTTCTTTAAAATAATCTGTTCCGATAGAATGACCATGAACAGGGATTGATAAAGTAGTATATAATGACAAATACAAATCTAAATAATCATCTCCCAAATACTTACATATATCATAATAATTAGGATTTCTTGTTTTTCTAAGTCCCGTTGCGAATACTTTATAAGCCCAATGGAAAGGGTTTTTCGGATGATAATCGTCTTTATATTTCAGAAATAAGTCATGAGAAATTCGCACTTCTTCTTCTGAGATGCTAAAATAATCCGAAGAATTTTTATAGATATTTATTTTTTCGTCATTATTTAAGTGATTATATTTTTCTTCTAAATGTTTCCATCTGATGATATGCTCATAATTTGAATACAACCTGATTCTCTCTTCAGTATCATTTTCGAAAATTAATAAACAATCAAAATAAAGCTCCAATATACTTCTCAAAATAATATTTGCTTCATACTGGCGGCCATTCGACAAGAGAACATAGATTCCTATTAAATTTGATTTAAACATTGAAAACATTCCAAGTAAAGAATCCTTCTCAGTTATTATTGAAATACTTTTTGAAGAAATATAATCTAAGATAAAATACAAACTCAATAACTTCTCAATGACAAAACTATAATTAAATTTTTCTATGTTTATTTTTCTTAAATATTGAGGCATTACAAAATTCATGTATTCGTTGATTTCAGAATCATAATATTTAATCTTATTAACGTCCATGAGAATAATAAATATTAAATTTAATTAGGGAATAGAATCAATAAGATAATTTACAAAACAGAGCAATTCGATAGCTTCTAAGGGAGATATTTCTGGTTCATCACCATGAGAAAACTTGTTTCTGATATTATCAATAGCGCCCATTGATAAAAATTTGAAACCCTGTTGTATCGATTTTTCACGTGCGTTCGAACATGGTGTAATATTAATTAATGGAGAATCTTCATTAAAAACAGTAGTCATTAATTTGTAACCGATTTGAGTATTGCAACTTTTCATTTGAACGAGATGCTCGAATTTTTCACAAGCGTCTCTGACAGAATCGTTTAAATGACCATCTTTAAACTTTTTAATGCATTCTTCAGCAATTAATGGATTTAAACCTATCTTATCAATCATTTTTTGATAATCTAAAGAAGGAGGAATAATTTTAGGCTTTTCTGTTGGCAGATTTAATTCTTCAAATTCTTTCGAAAGATTAATATTTAAAGTGATAAGTATTTCATCAATTGTATCTAATTCTTGTTTTAAAATAGGATTGCCTTGTTTTTGTCTTCTTTCAATACCCTGTGAGATGTTTTCTCTAATTATCTTCTTAAAAATATTTGGGTGGTAACGGAATAATTTTATGAAGAAATAAGATAATTGTTCTTTTTTAGGTTTACTTGAAATCCAATATTTCAAAAGACTTTTTGATTTAGCGATACTATAGAAAGAGAAATCACCTTGACTTGTAGCCGGTATAATATTGCCAATTTTTTCTGAGAATATTCTTAAATCTTGAATAATCTTCGCAGAAGTTCTTCTTTTTTGGGTTATTCTCTTTTTCTTTTTAGTTATTCTTTTTGTTTTCTTTTTCATAATCAATATTTTTATGAATATAATTGATTGATTCTGATTCATTTTGCTCAATGGCGATTTCGACGGCACGTTTGGCGGTGTTGAGAAGGCGCTCGGATTGTTTTTTGAGTCCGAAACTTTCTTCGACGAGTTCGGCGATTTTTTGTTGCTTTGCATAGTCGATAATTGGAACGATTACATTTTCGATTTCATTGATACGCCAATGCAGAATAATTGAACCTCCGGAATCACGCTCAGCCTGCATTATAACAAGTATTGAATTTAAAACAAGAGTCAAATATTCAGGAATAATACTTGATTTATCTTTAACGGTTAAATGAAGGATAGCGCCTGATGTAATCATTTCTTCATCTTGTCTTAGCATATATGCTAAACCAAGAGTACCATCTTTTGAGAAAAGGATGGTTTCCTTTTTAGGTTTTAAATCTGTAATTAAATCTTTATTAGCTTTGCAAAATGAATTTGATATTTTCTTTTCGGGTCTGTTTATTCCAAATTTATTATAATCTGCAACACGCAAGAATGGTAAACCCTCATCAGAATAGGCATCAGAGCCGGGTTCTATTGATTTTTTAATTTTAACGATATTGCTTAAAATATCGTGTTTTTGTTCTTTTATATGATTTACAACTTCTTCATATTTCTTTTGGTAGTATTCGGAGTCGAGTCTGCCAGTTGTGAGGAATGAGTCTTTATAGTTTTTTATATTTATCGGATCTGTGCTTGGTTTGAAGTTTTTTAAGCCGATGGTTTCGAGAAGGAGGGATTCGGCTTGGTTATACAATTCTTGTGACTTTAATCTAAATAAATGAGCCTTCTCAAAATTATCTTTAATAAAATTTTGGATATCATTATTTAGTAATGGGATAAATATTTCTTTAACTTCTTCCGGATTTACATTTGTTTGATTGATAGAATGTCTTGATCTCCTTTTAACATCCCATATTCCATACTTAGTGTTTAAATAAGTCGTTAAGTACTCTGGATTAATAATGTTTTCATTTGGGATAAATCTCACTAAATAAGAAGCAAAAGTATAATCTTGTTTATTATTTTTACGATATATTCCTGTCCTGCCAACCCATTCATAAGAATTTGTACGATTAAAAAGAACATCCTTATCTTTTAATCTAAATTGCTCAAAATCTTTTTTTGAAATATCTGCATATTTATCAACATCTAAATCGCACATCATATTGTGAATTTCATTCATTCTGTAGATTGGATACCCAATATTATCCTCATTCATAGATACTGAAATTCCATATTGGGCACTTTTCAATATTTCTCCAATTTTAGCATATTTCAATTTTGGATTTTGACGGGGTTCTTTCGTCCAAAAATCGCTATCAATTCGAAAGTCTTTATTTTCGATTGTCTTTGTTAAATTGACTTCAATTGCTTCCAACCCTTCCAGCAAAGCCTTATATTTGGCTTCGTTAAAAGGGCAATTTAAAAAAAACTTAGTTTCTCCTTTTTCGCGAATTCGGAGAATGCTTCTGCGATGCCGTCCCTAGTCAACCCGTCGTGATTAAATAAATCATGCTTTACAATTAAATGACCATGTGCATCAAGAAGATATTCATCTAAATCTAAAGGTAATTCGTCGTAATGGTCAACAGGTTCATCAACCGAATTCCCCTCCAATGGAGGGGTGCCCTTTAGGGCGGGGTGGTTAAGAAGCATTTCCATAACACCGATTAAATCCTTTTTTACATCAATATCTTTAATATGAATTATTTTCAATCCTAAACTTTCCAAATAAGCATCTCTTTTTGCGTCATATTCGACTTTATCATTATGACTACTACCATCTATTTCAATAACAACTTGATTGTTTGTGCAATAAAAATCTACTATATAATTTCCTACAATTTTTTGTCTATCAAAATCGTAACCTTTAAATTGTTTATTTTTAATTTTATTCCAGAGTAATACCTCGGAAATATTACCTGCTTTTCGAAGTTCTTTTGCTCTTTCTTTTAGTGCAGGATTAAACGGTAGGTTGAAATAGTTTTTGCTGTTTCTAACCACCCCGTCTTTCAGACACCCCTCCAATGGAGGGGAATTTTTTGGCAAA
>JAJTBN010000055.1 GCA_021286895.1 Bacteroidota bacterium | reverse complement strand
TGCAGGTTTAATTAAATGCAGTTTTCCAAAAACACAAAAAACTTTACAGGATCTATTTAATAGAAATTTACTTATCAATAATGTTGGATTTACTGGGGCGCTTTGCCCGCCTTGTGATATATCTTTGCCTACTTCATTATATTTGCAAATGAGGCTAACAGCTTACAACAATTATGGTTCTACCAATACTCGGTGTAAGATTATACCTTCAATGAATTATTCTCCTGGGGGGTGTCCCTTTATGTTTGTGTTAGGAAGTTATAATTCGGGAGGAAAATATTTCATTGAAAACAACATATTACATCGTTCTGAATTTAACGATAACTTAAACCAAAACATTACAGATGTTTATAAGCTTAATACCTTACCTAAATTAGATAGTAATAAAATAACAATACAGTTGAAAGAAACAGAGCATGATATCAGTTACTTCGATCAAATGAAGTTGTATGCTATCGATCATCCAGCTGGAACCAAGATAGGCATTACAGAATCAAACGACATAGTAATGTATTATACGGATGATATATTATCATCAGACGATGCCTTTCAAAATTATAATGGCAATAACATTACATCATTAATACAGTATGGTCAGTCCATTCCCCAAGTAAGTGGTCTGGGTAATTCGGGTATGTATGCTCATTTTGATAGTTTGAGTATGAATAAAAAATTAATGCTCTTTAAAAATAGATTAGGACGAAATATTAAAAGTTCGACCGATAGCTTAGCTTTATTGGGTCAAATGGGTTCAGATGGAGTTTATAATCCTGCTTATCCTATTGTAGCAAAAGATTGGGCTGGGAATGTGTCAATATATACTAATACAGATACTTATATCAAACCATTTGCAAAAAGAGAGCGGATTTCGGACGTGATTATTCCTTTTTCCCAGACGACAGATAATGTTGATCACGTTGAAATAAACTTTAATTCAGACTACGAAATGACATATTTTACCGTAACTCCGATATCCTATGAAGGTTTTACTAAAACAGAAATGCCATTAAGTGAAGCCACACATTCTACGTTGGGAAGCGTGCTGGAATTATTGGGCACAGTAGACAATAATATGGTTACTATGGATACCACCGCGATAGTTGATCTGAAATTTAATTATATCTATCCCCAGAACCCATCACTAATTAGAGATTATGTTTTCGTTGTTAATGGACAATACAATTCGCCAAATAAATCGACAAAAAAACCTCAAATGAGTCCGCTAGCAAATAATATTCATAATTCATTTAATATCAATTACAAATATAAACTAAACCCAAATTATCCAAATCCTTTCAACCCGGTTACAAAAATAAATTACGAATTAGAAAAATCTGGTTTTACTAAACTGGAAGTTTATGACGTTTTAGGCAGACTTGTCGATATTTTAATAAAAGAGTACAAACAGGCTGGAAATTATACTCTCGAATTTGATGGTTCGCATTTATCATCGGGAGTTTATTTTTACAAATTACAATCAAATGATTTTGTCGATATTAAAAGAATGGTATTGATTAAATAATATAACTTTTTAAAATTTTAATGTGAAATTAAACAAAAGGTACATCAAGAATCAATACTTAATTATAAGGGTAAGTATTATACTTACCCTTATATTTTTAATTGTTAACAATTTGTATCCTCAATATCAACAAGAATGGTTGAAAAAATTTAAGGGGACAACATCAAACGGGACTAATTTTGGGAATTGTATTGCATTTGACAAACTGAACAACATATATGTTGCAGGCTGTGTTACTAACAACCAAGCCTATTCAGACTATGTTTTAATAAAATACAACTCTTCGGGAAACCAAATATGGCAAAAATCATACAATGGTCAAAGTAGTAGCGATGACTTGCTGAGTTCATTATTCGTAGATGATCTAGGAAATGCTTATGTAACGGGGTCAAGCCATAAATCAGGATCTGATGATGATTGTGTCACCATTAAATACGATTCATCGGGAAATTTAAAGTGGATTAATGTTTATGATTATGGTGTAAATAGAAATGATTACGGAAAAGCGATAAGGGTAGACAAAAACAGAAATGTTTATGTGTTTGGTCAAAGTTCTATTACGTCGGAAGAAAACGATTTAATATTAATAAAATACGACACAACAGGTATCAAAAAATGGGTTAGAAGATATTCTGGATTCAATATTAATAATGTTCCTTCGGATTTAGAATTAGATAATTCGGGAAATATTTATGTTACGGGTTCAAGTATGTCGGGAGAAACTGGATGGGACTTTGTTACAATAATATATTCTACCAGCGGAGATTCCCTATGGACAAGAAGATACGATTTCAATGGATTACCCAATTGCGCAACATCTTTAGCCGTCGACAGCACGGGTAATTTATTAGTTTTAGGGTATTCATATAATTATTCACAAACCAATACAACATTAATTCTTATTAAGTATGATTTAGCAGGAACGTTATTGTGGAATAAGACATTCCAAAACAACAATTCTGTTTATAATGATTATGGGATTGACTTAAACATTGACCGAGGCAACTTTATTTATGTTGTCGGTTATACGTGCAACGGGTTGGATCTTGGAACTAACAGAGATTATCTTACAATTCGCTATAAACCTAACGGAGATACATCATGGGTTCGAAAATATAATGGCCCAGGAAATAATCTAGATTGCGCCTGCTCATTAACAATTGATCGGTTTTGTAATGTTTATGTAACTGGAGAGAGCTATGGATATGGATCAAATTCAGATTACTTTACAATCTCATATGATACAATAGGAAATACCATTTGGAGTAGCAGATATAATGGCTCTGCTAACGGAGGAGATGAGGCCCAATTTATTGCTTTAGATTATGAACAGAACATTATTGTTACAGGAAGTGCTTTTGAAACAGGGTCCTACAATAATATTGTAACAATTAAATTCAGTAATAATGTTGGTATAAGGAATACCTATGAAATTGTTCCTGCAAAATATTTATTGTATCAAAATTTTCCAAATCCGTTTAACCCAACAACGATGATAAAATATGGGTTACCAAAAAAAAATCTTGTCTCGTTGAGTGTGTATGATATTAGCGGAAGAGAGGTTGCAAAACTAGTAAACGAAGTAAAGCCAGCAGGCTATCATACGGTTTTTTTTAACGCTTCCAGTTTTGCATCCGGGGTATATTTCTACCAAATAATTGCTGAGGATTTCATTCAAACGCATAAAATGGTGCTAATCAAATAGTCTTGTATCGAATTAAAATAAAATTGTAAAGTCACCGTTTAACCGCGGGGATTTTTTTCATACAAAAAGTGTCAGCACTTTTGTCAGCACTTTTGACAAAAATGGGATAAATTCGGGTAAATTGGGAACGAAAAAAGTTTAAAAACAGCGAAAAAACAGCGTTTCGGCTATGTGTGAAATTTCTCTTAATCAGTGGGTCGGGGGTTTGAACCCCCCAGAGAGCACCACATACAATTTTAAATTGTAGATTTTAAATTTTAAATGCCGGATTTCCGAAAGGTTTCCGGCTTTTTTCGTTTGTATAGCGCCTCTTCATCGCTTTTTATAATCACACTGTTCTTCAAATAAAATTTAAAAATCTGAAATTTAAAATTGGAAAAGGGGGTTCTCCCGAGAACTCGGGACCAGAGAGCACAACATACAATCTTCAATTGTAAATCTTCAATGTTCAATGAAGAGCATTTTAAATGCCGGATTTCCGAAAGGTTTCCGGCTTTTTTCGTTTGTATAGCGCCTCTTCATCGCTTTTTATAATCACACTGTTCTTCAAATAAAATTTAAAAATCTGAAATTTAAAATTGGAAAAGGGGGTTCTCCCGAGAACTCGGGACCAGAGAGCACAACATACAATCTTCAATTGTAAATCTTCAATGTTCAATGAAGAGCATTTTAGATGCCGGATTTCCGAAAGGTTTCCGGCTTTTTGCATTTATAGCGTTGTTTTAAGTAAAAGGGAAAGAGATTTCTAACCTAAAATTTAATATCTTCAATTTGTAATTTAAAAGAATTGCGGGATTCTGATTAGTAATATTATAGTACGTATTAATTTTTCAAACAAACAAATTGTTATAATGTTGAATATAATAAACAATTATTATACATTTGTTTAAATACATAAACATTATGGGAAAAGAAATTTCATATATATCTCTTTCGGTTACTAAAATTTTAATTGATTTAGGGGCAAAAATAAAATTAGCCAGATTACGACGAAAGCTAAGTACAATTCAGGTCGCTGAGAGAGCCGGTGTTAACAGAGTCACCTTGTGGCAAATCGAAAAAGGTTCGACAAGTGTTTCAATGGGTGCTTATGCTCAGGTGCTTTTTGTATTAGGACTTGAAAAGGATTTAAAAAAAGTTGCGGAAGATGACGCTCTTGGAAGGAAATTGCAGGATGCAAAAATTTTAGAAAGGAAAAGAGCTCCTAAATTAAAAACGAAATAAATGGCAAGTAAGGAAAGCAAAAAACAAATTTACGTATTTGCCGATTGGAAAGAATTTGATAAACCGGAATTACTTGGGACATTAAATGTTATACTTTCAAAAGGTAAAGAAATTTTTTCTTTTGAATATGACAAAGAATGGTTAAAATCAGGTCGATCACAAACACTCGATCCTGATTTGCAATTATTTAGCGGGCCTCAATATTTAAGAGATGAAAAAGATAATTTTGGAGTCTTTTTAGATTCGTCTCCCGATAGATGGGGCCGGGTATTAATGATTAGATGTGAAGCAGCCTTGGCTAAGTTGGAGAAAAGAGAGCAAAAAACTTTACTGGAATCGGATTTTCTTCTCGGTGTATATGATGGTCATAGAATGGGAGCATTAAGATTTAAAGAAAATAACGAAGGACCATTCTTAAACGATAATAAAGAAATGTCTGCTCCACCCTGGGCGGACATCAGGTATTTAGAATATGCCAGTTTACAACTTGAAAAAGATAATATAAGCAAAGACCCGAGGTATATGAAGTGGCTGAATCTATTAATTGCGCCCGGTTCTTCATTAGGCGGAGCCAGGCCTAAAGCAAGCGTATTAGATGAAAAGAAACATTTATGGATTGCAAAATTTCCAAGCACGAAAGATGAAGTTGACAAAGGATTATGGGAAATGATAACAAATGACTTAGCTTCCAAATCCGGAATAAATACAGCTTCAGGAATAGTTAAAAAGTTTTCCGTTAACGGTCATACTTATCTTACAAAAAGATTTGATAGAGATGAAAATGGAAAAAGAATACATTTTGCTTCTGCAATGACTATGCTGGGATATACGGATCACGTTGACGGCGTCAGTTATTTGGAATTAGCGGATTTCCTAATTAGAAATGGGAGCAATACAACTGCTGACCTTGAAGAAATTTGGAAAAGAATTGTATTTAATATTTGTGTTAAAAACACTGATGACCATCTTAGAAATCATGGCTTTCTATTAACGCCGACAGGCTGGACTTTATCACCCGCATATGATGTGAATCCAAATCCAAAAGGAACCGGATTAAAATTAAATATATCAGAAACCGATAATTCACTTGATTTAGATTTGTCCCTAAGTGTTGCTAATTATTTCAGAATAAAATCCGGGAGAGCAAAAGAAATTATCTTCTCGATAAAAAAAGAAATTAAGAATTGGAATTCATTTGCAAAAAAATATAAAGCGGCAAAAAAAGAGCAAGAATATATGTCTCAATCTTTTCTATGTGATTAAAAGCAGCACATACAACCTTCAATTATAAATTTTCAATGTTCACTGAAGAGCGTTTAAAACGCCGGATTTCCGAAAGGTTTCCGGCTTTTTTATTTTCATACGGGTTATTCATAAACATTTGAAAAATATTGGTTCAAACTTCCCTGTAATCAGGTTTCTAATTTAAAATATAAAATCTGATATTTAAAATTCGGAGAAACGGCAAGTTCTAAAATTCAACTTGAAAAGGTAAAAACTATACGTTAGTTTTTAATTGACTTGTCCGGAACGCTATGACCGCGTACAATTCGCCTCATAAATCAATGTAAATACTTATGAAACCATACAAACTGAGTTTGTTTGCTTTTCTTTTTGTGATGTTATTCAATTCGTGCACCGATAATTCCGTATCCGAAAACAATGTAAGCGGTTTATCGGGCAGCAAGTATTTCGGGTGGGACAAGAAATATCACCAGCCCGCCGCGGGACTTACAATGCTGAATGTTGATTCGTACCAGCAGACCACAGAATATACATGCGGTCCCGCCTCCGTAATCTCTCTTCTGCGTTATTACAACCGCGGCGGAGATGAGATGACAATCGCGTCCGAGATGGGAACAAGCACTACAACCGGAACAACTCCCCAGCAGATGACCGACTGGCTGAACGGACACGGGTTTACAGCGTCATGGCATCAGAACGGAACTCTGGACACACTTGTAAATAACCTTAAGAGAAATAAACCCGTCCTTGTGGAATGGAGCGACTGGGGCGGCCACTGGGTTTTGCTCGCGGGATACGACACGCGTAATACTGCCGATCTGATGGACGACGTCGTTATATTTGCCGATCCTTACGACAGGCACGACGACAACAGAGACGGATTCACATGGTTCAACGCGCAGAGATTCTATTATATGTGGTACGACGCCCTGCTTTTCGGCTCGCTTATGAAAAGAGTTTATATTCTTGCCGAGCCGGTTAAATAAAATTCAACATGGCAGTCGATTCTGTTAATCGTTTTTTCCCTCTGGTTGAAATAATAAAATGAATAATCGCAGTGATGGTATATGCCGATGCATTACGGTACTACTGTGCACGCGTATGTTGTGTTGACAACCGTTACGCATTTCGCCGAATCTATCCTCGCGTCCGCGCACAGCGGCACGACAGAATATGCCTCGATTTAATCCTGCATGTATGAACCGGTCCCCTGCTCTATAGTCCTAAGTATCACGTCCTGTGACAACATAACCGGATTTGTTATTATCTGTCAAAATATTGTAGATTTTTTTAGGCGATTGTTATTTTCCGCAAACGTTTTCCCAATAGACTCAAAGCCTTTCCTGAAATATTACGTTGTAAAATTCATTTACAAAAATATAATCCCTCACAATATATTTTCCAATAATTCTTTGTTTGTCCGATTCTCATAATAAGAAATAAATCTCAATGTGAGATGCAACCCCACAAAAAAGCAGAAAAAAGGTTTTTTTTATATGCTTTACACGGCATGTTTTTTGCCAAGATGTAATTAAACCATTTTAATTCAATTTATTATTCAAATCCGTGTTGTACAAACTATTCTATCGTGTCAATTTTAGTTTTTTAATCTTTTATACGTTAAATCTTACAGAATATTTGTATTCGGCGGACAACTCATCTAAATTTCAACAATAAAACATAAAAAAACTATCAATCATTGTATAAATTAAACTGCGCATCATGAGAAAAGGATTTGTACTAATTGTCATTATTGCCCTCGCTTCAATAGCTGCATTCGGCTTTGACTTTCCATTTGACGAAAGTGCCGGGGGATTTAATAAATTTGTCGCCGGTAATATTTATTCAGCCGGCAACTTTTACCCTTCGTCCGGTAAGGACGTATATCCTGTAATCGTCAATTCGACATCAGGAACAACGTCCGCCTATTACGTCAAATTAAAGGATGCGTTCGATGCTATTAACGCGGGAACGCATACGGGCGTGATACAGGTGATTATAAACAGCAGCCTGACCGAGACTGCTACAGCGTCCCTTAGCGCAAGCGGCTCGGGTTCGGCAAGTTATACCTCTCTTGTCATTTATCCGTCTATTGCAGGTCTCAGCATTACCGGCAATCTGGCGGCGCCGCTTATAGAACTCAACGGGGCGGATAACGTGAGCATAGACGGCCGGGTAAATGCAATGGGTTCATCCGCAAGCCTGACAATTTTAAATACAAATACTTCAACAACCGCGGGAACCTCGACAATCAGGTTCATAAACGACGCCACGACAGACACTGTGAAGTACTGTAACTTAAAAGGCGGATTCACGGGCGAGTACACGGTAACAGACGGCGGAACCGTTTCCTTTTCAACGACTACGGGAACGACCGGTAACGATAACAACGTTATCGAAAACAATAATTTCACAAACGCATCAGGAAGCAGACCTTCACGATGCGTGTTTTCATACGGTACTTCCGGAAAAGAAAACAGCGGATGCATAATTCGAAATAATAACTTTTATGATATTCTGAATACGGTAGTCAACAATTATGTGGTCTATATTTATTCGTACAGCACTGATTTTGTTATATCCGGAAACAGTTTTTACGAAACCACAGCCGTCGCTCCAGCGGGAACGGGAGGCTATACTGCCATAAGACTCGAAAACATAACGGGCAACAATTTTACGGTCAGCGGAAATTATATCGGAGGAAGCGCTCCCTCATGCTCCGGCACTTTCACCAAGACAAATTCCAATGATAATTCTTTCATAGCGATGTCAATAAAGGTGGGCGCGACAACAGCGACCAACATACAGGGTAATACATTAAATAATATATCCTGGTCGAATTCAGGAAGTTCATCTTTCTACGGTATTTACCAGCTCGCCGGAGCGGTCAATATCGGAACGACGACGGGAAATACAATAGGCTCGGGAACAGGTACTGGTTCAATAGTGTACACATGCGCGGGGACAACGAACGCGAAATTTTATGCCATAGCCATGACGGGCACCGGCAATAAAAATATCTCAAACAATACTATAGGTTCGATAACGACATCGAACGCGCCCGGAAACATGGCTTCGTTCTGCGGAATCCAGGTGGCTTATGTCGGAACCGTCAATGTAACCAACAACCTTATCGGAAGCACGACAACGGCTAACAGCATTGACGTTTCATGCGTATCCACGGGCGCGCAGTATGCGTACGGTGTATCAAGCGAAGCGTCAAGCGGACCCGTAACGATATCGGGAAATACAATCAGCAATATTGTAAACCGCGCCAATTCAAACAGCGCGGGAGTAATGGGCGTTAACGTGAACAATAACGGCGCGTACAACACTTTCACATCGGCTAACTTCATAACCAACCTGTTCGGCTCTTCGTCGGTCGCGGCGCCGGCGTATGTGTACGCCATTTATAATTCTTCTGCCTACGGTGTCGCCAACTCTTCGAACAATGTAATAAGACTCGGCGGAAACGTAAATTCGGGCGTGTACGGCTATTACGATGTACCCGCATCCGGCGTTCAGTCTTATTTTTATTTCAATACGATTTATATAGACGGCTCACCTACTTCCGGAAGTGACGCTACAAGCTGTATCAGAACCAACGGTACGAATTACAGACTGTACAAGAACAATATTCTCGTAAACGCCCGTTCAAACAACGGCGCGGCAGGAAGCCATTACGGAATTAACGTGACGAGTACTACAAGTCTGACTTCGAATTACAATGATTATTATATTACAGGCACAGGCGGTGTGTTCGGGGTTTACAACGGAACGAATCTGACAACATTAGCGGACTGGCGCACAGCAACATCTCAGGATGCTAACAGTCTAAACACAAATCCCGCATTCACGAATGCGGGAAGTTACACTCCTACGGATTACAAACCGGGTGTTTCCCTGCCGGGTGTAACAGGCACGGGTATAACTACAGACTACCTCGGATTAACAAGAACCTCTAATCCGACAATGGGGGCTTTTGAAATTATGCCGATATACGTTATTGCGAGTTCCGGTACGGCCTCCGCATATTATGCGACCGTCAAGGCGGCATTTGACGCTATTAACGCCGGAACTCACACAGGCGCGATACAGATTCAGGTACAGGCAAGCACGACGGAATCTGCTACCGCGGCGCTATACCAGTCAGGATACAACAGCACATCAAATTACACTTCTGTCAGGATTTATCCTACAGCAAGCGGAGTAAGCGTCACAGGAAATCTCTCGTCTCCGCTTATAGACTTAAACGGCGCGGACAGCGTGGTTATAGACGGAAGAGTCAACATGACGGGAACAACGGTTAGCCTCACGATATCCAACACGAGCACTTCGTCCACAGCGGGCACTTCAACGATAAGATTCATTAACGATGCAAGCCAGAACATTATTAAATACTGCAATATACTCGGCTCATCAACGGCAGGTATAGCGCCCCTTACGGCTAACGGAAATATTTATATCGCGGGGGGCACATCGACAGGTAACAACAACAATTTAATCACGGAAAATTACATAACAAACGCGGGAGGCAGCAGACCGACAAAGGTTCTGTACGCGGCAGGAACATCTTCAATCTCAAACAGCGGCAATTTCATTACCAACAACAACATATATAATATTTTAAATCTCGGAACTTCGGCTTCGTCCGGTTCATTCGGACTGTACGTCGGATATTATAATACAGGTTACACGATTTCGGGCAACAGTTTCTATGAGACCTCAACATACACCGGCTCAAGCGGCAGCACAACATCTCATATAGCTCTCAGCATAAGCGATACTGTTGGCACAGGGCACACCATAAGCAACAACTATATCGGAGGAAGCGCTCCGAAATGCGGAGGAACGGCATACACAAAAACAGGAAACGGAAATTCCATATTTTACGGAATAACCGTCGGTACGGGCGCCGGAACCGCGACCAATATAGACGGCAACGTCGTAAAAAACTTCAACTGGACGAATTCCGGCGGCAGTTATTTTTACGGAATGCGTATTTACCAGGGTCCGATTAACGTAGGCGTCAACGCCGGGAACGTTATCGGCGGCACTTCCGGAAACGACTCCATCGTGTTCACTAACGGGGCCGCGAACGGATATTTCTACGGAATCGCTCTTGAAGGTGTAAACAACAAGACCGTTTCAAACAATGTAATCGGCGCTATAAAAACGGCAAATACCCTTGCCACCGCTGAAAACAATTTCTACGGAATTTATTCGACATATTATACAAGCAATCTTCAGATAACAAACAATACAATCGGCAGTACGGTAACGGCAAACAGCATTAATCTCTCTTCGGCCGCTACCACGGGAGCGCAGATATCATACGGCATGTATCTGACTCAGGCAGGAAGCAGGACGATATCAGGCAACACAATTGCAAACATTACCAACGGAACGACGAATTCGTCTACATCCGTTTACGGAATGAACATAGGAATGTATCTTTCAAACAATACGAACGCCGTAACGAATAATGTAGTCAGAGACCTGAAAATATCGAACAGCAATAACTCCACAAGTTCGCAGGCCTGCATTACCGGTATACTTCTCTCATCTTCCGCCGGGCAGAACTTAAGCGGCAATAGGGTTTACAATCTTACAAACGATAATACCGCTTTCTCCGGAGGCATAAACGGCATCTATTACAGCGGCGGCGGCGTTTTTTCGAAAAACTTTGTCCACAGCATTACAGCGTCTTCCACCACGGAGGCTGTATTCATTCAGGGAATTCAGACGGTATCCTCGTCTTTTCCTACCACATTATCAAACAACCTTGTCGTTCTGCAGGGCTCTTCATCGACAAAAATTTACGGTATTGCAGACGTAAGCGGAGCAAACAGTTATTACTTTAACACTGCTTATATAGGCGGCACGACATCCGGTACATCGAACACTTACGCGTTTTACGCGGGCAATCTTTCAACAAGAGATTACAGAAACAATGTGTTCGCGAATATGCGCTCGAACAGCGGCACGGGAAAAAATTATTCCGCTTTTCTCGGAAACTATTCGAGTATAACGATAAACAACAACGACTATTCCGCGTACGGAACGGGCGGCGTTCTCGGAAGCATAGCAGGCAATGACGTTCCGACAATCGCAAACTGGAGAACTTATACCTCACAGGATGGTTTCAGCACCGACGCGAATCCTTTATTCCTGAATCCGGGAACCACAACGGCTACAGATTACAAACCCGGAGCCGCTCTATACGCGGCCTCGGGCACGGGCATTACAGACGACTATCTCGAAATTACAAGATCCGCGACCGCTCCGTCGATGGGAGCGTTTGAAGTACCCCTGCCGCCGTTAGCGGTAAACTTACTCTCGCCGGCTTCAGGCTCGACAGGAATATCCCTTCCCGCAGCGCTGGTGTGGAATAAATTATCGGGCGCGACAGGATATAACACGGTGCTCGCGACGGATTCGCTTTTTGCAAATATAATACTTAACGACTCGACTCTTATAGATTCCGTGAAAACGGTCAGCGGCCTTTCCCAGCTTACAAAATATTACTGGAAAGTGCGCGCAAAAAATTCCATCGGATGGGGTTCGTTCAGTTCTGTTTTTAACTTTAAAACTATCGGAACCGCAAGCCAGGTTGTTCTTTCTTCACCGGCAAATAACGCTGTGAATCAGCCTGTAAGTCAGACCTTTAGGTGGCTGAAGGCTTCGGACCTCACGCTTGCAAAGAATACCGGCAATACCGGGAAAAATTCCGAAGCAATTGACGGACCGCTTGCCGTTGCGAATTACTGGTTTGAATTATCTACAGACTCACTGTTCGCGGCTGTAACCGTAAGGGATTCTTCTCTCTCGGATACTACGAAAACAGTAAACGGACTGAACAATGTCACTTCCTATTTCTGGAGAGTGAAAGCGAAGAATCAGGCTGGATGGGGTTTATTCAGCGCGGCATGGAAGTTCACGACTATCGTTCCTGTACCCGCGGCTCCGGTACTTGAAAGTCCTTTTTCCGCTACAATAGGAAACCCGCTTAATTTAAATCTGGTCTGGCATAAGTCACAGTACGCGACAGGATACAATGTAGTACTCGCGACTGACGCGGAATTTACTTCCATTGTGCTTAACGATTCAACATTAACAGATACGTTAAGATCGCTTACAAATCTAACGCCGCAGACAATTTATTACTGGAAAGTAAGAGCGAATAACGCGGCGGGTTGGAGTTCCTTCAGTACCGTTTACAATTTCAAGACAATCGGAACAGCGTCACAGGTGACTTTGAATTCGCCCGCGAACAACGTTGTCAACCAACCCGTCAATTTAACATTTTCATGGTACAAAGCATTTGACCTGACGGCAGTCAAAGGTAAAAATCCGAACGGCAAAATGGAATCGATGGCTGTTTCTTCATATTGGTTCGAACTTTCCACGGATTCTACATTCGCCTCTGTTGTGACAAGGGATTCTACGTTAACCGACTCTACAAAATCCGTGAGCGGACTGAATAATATCACTTCCTATTTCTGGAGAGTAAAAGCAAAGAATCAGGGAGGATGGGGTTCGTTCAGCGCGGCATGGAAATTCACGACTATCGTTCCTGTACCCGCGGCTCCGGTACTTGAAAGTCCTTTTTCCGCTACAATAGGAAACCCGCTTAATTTAAATCTGGTCTGGCATAAGTCACAGTACGCGACAGGATACAATGTAGTACTCGCGACTGACGCGGAATTTACTTCCATTGTGCTTAACGATTCAACATTAACAGATACGTTAAGATCGCTTACAAATCTAACGCCGCAGACAATTTATTACTGGAAAGTAAGAGCGAATAACGCGGCGGGTTGGAGTTCCTTCAGTACCGTTTACAATTTCAAGACAATCGGAACAGCGTCACAGGTGACTTTGAATTCGCCCGCGAACAACGTTGTCAACCAACCCGTCAATTTAACATTTTCATGGTACAAAGCATTTGACCTGACGGCAGTCAAAGGTAAAAATCCGAACGGCAAAATGGAATCGATGGCTGTTTCTTCATATTGGTTCGAACTTTCCACGGATTCTACATTCGCCTCCATCGTTTCAAGAGACTCGACTCTGACAGACTCCACAAAGACAGTTTTGGGGTTAAACAATATTACTGCATACTTCTGGAGGGTGAAAGCGAAGAACCAGATTGGATGGGGACTGTTCAGCAGTATATATAAATTCACGACTATTGTTCCTGTTCCGAACGCGCCTGCTCTCGTAAGCCCGCTTAACAATTCAACGGGCAATTCAGTGAATCTAAACCTTGTCTGGAACAAGACGCAGTACGCGGCAGGTTACAACGTTGTACTCGCAACGGACGCTTCATTCACGACCATAATATTGAACGATTCCACTTTGACGGATTCAATTAAAGCGGTAACAGACCTTACGCCTCTAACAACCTATTACTGGAAAGTAAGAGCGAAAAACATTTCCGGGTGGAGCTCATACAGTTCAACAAATAATTTCAAAACTGTCGGCTCGGCAACTCAGGTGACGCTGTATTCGCCGGCAAACAATGCTGTAAACCAGCCCATCAGTCTGACGTTCAACTGGCTCAAGGCAATCGATCTTACTACAACGATAAAAGACAAGAGTGGAGAAGAAAAATCCGAACCTCTGGCAGTTTCATCCTACTGGTTTGAACTATCGACAGATTCTACATTCGCGACAGTCGTAAACAGAGACTCGACGCTTACTGACTCAACAAAGGCGGTTTCGGGATTAAATAATAATGTTTCGTATTTCTGGAGAGTGAAAGCAAAGAATCAGATTGGCTGGGGCTCGTTCAGCGCGAGGTGGAAATTTACTACGATAGTTCCTGTGCCTGCGGCTCCGACACTG
>JAJTBN010000054.1 GCA_021286895.1 Bacteroidota bacterium | reverse complement strand
CTTACTGCCGGACAGGGCATCCTCGTTAGAAAGCGATAAAAACAGTATTTTACAAAGATTGAATTATTTAAGAGAACAAAAAGAGAAGATAGACAGCGTATTGAAGACGGGAATTTAGCAGACTATAGGAAATCGATATGCGAAAAAAGATATTAGGCAGGAAAACGGGAATATTTTATATGGCAAGAATTTTGCAGAATTTTTCATAAGTATATTGATTTAATTCTATAAATTCCCTAATTTTATCATTTGCCAATAGAAATTTTGGGTAGGTAGCGAAGTGGTTAAACGCATCAGACTGTAAATCTGACGACTAATGTCTTCGGAGGTTCGAATCCTTCCCTACCCACGAAACGATTAGCGATAATTGTTTTTTTATTTCTATGCGCTGATGCGATGAGGGTTGAGAATGCGGGAGTAACTCAGTTGGTAGAGTCACAGCCTTCCAAGCTGTTGGTCGCGGGTTCGAGTCCCGTCTCCCGCTCTTCTGCTGATGTAGCTCAGTTGGTAGAGCACTTCCTTGGTAAGGAAGAGGTCACCGGTTCAATCCCGGTCATCAGCTCTTGCTTAAGGATTCCGCTAATACCGGCAAGCAATTCCGTTAAGTTCTTTAAAAGATTTTACGAGTGTAGCTCAATTGGTAGAGTAGCGGTCTCCAAAACCGTCGGTTGGGGGTTCGAGTCCCTCCACTCGTGCACGTAATTAATAAATAACATGAGAGACAAAATACTTGGCTTCTTCACGGACATTTACAAGGAAATGAAAAAGGTCACGTGGCCGAAAAAGGAAGAAATGAGAGACTACACGAAGGTAGTCGTCGTAACGATGATAATCTTCGCGGTATTTGTGTATATAGTCGATAAAGGCATCAGTGAAATTCTGAAAGTAATATTCTAAACCAAGAATTGATGGACGAAGAAAAAAATATCGAAAACACGGAAGAGATTCAGGAGCAGTCCGAAAATCTTTCCGAAGAAGCAGCGGCTCCCGAAGCGGCCGAAGTCCCTGTGACGGAGGAAACGGCGGAGGATGCCGGTGCGAATTCGGAAGTGTTCAAGTGGTTCGCGGTCAGGATAGTAGCGGGTCACGAGAACAAGGTAAAGACTTACCTTGATGCGCAGATAAAGGACGAGCATCTTGAGCACAGAATAAGGAACGTAATGATACCGATGGAGAAGGTTTTCGAAGTGAAGAACGGAAAGAAGAAGGTCAAGTACAAAAACTTTTTCCCCGGTTACATATTAATTGAAGCCGATCTTGACGACAACGTTAAGAGATTTTTAGCTAAGGTGCCCAGCATTATGGGAGTTGTCGGTTCAAAGAACATAAAGGGACAGAAGCTCGAGCCAATACCTCTCCGCGACACGGAGATAAAGCGCATAAAGGCGATACTTAACGAGGAGAGCCAGACTGAGAAGATAGACCTTAAGTTAAACACCGGCGATCCTGTAAAAGTGACGAGCGGTCCTTTCAACAATTTCAACGGAACGATTCTCGAAATCAACACCGAAAAGATGAAGGTGAAGGTGATGGTGAGTATCTTCGGCAGGAAGACTCCCATCGAGCTTGAGTTCACGCAAATAGAAAAGCATAAGTAAAACATCAATAAATATATCATGGCCAAAAAAGTAGTTGGATTCATAAAGTTACAAATTCCCGCGGGTCAGGCAACAATGGCTCCTCCCGTAGGTCCCGCTCTCGGACAGAGAGGCGTGAACGGTATGGAGTTCTGCAAGCAGTTCAACGCAAGGACACAGGACAAGAAAGGTCTCATTATACCGGTAGTCATAACAGTATTTTCCGACAAATCATTTACGTTCGTAACGAAGACTCCTCCGGCAGCGATACTATTGCTGAAGGCATCGGGTCTTGAAAAAGGTTCGGGTGTGCCGCACAAGACAAAGGTTGGCAAGGTAACGGTAAAACAGGTGAAAGAGATAGCAGAGATGAAGATGGTAGATCTTAATGCGAGGGACATTGATCACGCGATGAGCATGATCAAGGGAACCGCCAGAAGCATGGGAATAACCGTAGAATAAAAAATATTAGTTTTAAAATTATGAAGTTGACAAAAAAACAGAAAGCAATCAGCAAGGAATTCGATCCGAAGAAAGAATACAAGATAGCTGAAGCAGTAACGGTACTAAAGAAATACGCGAAAGCGAAGTTCGACGAGTCGGTTGACATAGCCATAAATCTCGGTGTAGACCCGAAGCATGCCGATCAGGTAGTGCGCGGAACTGTATCGCTGCCGAACGGCACGGGAAAGACCGTGAGGGTTCTGGTAATAGCGAAGCCCGAGAAGCAGCAGGAAGCCGTGGACGCGGGAGCGGACCATGTAGGTTTTGAGGATTATCTCAAGAAGATACAGGAAGGCTGGACTGACATTGATGTAATAATAGCTACGCCCGATTCGATGAGCGAATTAGGAAAACTCGGAAAGGTTCTCGGACCGAGAGGTCTGATGCCGAATCCGAAGAGCGGAACGGTTACGATGAATGTAGGTCAGGCCGTAAAGGAAGTTAAAGCCGGTAAGATAGATTTCAGAGTCGACAAGAACGGAACCGTACACTCAGCGATAGGCAAGGCGTCATTCGACGAGCAGAAACTCGTGGAGAACGTTTCGACATTCATAAGTATGATAATAAAGCTGAAACCCGCAGCCGCGAAAGGCACGTACATAAAGGGAATCACTTTATCGAGCACGATGGGACCTGGAATAAAGATAGATAAATCGCTGACGGATATAAAGCCGGCGGCTTAAAAAAGTTTACGCACTCATAACATATAATCCGGCCGGGATTGTGATAACCGGAAGGAAGCTTCAAATGTTTAATAACTTTTAACAAACGGTATGGAGAAAATTAAAAAGAACGAGATAATTGCTGAGATTAAGGATAAGATGAACAATGCACCGGCCATCTATTTAATAGATTTCGCCGGTATGACCGTTGCAGAGGTGGACAATCTCCGCAGCGAGTTTTACAAGGCAAACATTAAGTACAAGGTTGTGAAGAACACTTTCGCATTGCGCGCAATGAGAGAGAGCGATTCATACAGCCAGTTCGTTAATGACCTTGAAGTACATTTCAAGGGCAACACCGGGATCGTGTTTTCGGACAACGACGTGGTAGCGCCTGCGAGGATTCTGAAGAAACTTACCGAGAAGAGCGACAAGCCGAAGTTCAAAGCGGCTATAGTCGACAAGGTATATTTCGGTTCCGACAAGATGCAGCAGTTAGCCTCGCTGCTTTCGAAGGAAGAAGTCATCGCGGGAATACTTTCGAGTCTGGATTCGCCTGTATCCGGTATTGTCGGTGCAATTAATGCGGTCATCAGAGATCTCGCAAGCGTTATCGAAGAGGCGGCAAAGAAAAAAGCCGCATAGTAATTTTTTAAGAATTTGAATCAAAAATTAAAATTAAAGGAATTATAAAATGTCAGTAGTAGAAGAATTATTAGAAAAAATATCCAATCTTACCTTAGCGGAAGCATCAGAATTAAAGAAAGCACTTGAAGACAAGTTCGGAGTAACCGCAGCGGCACCCGTCATGATGGCAGGCCCGGCAGCAGGCGCAGCACCGGCGGCACAGGAAGAAGAAAAGACCGAATTCACGGTGTTCTTAGCCGACATCGGACCTGAAAAGATAAAGGTTATCAAGGCTGTAAAGAACGCGACAGGACTCGGACTGACGGAAGCGAAAGCACTCGTTGAAAGCGCACCGAAAGCAGTCAAGGAAAATATGCCCAAAGCCGATGCGGAAAAATTAAAAGCGGAACTCGAAGCGGCAGGCGCAAAAGTTGAAATCAAATAATAATTCGCGAAAAAACAATTTAATATCTGAGGTTTGAGTTTAAGGATGAATTTCATTCATCCTTAAACTCTATTCCTTGGATTTTGTTTAATAATATATAACTAAACTCAATAATAAATGGAATTAAAAGGTGTTTTAGCCGGTTTAAAACCCCTCAACAACAAGAACAACAGGTTAACTTTTTCCAAGTCCGATATTCACAAAGAACCTCCCGATCTGTTAAACGTACAGCTTCAGTCATACAAGGATTTCCTTCAGGAGGACGTGCCTATCAGCAAGAGAAAACCCATAGGACTGCAAAAAGTTTTTGAGGACAATTTCCCAATAACCGATTCGAGGGAAACAGCTTTACTTGAGTTCATAGAATATTTTATAGAAAAACCTCCGTATTCTATTATAGAATGCCAGGAACAGGGTCTTACTTATTCTGTTCCCGTAAAGGTTAAACTAAGATTATCTACGAAACCAAATTCGGCTGCAAAAGAGTACAATTATGTTCTTGAGCAGGACGTTTATCTGGGACAGCTTCCTTACATGACACCGAGAGGCAGTTTCATTATAAACGGAGCCGAGAGGGTAATCGTGAGCCAGCTTCACAGGTCGCCGGGTGTAGTATTCAGCGAATCGACGCACGCGAACGGGACGGAGCTGTTCTCAGCGAGGGTAATTCCATACAAAGGGTCGTGGGTCGAATTTACAACCGACATCAACGACCTTCTTTACGCGTACGTTGACAGGAAGAAGAAATTCTATTTCTCGACTCTTCTCAGAGCGCTTTCAATCAACGACAAGGTAAAGATGCTTGAACTGTTCGGGCTTGACGACAAAGTTGAAATCAACGGACACAACTACCTTGATTATACCGGACGCACCGTAGTTGAGAACGTAGTCGATAAGAACACTGGCGAAGAACTCGGCATAGAATCCGGGACGATACTCACGGAAGAGCATCTTCTCTCGATAGTAAACGCGAAGATTAAGCATATCACTCTTATTAAAGACGACCCGACAGACGGGGAGATGATAATTTTCAACACTGTAATCGAAGATGATGAAGAGGAACTCGCCGAAAAGCCGGCAGAAGCCGCGCCGAAGGACAAGAAATCGGCCGCTTTTATAACCGACGCTGAAGGCGAAAGCGCGAGGAGTTACATCGAGAAACAGTTCTTCAATCCAAAGAAGTACGACTTAGGCGAAGTCGGAAGATACAAGATAAACAGAAAACTCAATTTAAATATAGACAGCACAACGACAATCCTCACGCTTGAGGACATAGTCGAAATCATTTCATACATAAGGGACCTCGTTGACAGAAAGAAAGAAGTCGACGACATAGACCATCTCGGAAACAGAAGAGTAAGAACTGTTAACGAACAGCTTTCTCAGCAGTTCGGACTCGGTCTTTCTCGAATGATAAGGACAATCAGGGAAAAGATGAGCATTCACGACGAAGAGAATCTCACTCCTCTGAGACTCGTCAGTTCAAGGCCGATAACCAGCGCGCTGTCGTCGTTCTTTGGAACGAGCCAGCTGTCGCAGTTCATGGACCAGACGAATCCACTTTCCGAAATGACGCACAAGAGAAGAATCAGCGCACTCGGACCGGGGGGTCTTTCTAGAGAAAGAGCCGGATTCGAAGTCCGCGACGTACACTACACGCATTACGGAAGGCTTTGCCCGATTGAAACGCCGGAAGGACCGAACATCGGTCTTATCTCGTCGCTCTGCATACACTCAAGGGTAAACGAACTTGGTTTTATAGAGACGCCGTACAGGAAAGTTATTAACGGAAAAGTAACTGAGGACATTGAATATATTTCCGCTGATAAGGAAGACGAATTCAAGATTGCGCAGGCTAACGAACTTCTCGACAGCAAGGGAAATTTCGAGAGCAAGAGAGTAAAGGCGAGGTTCAAAGGCGACTTCCCTCTGGAAGACGCTGAGAACATCGATTACATGGACGTCGCGACGAACCAGATTGTAAGCGCGGCGGCGGCATTGATTCCTTTCCTCGAGCACGATGATGCCAACAGAGCGCTCATGGGCAGCAACATGCAGCGTCAGGCAGTGCCTCTTCTGAAACCCGAAGCACCGATAGTCGGCACGGGATTCGAAGAAATAGTCGCGAGAGACTCGCGTTCAATGATAGTAGCGGAAGCCGACGGCGTAGTTGATTACGTTTCGGCGGACAAGATAATAGTGAAGTACAACATAAGAGAAGATTCGGATGAAAGTCTTTTAAGTTTCGAAGACAAGAGGACAGTGGAATACAAACTCGTGAAATTCCTAAGGACGAACCAGGATACGGCGATAAACCAGAATCCCATCGTCAGGGAAGGACAGAAGATAAAGAAAGGCGACATTCTCGCTGACGGTTCCTCTACACAGAACGGCGAACTCGCTCTCGGAAGAAACATCCTTGTAGCGTTCATGCCGTGGAGAGGATACAACTTCGAGGACGCGATAGTTATAAGCGAAAAAGTAGTTTCAAAAGACATATACACATCGATACACATAGAAGAATTCAGTCTTGAAGTAAGGGACACGAAGCGCGGCGAGGAAGAACTGACCAAGGAAATTCCGAACGTCAGCGAAGAAGCGACGAAGGACCTCGACGAGAACGGAATAATAAGAATCGGCGCGGAAGTAAAGGAAGGCGACATATTAATAGGTAAGGTAACGCCGAAAGGCGAGACGGAGCCCACGCCTGAGGAAAAACTTCTGAGAGCCATCTTTGGAGACAAGGCCGGCGACGTGAAAGACGCGTCTTTGAAGGCGCCCCCGGGACTGAAGGGCGTAGTCATCAACAGAAAACTTTTCTCGAGAAAATCGAAAGATTCTGAAGGCAAGAGGGAAGAGAAGAAGAGAATAGACAGGTACGAAAACGACAGGAAAAAAGAGATTAAGGAACTCAACCTTAAACTCGCTGAAAAACTCGGGATACTTCTCGAAGGAAAAGAATCGGAAGGAATAAGGGATAACAAAGGCAACCTTATAATAAAGAGAAACGTTGTTTTCAAACGCGAAACTTTTGTGAATCTGCTGAACAACAACATGGTTGATTTCCGCGAACTCGATACGGAAGCCGACTGGTCGAACAGCAAGAAAGCAAATTCGCTGATTATCGATATATTCAAGAATTATAATTACAAGTATATCGAAATCGAAGAGAAGTATAAGAGATTAAAAGTAAAGGTAACACTCGGCGACGAACTTCCTAACGGCGTTGTAAAACTCGCCAAGGTATACGTTGCTAAGAAACGCAAACTCTCAGTGGGTGACAAGATGGCGGGACGCCACGGCAACAAGGGCGTCGTAGCGAAAATTGTTCCCAGGGAGGACATGCCGTTCCTTCCGGACGGAAGACCTGTTGACATAGTACTCAATCCGCTCGGCGTACCGTCGAGAATGAACCTCGGCCAGCTGTACGAAACGGCGCTTGGCTGGGTAGGAAAGGAAAACGGAGTAAAATTCGCGACGCCTATTTTTGACGGAGCGTCGGTAGAGGAAATCACGACATCGCTTGAGCAGTCGGGGCTTCCGAATAACTCGAGGCTTGACCTTTACGACGGAATGACCGGAAACAAGTTCGACCAGCAGGTGACGATAGGCTACATTTACATGCTGAAACTTTCGCACCTTGTTGATGACAAGATACACGCACGTTCCATAGGACCTTATTCGCTGATAACGCAGCAGCCTCTCGGAGGAAAGGCGCAGTTCGGCGGTCAGAGGTTCGGAGAGATGGAGTGCTGGGCATTGCAGGGTTACGGCGCATCGCACATACTCAGGGAAATGCTCACCGTAAAGAGCGACGACGTTATCGGACGCAGCAAGGTGTATGAATCGATAATCAAGGGCGAGAACCTGCCCGAGCCGAACATACCCGAAGCGTTCAACGTTATCATGAAGGAACTTCAGGGACTTGGTCTGGACATCAACATAGATTAAAAATAAAAGAAAAATAATATTATAAATAAATATGCCAACTAAAATCGAACAAAAGAAAAAACGTTTCTCGAAGATAACGATAAATCTTTCTTCGACGGATGTTATTATTTCGAATTCGTACGGCGAAGTTACAAAACCCGAAACAATCAACTACAGAACGTTTAAGCCTGACAAGGACGGTTTGTTCTGCGAGAAGATTTTCGGACCCGTAAAAGACTGGGAATGCCACTGCGGAAAATACAGGGGCATCAGGTACAAGGGAATAGTTTGCGACAGGTGCGGAGTCGAGATTAACATGAAGAGCGTAAGACGCGAGAGAATGGGGCACATAGCTCTCTGCGTTCCTGTTGTTCATATATGGTATTTCAGGTCGCTGCCTTCAAAGATAGGATACGTACTCGGACTTTCTTCGAAGGATCTCGAAAAGATTATTTACTACGAATCATACGTGGTAATAAACCCGGGCTCGACGAAGTATAAGAAACTTGAACTCATTACCGAGGAAGAGTATCTTGACGCGGTCAGCAAGATGCCCGAATCTGACCAGTTCCTTGACGACGATGACCCGAAGAAATTCTTCGTCGGACAGGGCGGCACGGCGATTAAAGAACTTCTCAAGAGAGTAGAGATACTTCCCGAGATAGCGAGATTAAGAGCCGAACTTCAGGACGAGCCTTCCGCGATAAAGAAAGCGGAAAACATAAAGAGGCTCAGAGTTCTTGAATCGTTCAAGATAAAAGCCGACGGAAAGCCGAACCGTCCGGAGTGGATGGTCCTTGACGTGATTCCGGTAATACCCCCGGAACTCAGGCCGCTCGTTCCTCTTGAGGGCGGAAGATTCGCGACGAGCGATCTTAACGACCTTTACAGAAGAGTTATAATAAGAAATAACAGACTAAAAAGATTAATAGATATAAAAGCGCCTGAGGTAATCTTAAGGAACGAAAAGAGAATGCTTCAGGAGGCTGTCGACGCGCTTCTTGACAACTCAAGAAGAGTTACGGCGGTCAGGTCGGAAAACAGGGCGCTGAAATCCCTTTCCGACATACTCAAAGGAAAGCAGGGAAGGTTCCGTCAGAATCTTCTCGGAAAGAGAGTCGACTATTCAGGAAGGTCGGTAATCGTAGTAGGACCCGAACTTCAACTGCATCAGTGCGGTATTCCGAAGGATATGGCTCTCGAACTTTTCAAGCCGTTTGTAATAAGAAGACTGATTGACAGGGATTACGTAAAAACGGTGAAGAGCGCGAAGAAACTCATCGACAAAAGAACGCCCGAAGTATGGGACATTCTGGAAAACGTGATTGACGGACATCCGATTATGCTAAACCGCGCGCCCACGCTTCACAGGCTCAGTATACAGGCATTTCAGCCGGTGCTGATTGAAGGCAAGGCGATAACGCTTCATCCGTTCGTATGTACGGCGTTCAACGCCGACTTCGACGGCGACCAGATGGCGGTGCACGTACCGCTTTCATACGACGCGCAGTTAGAAGCGACGATACTCATGCTTTCGACGCACAACATTCTTTCGCCGCAGAACGGCAATCCGATTATCGTTCCGAACCAGGAACTCGTTCTCGGATGCTATTATCTGACGAAAGACCTGAAAGGCGACTTAGGCGAAGGCAAGATGTTCTCATCGCCCGCAGAAGTTCGCATGGCACTTAACAACAAGGCGCTCGGACTTCACGCACGACTTAAAGTAAGGATAAACGGAAAGATTTACGAAACTACGGCAGGAAGAGTAATCTTCAACCAGGTAGTTCCGGAAGGCATTCCGTTCATAAACGAATTATTAAGGAAGAAAAAAATCGTTTCGATTATCGGAATGATTTACAGGAAGGTCGGAAATCAAAAGACAGCAATCTTTCTCGACAGATTAAAAGAACTCGGATTCAAGTACGCTACGGAAGGCGGACTTTCGGTAAATATTGACGATATAGAAGTACCCGGCACGAAGAAGAAAATCATTGACGACGCGTATCACAGAGTGGAATCGATTGAAAAGCAGAAGGCGCGCGGCGTAATATCCGAAAACGAAAGATATAACAAGGTTATCGACATCTGGACGCACGTACGCGATCAGGTTAAGAACGACCTTATGGACAATCTCAGACGTTCGAAGCTGGGATTCAACTCGCTTCACATGATGATAGACTCTGGCGCGAGAGGTTCGGCGGAACAGGTCAGCCAGCTGGCGGGTATGAGGGGACTGATGCAGAAACCTCAGAAATCGCTCACGGGGCAGGCGGGAGAAATCATCGAAAACCCGATTATCGCGAACTTCAAGGAAGGTCTGTCGATTCTCGAATACTTTATCTCGACGCACGGCGCGAGAAAAGGTCTTGCGGACACGGCTCTTAAGACGGCGGACGCGGGATATCTTACGAGAAGGCTTGTTGACGTAGCGCAGGACGTAATCATCTCGGAAAGAGACTGCGGAACTATCAGAGGCGTATATACGGAAGCGTTGAAGGAAGGCGAAGATGTGAAGGAGACACTTGCGGAAAGAATTCTCGGAAGGGTTGTCATTCATGACATTGTGGATCCTGTGACGAAGAAAGTTCTCGTGAAAGCGGGACAGGAAATAGATGAAGAAAGAGCGCAGGCGATAGCGGATTCCCCCGTTACGGGAGTTGAAATCCGTTCGGTGCTCACTTGTGAAAGCAAGAGGGGCGTATGCGCGAAGTGTTACGGACGCGACCTTTCGACGAGCAAACTCGTTAACACGGGTGAAGCGGTCGGAATCATAGCGGCGCAGTCAATCGGCGAACCGGGAACGCAGCTTACTCTTAGAACGTTCCACATCGGCGGTACAGCGAGCAAAATCGTTACTCAGTCTGAAATAGTCACTAAGTTCGAAGGTAAGGCGAAGTTTGAAAATATAAAGATAGTGGAATATAAGGGAGCGACGGAGACGTCGTTAATCTCACTTTCGAGGAACGGCGTGATAAATATAGTAGATGAGAAGAACAATCCACTGACGAAATATCTTGTTCCTTACGGTTCGAAACTGAAAGTAAAGAACAACGAGAAAGTAGAGAAGAATCAGAAATTATACGAATGGGATCCGTACAACTCGGTAATCGTGGCGGAGCATAACGGTATTATCAAGTATCATGACATGGAAGAGGGCAAGCAGTATGAACTCGTGAAAGACGAGCAGACCGGCCATTTCCAGAAAACAGTCATCGAGAGTAAGGATAAAACAAAGAGCCCGACAATACAAATTATCAATAAGGCCGGAAAGATTCTCAGTTCGTACCTTATTCCCGCGAAAGCAAACCTGCTTGTCGACGACGGCGTGGATGTGAAGGCGGGTATGATAATGGTAAAGATTCCGAGAGAATCGGGTAAGACGCGCGATATCACGGGCGGTCTGCCGAGAGTAACGGAATTGTTCGAAGCGAGAAGTCCAAACGATCCGGCGAAGATAGCGGAAATCGACGGTAAGGTTGAAGTCGGAAAAATCTCGAGAGGAAGCAGGGAACTTTCTCTGAAGAGTCTCGACAATTCGAAATCAATCGATTACAGAATTCCAATCGGCAAGCACATTCTCGTAAGAAGCGGCGATACGGTATTCGCGGGCGAGCCTTTAACGGGCGGCGCGCTTGACCCCATCGACATTCTGAAAATCAAGGGTGTATCCGAAGTTCAGGAATATCTCGTGAACGAAATTCAGGAAGTTTACAGAATACAGGGCGTAAAGATTAACGACAAACACATTGAAATCATCGTAAGGCAGATGCTTCAGAAGGTGAAAGTCACAAGTCCCGGCGACACCAACTTCCTTGAAGGCGACATAATCCACAAGAACTATTTCGCGGAAGAAAACGAGAAGTTAAAAGGCAACGTAGTAGTAACCGACAAGGGCGACAGCGACGCGGTGCTGGTAGGCGAGCTTCTTCCGAAGAAGGCGGTAAAGGAAATGAACACGCTTCTGAAGAAGAAAAACAAGAACGGCATCAAGACGCGCGACGCGGTACCCGCGACGGCGGACGCGGTGCTTCTCGGAATAACTCAGACATCGCTTACGACTGACAGTTTCATCTCGGCGGCATCATTCCAGGAAACCACGAGGGTTCTTACGGACGCTGCGATAAAGGGTAAGGTGGACTATCTGCTCGGCCTGAAAGAAAACGTAATCATCGGACAGTTGATTCCGGCTGGAACGGGATTGAAGAAATACAGAGACCTTCTCGTATCGCACGTGGACAAGCATCTTATGGACGAGGAACTGATGGAAGAAGAAGAGACGCCTGTGACGAAGGAATACGAAATATCATAAGAGAAATATTTATAGGATATAATCGAAAGGCTGCCTGCAGGCAGCCTTTTTCTTTTTGTGGCGTCAGGTATTTACCTGACGTGCGGTCGGGCGTATGCCTGGCTGCACTCGCGGAAAAGTTTTATGCCTTCGGCATGCGTGTCAGGTGGCATCACCTGACACCACCTGAAAAATTTCCCACCTGATGCACTCCCCCGATAATAATTCCCCACCGGACGGCTTAGTATGAATCCGTGTTAAGGCGCGCTTGAAAAAAACTTTGAATTTTGCAAAAATTCGTTTGACTTTAATAATAAATTGTGTATTTTTGTAGTGGGACAAAGTGGGTGAATGTGGTAATAAATCCCAAAAAAATAACAAAAATAGCGAAAAAAATTGTTTCAGGGACATTCAATATCGAATTTAGACTCAAAATCGCGCATCGTTCTTCCGAGTAAATTCAGGAAAGTTATGAATCCGGAATCGAACAACACGCTGGTTTTGACGCGCGGTATGGATGAATGTATCATGGTCTACCCGCTTGACGAATGGGAAAGGGTAAAAAAAGGTCTCATGAACTACAATGTTTTCAACACGCAGGAAAGATTTTTCATGCGGCAATTTCTGATGTTCGTACACGAGTGCGAACTGGATTCCCATAACCGGTTTTTGCTTCCCTCCCATTTAATCGATTTCGCTCACGTCAAGAAAGAAGTCCTCATTCTCGGTATGCTTACAAAGATAGAAATCTGGGATCCTGCTACGAAGGAGAAATACGACAACCAGCATCCTGAGTCATACGAGACGGTCGCGCAGAACGTTACCGAGAGTATTTTTAACAAACAGGGAAATTAATTTAAAAAAATTTACGGCGTTTTAATTGGTTACCGAATACCATATTCCGGTTCTTTTAAATACTGCGGTATCATTTTTAATCAATCCGGTAATCAGAGACCACGTCATAGTGGACGGCACACTGGGCGGCGGCAGTTACACAAGGTTAATCTGCGAAAGCATCTCAGACAAATCGAAGATAATAGCGATAGACAAGGACGAGAATGCAATCGCGCACACGACAAACAATTTGGGAGAATACAGGGATAAAATATTATTTGCAAAGGGAAATTTCGCGGATGTGAAGCGGATTGTATCGGACGTGGGATACGCTTCAATAACGGGAATCGTTCTTGACCTCGGACTCTCCTCATACCAGTTAAACGAAGAAGACGGATTCAGTTTCATGAAGAATACTCCTCTCGACATGCGCGCCGATAAGTCTGCAGCGCTCGACGCGAGAACGATTCTGAACGAATACAGGGAAAGCGAACTCACTGAAATATTCGAGGAATACGGAGAGGTCTCAAGAGCGTCAAGACTGTCGAAAGCCGTTGCCGACGCGAGAAGAAAACAGTCAATCGAAACGACTGAAGATTTCATAAAGATAATCAAGAGGGAATACGGATTTAAGGCGACGATGCCGGTGAAGTTTCTTTCGAAACTCTTTCAGGCGCTGAGGATAGCGGTTAACGACGAACTTAACGATTTGAAGACGGTTCTTTCGGGCACGATGGAAATACTGATTGAAGGCGGAAGGATAGTGGTTGTTTCGTATCATTCTCTCGAAGACAGAATTGTAAAAAACTTTTTCAGGGAGCACAGTGAAAAGACCGTTCAGGGCGGAAAGGCTCTGAAGATTTTAACGAAGAAGGTGATTGTTCCCGAATACAGCGAAGTCAGGATGAACTCGAGGTCAAGGAGCGCGAAATTAAGGGCCGCGGAGGCGGTTGTGGTATGAAAAAGAGCAACGGGAGAATATCGATTTTCTGGGCAATTATTTTCTTCGTGATAGTTTCCGCGATATCGGTTTTCCTGATAAACAATATAATCACGGTGAACAAACTGAACAGGGAAATAAGCGATTTGAAAGACAACATAAGCAAAGTAAATCAGACGAACAATTCTTACAGGATTGAAATAGAGAAACTCAGTTCGTACGACAGAATAAAAAAACTTGCCGAGGAGCGGCTGAACATGAAGGTGGTAGAGGGTTCGGTCAGGACGGGCAACAAGATTATAATTAAAAAATCAGATATGTAATGAATTTTTACAGTTTCGTAAATAAAGAAAACAGGAAAGTAAATGCCGTAAGAAGAATGAACATCTTCATGTTTATTCTTCTCGCGTTTTTTGCCCTAATCATTACGAAACTTGTTTCAGTTCAGATACTCGAATCGGAGAAATACAGGCTCATCGCAAAGAAACAGTCCCAGTCCCGCGAAATAATCACACCTCAGAGAGGCATCATATACGACCGCAACATGAACCCGTTTGTCTCGAACGTGTTCCGCGTGTCGGTCATAGCGGATCCGTTCAAAATAAAGAACCCCGATTCGGTTTCAACGTTGCTCGCGAATGTCTTCGGAAAGAGCAAACTTGATTACTACGACAAACTTCTGGACAAGAGCAACAGCGCGTTTTATCTTGAAAGAAAAGTTTCCATAGCGGACCTGAA
>JAJTBN010000311.1 GCA_021286895.1 Bacteroidota bacterium | reverse complement strand
GAGCAGATTGCCCAACAATTTAATACCTGTAAAGCCCTTCGGAGAAATAGAGTCCCAGGTAACGCCTTTATCGGATGAACGGAATGTCCCGCTGCTTACGGAGGAACTGTAGAGATAATTTCCGTAAGAAGCAAGCGAGCCTCCTCCGTTTCCTCTGCCGAGATAAATCCAGGTCTGCCCCAGATCCGAGGACCTGTATAGCCCGCTGTTGCTTAATTTAGTGCATGAGTAGTACATGCATTCGTCTTTAAATACAAAAGAACTGACACGGGAACCTGTCGAGACTAAACGCCAGTTCGCGCCGTTGTTCGTAGTAATGTAAATTCTTGCCATGCCGATAACATGACCGTAGCTGCCGTATAGCACAGTGTCTCCCCTTCCTGCAATCCACGTGGGATAACTGCGCCAAAATGAACTGATTACAGTATCGTTGACATTTTGCCATGTGAGTGTGGAATTCGTTGACCTGTAAATACCGAGCGAGGTAGCTACGAAGAACGTTCCGGGTTTAGTGCAGACTATCGGACCGGAACTTCCGCCGCCGAGATTCATTAAGTTCCATTGAGAGTAAGATAGACAGTTAGCGAACAGAATGAATACCAAAGAAAACAGTATTCCCTTTTTCATGAAAATAAGATTGATTACCCTAAACTTTGACTAATTACACAATAATTAACCATAAAACAATCAAAAATCAATGAAAAAATATTTTTATAATTCAGCAGGGACAGCGATTTCAGGAATAAACGAAAACACGGCAAAAGCATGTAAAGCAGCATATAAGAGCAATTGACGCAATTATATTGACATGGTAACCTTTTATCGTTAAATTTATTTAACAAAACTTTCCCCTATGAAAAAAATAATTATTATTCTTTTCATCGCATTATCAACCGGGAGCGTGAATTCCCAATGGGTCAGAGACTCAATACCGACCACAGACTGGTTATACAACATTTACTATGCAGGAAACAGTACAATCTCATTGAGTCAGAATTTTCCTTACTCGTTCAATCCCGTGACTAAGATAAGATACGCGCTGCCCCGGCCAACAAACATGAGACTGACGGTAATTGGACGGGAGATAGAAACACTGGTGAACGAAAATCAGAAGGTGGGGACGTTTGAAGCGACTTTCGATGCATCGCCTCTTTCCAGCGGCGTGTATTATTACAGGCTGACGGCCGAGGGATACAGTGAGACGAGAAAAATGGTAGTGACAAAGTGATATCTCAAATTTAATAATAAATTATTTATATGACGAATCTAAAGTTTGCAATATCGGGAATCCTTTTACTTATACTGACATCGAATTCGTTTGGACAAGGCGGATGGAGTTGGTATAATCCGCTGCCCCAGGGCAACAATCTCAGAAGCGTCATGTTTATAGACTCCAATACTGGATTCTGTTTTGGAGATCATGGTACGTTTTTAAGAACTACAAACGGAGGAATAAACTGGTCGGTTCATCAAATTACAAAATTTCAAATAAGTTCTATGGATTTTATTAATGATCAGACAGGATATATTAATGCATCAGCGTGGATACTCAAGACGACGGATTCAGGGCTGAACTGGTTCTCAGAAACTTCGACTGTCCATGCAGTATTCAATTGCATGAAATTTTTAAATGAAATGACCGGCTTTGCTACAGGTGCATATATTTATAAAACTACAAATGGCGGCAAAAGCTGGGAATCGACACCCTTAAATGTCGGAGGACTTAATTCAGTTATATTCCGTAATCAAAATACTGGATTTGCCGTTGGGAATTATACCACAATAATAAAAACAACTAATTCCGGTGTGAACTGGAGTATCGTGAGATATTCAAACGTGAGTACAGAATGTTATAATGCTATAGCTTTCGCAGATTCTCTAAACGGGCATATAGTGAGTTCAAACGGAAGTATTGTATCTACAAGGGATGCTGGATTCAGCTGGAATTACGTTACACCGTTTACAGGCCAATCAAATGGAATCAAATTTATTGATCAGAATACAGGTATCGCATTCGGGAGTATATATGAAGGGTCAATTTTAAAAACGACCAACAAAGGATTAAATTGGACTCCAATTTTAACGTCAGGTTTCTCAATAAAAGGAGCAGATTTCACCGGTCTGAGCTCACTGATTGCAGTATATGATGGAGGTAAGATTTTCAAAACCACAAATTTCG
>JAJTBN010000053.1 GCA_021286895.1 Bacteroidota bacterium | reverse complement strand
AAGATAGACACGTTAACAAGAGGACAGATTCAGGTCGCGCACGTTCCGAAAACAATCGACAATGACCTGCCTTTACCTGGCAACATGCCGACTTTCGGTTACCAGACAGCGCGCGATTTTGGTTTCCATATCGTTCAGTCGCTGATGGTTGACGCGGCTACCACAAGACGCTGGTACTACGTTGTAACCATGGGACGCAAAGCGGGACACCTTGCTCTCGGCATAGGTAAATCTGCAGGCGCTACACTTACGATTATCGGCGAAGAGTTCAGAGACAAGACAATAAGTTTCGAAACTGTCTGCGATATACTTGAAGCGTCAATTATTAAGAGACTGGCTCAGGGAAATCCTTACGGTGTCGCTATACTTGCCGAAGGCATTATCACGAGAATCGACCAGGAAGAACTTAAAAATCATCCTTACGTGAACCTCGAGAAAGACCTTCACGGAAATATAAGGCTTTCGGAAATAGATATCGGCAGGATAACGAAGGACGAAGTCCGCAGAAGGCTCAGGGAAAGAGGCATCAATGTTACGATAGTCAGCAAAGACATCGGTTATGAACTCAGATGCGCGGCTCCGATTCCGTACGACTGTGAATACACTCAGGACCTTGGTTATGCCGCGGTAAGATACCTGATTTCCGGTCACTCGGGCGCTATAGTCACTGTTGATAAGGGACAGTTGATTCCCGTTAAGTTCGAAGACATTATCAACTCGGACGGAAGAATCAACACTCGCGAAGTGGATGTAGATTCGGACAGCTATCAGGTCGGCAGAAAATACATGATTCGACTCGAGAAATCCGACTTTGACGAAATAAAGAACGTTGCAAGGCTCGGGCTTATCGGCAACCTCACGACGGAAGAATTCATCGATAAGTATAAATACCTTATCAACGACCCGCCGGTTAGAGAAAAAAAGAATTCTGACAAGCCGAAAGAGGCCAAACAGAAGATTGAAAAGAAGTAATATGTAATGTCCGATATTATAAACAGGGTTCTTTTTGAACCCTGTTTTATTTTAATGTGTTTATTAATATTTTTATTGAAATTCCCAAAACACGAAATATTTAAGGAGATGTTATGAAAATCGGAGTACTGACATCAGGCGGAGATTGTCCGGGACTAAACGCAGTCATACGCGCAATAACAAGAAAGGGCGACGAGGAAGGATATGAAATCGTCGGTATACTCAACGGCTGGAAGGGACTGTTTGACGAGAGTTACGTAAAACTTGACCTGAAAACGGTAGCCGGTATTGTCAATCGTGGCGGCACTATACTCGGGACTTCAAGGTTCGGTCCGTTCCAGCAGGAAAACGGCGCCGAAACGCTGCAGCATAAAGTCGCGCGGGCGGAGTTTGACGCTATCATCGCGATAGGCGGCGAGGGTTCGATGCACATCACGCAGCAGTGTCACGAACTCGGCATTAATGTTGTCGGAGTTCCGAAGACAATAGACAACGACCTGAACGGAACGGATTACACATTCGGCTTCGATACCGCCGTTCAGATAGCCACGGAAGCGATTGACAGGCTTCACACAACCGCCGAATCGCATCACCGCGTTATGATACTCGAAGTCATGGGAAGGCATGCCGGCTGGATTGCCCTTTATTCAGGCATCGCGGGCGGAGCTGACGTTATTGTTATCCCGGAAAAGAAAACAAAGATAGACGAAATTTGCGACGTTCTGAAAAGCCGGTATAAAAGAGGAAAACTCTTTTCGATTATAGTGGTTGCAGAGGGCGCCGAGTATCTTCTCGATGAGTTTAATTACAAAGAGGATAACAGGAAAAAGGATGAATTCGGACGCGCAAGACTGGGCGGACTAAGTTACGAACTCGCGAATGAAATCGAAAAAAGAACCGGATTCGATACAAGAACGACAATACTCGGGCACGTGCAGCGCGGCGGAGTGCCGACTGCTTTCGACAGAGTGCTCGGAACAAGGTTCGGAGTGTACGCGGTGGAAATGGTCACGGATAAAAAATTCGGACGAATGTGCGCGCTTCAGGGCAGTGATATTACCGATATACCGATAAAGAAAGCAATAGGGAAACTTAAAACGGTCGATCTGGATATATACAAAGCCGCGAAAGTTTTCTTCAAATAAAAAGTTTTTTAAATATGGTTCTTAAAGGGCGGTTTCAAAACTGCCCTTCGTATTTTCCGGATTTCAATTTACTTTTTACATCCGCACATCGAAACACCTGCCGAACTTCTTTCCGATTTCACGGAATCTTCCGGCTTTGGTAAATCCGTTTTTCGTGAAACCTTAAACTGAATATGTTTTCAGAAGTTGTGCATGCCATGTAATTCTTTACGCCTATTGGGGCGGCATCTTTTCCAAGTCCGTCAAGAACAATTTTCCCGATCCCTTATCCCGAAAAATCTTTGTGTAGAAAATAAGTTATTTTGGCTGTTGCTATAAATGCGGGAACGGGTTGTAAGGCCGTATGAAACAGAATCCAGCAGTTATGCCTTCGCATTTTTCGCGTAAGCCGGAAAGCCTTTCGTCATGTCGAGGAATCTGTTGTAAACTTCACAAGGTTGTTTCTTCTCGGGATATTAGCTCGTGCTGTTTTCCGCGTAATAATTGTAAATATCTATTATACCCCACCCTAAAGTTCGGACATTGTTTCGAAAATTACCATATCCATTATTGGGAATAAAGTTGTGATAAACAGATTAATATAAATCAGGTTTCCGTTTCATCGTCTATCCTTCTTTTCCAGAAAAGATAGAACGGGATGCCAATTAAAACCAGGGCAAGTCCGATACCGGCGTCACGTGGATTCTGTATTATCGTTACGATTACCAGTGTCGCGCAGAACAGTACAAAAACCGCAGGAACGACAGGGTAACCCGGAACCTTAAATACTCGCGGAACATTCTTCATCTTTTTTCTGAGTATGAATACACCGAATGCGCCCATACCGTAAAATATAAACGACGCGAAAATAAGCATGTCTGTCAGCTGGTCGAATGTTCCGGACAGCACGAGAACGCTCGCCCATAGACCCTGTATAAGAAGCGAAATATGAGGAGTGCGGTATTTGTCGTGATGAGTTCCGGCAGATTTGAAGAACAATTTGTCTTTCGCCATCGCGAAGTAAATCCTCGAACTTGCTAAAATCGTACCGTTTGTCGTACCGAATGTAGAGACCATAATCAGAACAGATATAAACATCGCTCCGCCGTAGCCGAGGAATTTCCTCATTACTTCTATTGCGATTATCGAATGCTCCTGCTTAGTAACGCTTAATATCTCGTTTACGGGCATCACGTATAAGAAAGCGAAGTTAACGGCGAGATAAAGTACAATAACTAGCGCGACGCCGCCGAAAAGCGCAAGCGGAATATTCTTTTTAGGATTCTTAACTTCGCCGCCCAGATATCCGATGTTGTTCCATCCGTCATAAGGCCAGAAAGCCGCAAGCATTGCAGCGAACATCGCGCCGAAGAGCCCGAGGTTTGAGCCGTACTGGAATCCCGGTTTTTCGAGAACGGGCGTAACGTTGTCAACAGAGCCTCCGCTTACAGTAAGACCGAGAATTATTATCGCGATGATTCCGAGAATTTTCAAAGCGGTGAAAATATTTGTAATCATTCCTCCGAATATGACACCGAAATAATTAGCGCTCGTCAGGAATAATATCGTGAGGATTGTAAGTCCCTTTACGCCGAATCCCTCGAACGGGTAAAAAATACCAAACAACGATATTTTTTCGATATCAGGAGGGAGGCCGGGAAGGTGAACGACAGCATTTACCGATTCCGCAAAAACGTAGGCGATTGAAGCAATGGAAGCGGATTGAATTACGGAAAAACAACTCCACCCGTAAAGAAACGCGAAAGGCTTGCCGTACATGTTCTTGAAATAAACATACTGTCCGCCTGGTTCGGCGATGAGACTCGCTATTTCAGCGTTTGTCGCCGCCCCTATCATGGTGATAATTCCCGGTATGAGCCAGCAGAGAAGTATAAGTCCCGGAGAACCGAGTTGTTCCGACATCGGAGCGATTTTCTTGAAAACACCAGAGCCAACCATGGATGATATAACAATCATCAGCGCGGTGAAGAAACCGAGCCTTGTCAGCAGACCGCTTTCATGGATTTTATGCAGATGTTTGTTCAAATCATCCTGATTTTCTTTGCCGCTGTTTCCGGAAAAATGTTATTTGCAATGTAATAAAAGAATAAATCAAAAGAAACAAAAAGAATAAACATATTAGGCTTCAATTTTGTTGTTACAGTAACGGGTAATTAAATTTATAATATGCAGACAATACTGGGAGCCGGGGGGATAATCGGTAATGAACTCGCGCGTATACTTCCGACATACACAAAGACAGTCAGGCTCGCCGGAAGAAATCCGAAACCTGTTCTTGGTGATGAGGACCTCGTAAAGTGCGACCTGACGGATATCGAAACAACAATGACCGCGGTCGAAAATTCCGACGTAGTCTATCTTACAGCCGGGCTTAAATACGATTACGAAGTCTGGAAAGATACATGGCCGAAAATAATGACTAATGCAATCAACGCGTGCAAAAGACACAGGGCAAAACTCGTTTTCTTCGATAATGTTTATTTGTACGGCAGGGTTGACGGATGGATGAATGAAAGCACGCCTGTAAATCCTGTCAGCCGGAAAGGAGAAATAAGGGCAAAGATAGCGGAACAGTTGCTGAAAGAGGCCGCCTCAGGAAATATAAAAGCGCTCATAGCGAGATCCGCTGATTTTTACGGACCCGGAGCGGATAGTTCTGTCGCGAAAATTCTTGTGTTCGATAAATTGCTGAACAATAAGAGAGCATCATGGCTCGGAAATGACGAGACATTTCATTCATTTACATATACTCCCGATGCCGCCAAATCGACAGCTAGGCTCGGCAATACACCCGATGCCTACAATCAGGTCTGGCATCTTCCGACACACAGGAATGCACTGACGGGAGCGGAGTTTATCGAATATTCCGCAGGCCTGGTTAACGCGGACCCTGATTACCGTGTCATAAAAAAATGGATGGCTAAACTGGCGGGAATATTCGATCCGCTTGTAAAGGAAACTGTCGAGATGATGTATCAGTACGAGTATGATTATCTGTTCGACAGCACGAAATTCGAAACGGCATTTTTCAAACCTGTATCATACGAAGACGGAATCGCCGGTTGTCTTGGGAAATGACAGTCTGTTACGGTCGGGGTAAAATAGCGCCGAGAACGAAACATTAAAACTACTTTGTAAACCGTTTTACTTCGTTTCCATTTTGCATTTCTTGAAATTCTAAAAACAATTCCAGTTTTTTTTCGGCATAATTATTGATTAATATTATTGGGAGTATAAATTAGGGGGGAATAATTAGGAGACATAATATGAAGAGAATATTAGTTATTCTTGCGTTTTCATTTATGGTTGAGAATATTGTCTATTCGCAGAACTCATCTTCAGTAAGCAACTCAAACACAGAACTTTTCGGATTTAAAAGGAGCGATTATCTCCAACTGACAATTCAGTCCGGATTTTTGCATCCTTTAAATCCTTATTTCGTCAACCATAATTATACAAGCAGTAATCTCGGGTTTGATTTGTCGTACAGGGTAAACACCGAAGTCGCACTTTTTGCCGAAATGAGATATAATTTTTTGACATCGAAGGATACAGCCGCGCCTAATTCCGGCTATTTCGAAACAACCCTCGGTGCGCGGTATTATCTGCTTCGCCCGTCGTGCTGCAGATCAAGCCTGTTCTTCGAATCGGGTGTCGGTCCGTTTCTTTACATACAAAGAGAGGGTAAGTCCTATAACGGTCTTAATTTAAATTCAGTGCACCCTCCCGTGCCCGGTAAAGAAAGTGAAACAGTTTATAAATCGGAAAGACGCCTTAGTGTCGGCGCGAATTTCGGATTCGGTGCAGAACTTGTACTGACGAATAACCTTTTCATAACCATGAAAAGCAAGTTAAATTCTGTTTTTGAATCAAACGGTTGCACTACTTACGTTACCGGTATGGGCGGTCTGACAATTAAATTCTGATTCATTCTTTTTCCTCCGGCAATTTTTCCGAATTATCATTACTTATCTGACCCCGTTATATTTTAATAGTAAAAGGCGAAGTATTTTCGTTTTGCGGAAATACTTTGCCGTAAAGGACCTATTATTTCACTGCATAAAAAAATACTTGCTGATGTTCACGAATAAACGACAGGAAAGTGTTATTAGTAAAAGCATCGCGATTTTCTTCTGCAACCGTTTCGTAATAGAAGTTTCCGGCTTTATGCCGTGAAGACTGGTTTGTATCTTTTTAGTTCCTAGAAGATATTTAGGTTTCCCCGTATTTTCTTTTCACCGAAATTCCCAAAACACACCAAAATCAAAATATTACACCCTCTTTTATTACTGATATTCATGTTCAAATATGGTAAATTTATTGTTCTATAATTTTAAGTAAAATAATTATGGGGAAAGAAGACTGTATTTTTTGCAAAATCGCGAACGGAGATATTGCTTCGTTTAAGATTTGGGAAAATGAAGAATTTTTCGCTATACTCGATATTTTTCCCAATACAAAAGGCATGACTCTCGTCATTCCGAAAGAGCATTACGACTCTTACGCTTTCGACATGCCCGACGAAGTCTACGCTAGATTCCTGATGGCGGCCAGGGAAGTCGGCAAACTTCTCGACGAGAAACTTAACGTAAACAGGACCGCGATGGTTATCGAAGGCATGGGCGTTAATCACGCGCACATTAAACTTTACCCGCTCCACGGAGTCGGCAAGGATTTCAGCGCCATGATTCCCGAAGGAAACATCTTCTTTGAAAAATACCAGGGCTATCTTTCAACACAGCTCGGACCGAAGGCGGATACCGCTTTCCTCGAAGAGATAATTGAAAAATTCAGAAAGTAAAATTACATCAGACATAAATGAAATACGAACATTTACAGATAGAAAAGAAGTGGCAGGATTTCTGGGTGAACAAAAAGACTTTCAGAACACCCGAAATTGATGAACTCGACAAGTCAAAACCAAAATATTACGTGCTCGATATGCTTCCTTACCCGAGCGGAGACGGGCTGCATGTCGGACATCCGGAAGGTTATACCGCGACGGATATAATCTCGCGATATAAAAGAATGCGCGGCTACAACGTTCTTCACCCGATGGGATGGGACGCGTTTGGACTTCCCGCAGAACAGTTCGCGCTTAAGAAAAAAGTCAACCCGAAAGTCGGGGTTCAGGAATGCGTGAAAAGATTCCGCGGACAATTGCAGGCGCTCGGCTTCTCTTACGACTGGGACAGGGAAGTGAACACGACCGACGAGGAATATTATAAGTGGACTCAGTGGATGTTTCTGAAACTCTATAACTCATACTTCGATATCGACGCGAATAAGGCGAAGCCAATCGAAGAACTGAAAATTCCCGAAGGGCTTAACGAAGAAGAACGGACAAAATATGTTGATTCTCAGCGGCTCGCTTTTATTTCGGAATCTCCCGTTAACTGGTGTCCCGAACTCGGAACCGTGCTTGCAAACGAAGAAGTGCCCGAACAAATGGAAAAGGGCTTTACCGTAGTTAGGAGAATGATGAAGCAGTGGAAACTGCGCATTACAAAATACGCTCAGAGACTTCTCGACGACCTCGATAAACTCGACTGGCCGGATAACATTAAGAAACTTCAGACGAACTGGATAGGCAGAAGCGACGGCGCGATTGTGAAATTTGAAATAAAGAGCAATGACGGCGTCAGCAGAAGCATCGAAGTCTTTACGACAAGACCCGACACGCTTTTCGGTGCTACATATATGGTCTTCGCCCCCGAGCACAAACTTATTCCCGAAATAACTTCGGGAGAGCAGAAAGACGCTGTTAATAAGTATATAGATGACGCGGCGAAAAAATCCGACCTCGAAAGAGCGGAACTCTCGAAAGAAAAGACCGGTGTTTTCACGGGCGCTTACGCGGTTAACCCCTCGAGCGGAATCGAGATACCCATCTTCATTTCAGACTATGTGCTGATGAGTTACGGAACGGGCGCCATTATGAGCGTTCCCGGACATGACGACAGGGATATGGAATTCGCGGTGAAATTCGGACTTGATATAATTCCGGTTGTCACTCCCGAAAAGTTTAAGGATGTCGCATTCAGGAAAATAAAAACCGATGAGGGCGAAATAATTATTTCAGGCAAGGGCCTTGAAAAAATGCTTAACGGCGAAGCCAAAAAATTTCATGAATTCTGCGATGAAGTGAAAGAAGGCAAAACGTGCTTTACCGAAGAAGGATATGCAATTAACTCGGGTTTTCTTACGGGTCTCTCAACCGCCGAAGCAAAAGAAAAGATGATAAAGTGGCTCGAAGAAAAAGGCATCGGACGCAGGAACACAAACTACCGCCTTCGCGACTGGCTTTTCTCAAGACAGAGATTCTGGGGCGAACCTTTCCCGCTGATTCATTTCGAAGACGGAAAGATTAAAGCCCTTAAGGAAGAAAACCTTCCGGTGAAACTGCCGCAGGTAAGTTCATATACAACGAGCAAGACGGGCGAATCGCCGCTGTCGCTTATCGAAGACTGGCTTTATACAACCGACCCTGAAACAGGCGCGAAGGTTAAACGAGAAACAAACACGATGCCGCAATGGGCGGGTTCGTGCTGGTATTATCTGCGTTATATCGATCCGAAGAATGATAAAATATTCTGCGATGTTGAGAAGGAAAAATACTGGATGCCTGTTGACCTCTATATTGGAGGTTCAGAGCATGCTGTTCTTCATCTTCTCTACGCGCGTTTCTGGCACAAAGTTCTTTTTGACCTCGGCTATGTTACAACTCAAGAGCCGTTCAATGTTCTCTTCAATCAGGGTATGATTCTCGGTGAAGACGGAGTCAAGATGAGCAAGTCCAGAGGAAACGTCATAAATCCCGACGACATGATTCGCGAATACGGCGCCGACTCGATGAGGATGTTCGAAATGTTCATGGGTCCGCTCGAAGCCACGAAGCCCTGGAGTACCGAAGGCATCGCCGGACTGCACAGATTCCTCAGCCGCGTTTGGAGACTGGTTATAGACGACAGGACGGGAGAAATAAATTCGAAGATAGTGAATGACGCTCCGTCGGAAGAGGAAAAGAAACTCATTCATACGACGATAAAGAAAATGACGCACGATATCGAAGACGGCGACATGAAGTTCAATACCTCAATCGCGCAGATGATGATTTTCGTGAACGAAATGTATAAACTCGAGAAGGTCAGCAAAGAAGTAATTGAAAAGTTCATTCTTCTTCTTTCTCCTTACTCTCCGCATATCGCCGAAGAACTCTGGCAGAGGCTGGGGCACGGGGAATCGCTGGCGTATCACGCGTGGCCAGTGTACGATGAGAATTACACGAAGGCGGAACAGATAACGGTAGCTTTTTCGGTTAACGGAAAAGTCAGGTCGAAAAAAAGCGTTGATGCCGACCTCAGCGAAAAAGACCTTGAACAGGCGGCTTTCGACGATGAGGCAGTGAAGAAACATATTATGGGAAAGGATATTGTAAGGATAATAGTAGTAAAGAACAAGATGGTTAATATTGTCGTGAGATAATTTTCACATTCGATTATAAAAAAAGGCGGGAAGCAGTGTCAACTTCCCGCCTTTTTAAATGAAAGGTCTTGCTTAGAAATCGAGTATTGTGTTGAAATAAATCCTGCTTAAACTACTCTTAGTCGTGCCGTCGTATTTTACAACGTAATCCTTATCGAATGACTGTATCTGGTAGTTCAATCCGAGAGTAAGCACCGATGTCGGTTTAAACATAAGTCCTAATATCATCAGACTCTGCTTGTTTGCATCGCCTGTGAAACCGGTAAGGTTTGTTCCGGGTTTTGTAGTGTTCGGGTCGAATGTGTCAAACCTGAACGTGAGCATCAATTTTTCCTGAAGTTCCGCTATCGGAGGATTGAATTCAAACCACGTTGATAATCCCTGCGCAGTGTATGAGGAGTCTATGAAACCGCCCGCGACCGCTTCGGGAATCGTGTTTGACATCATGCTGAGTTCACCGCCGAGTTTAACGTAACCGACGCTTTTGAAATTATACTTGAAGTTGAGCATACCGCCGAAACGGTTGTTCTTGTACATTCCGCCGTTTGCAACTCCGAATTCGTTGCTGCCAAGTTTGCCAAGGTACGCGAAACCGCCAAGCGTGAGATCCGCGATACCGTCAATTCTTGATTTATTCATCTTCTTTGCCGCATCGGTGTTCTGCTTTATCATTCCCGCGAGGGGGTATATAAAACCGGTTACCATGAAATCCTTGAACCTGTTCTGGTCGAATGCAAGATTCTTATAGCCGTTTCCGTTAAGCAGCGCCACGTTAAGGTCGGCTATCTTTGTCGGGAACGTGAACTTGAGCGTCATGCCGAGGTCCGCGCTTGAGAAATAGGAGCCTGTTTTTCTTGTTACTAAATTGCCGCTTTTCGCTGCGGAAAGAGTCCATCCGTAGTCGGTAAGAGTCTTCTGAACGCCTCTCCATCCGTAATATTTTTCTATGTTGTTTATCCAGTAATTCGGGAGCACGCCGACTTCCATCGTAAGGCTTGTTCCGTTGTCGAGCGCAAGAGGAGTGTAATCTACGAATCCGTACTTCAACTGATAAGTCCACTGTGTGACTCCGTCTCCGTCCTTGACAGATGTTATGTCCGGTGTTATTCTCGCGCTTATCTGCGGTGTAAGTGTCGCTTTTATATTTATGTACGCGCGGTCAAGATTAAAAGAATTTCTTCCGGTTTCGAACTGATTCTTTACGGGATTGAAACCGAATGCCGAACCCGAATTAATGCCCGCGGCCGATGTGTCCAGTTTACCGATGAAATCCGCGTCGTCGGCGTTCCAGCTCCAGCCGGCAAACATCGTTCCGCCAATCTTTACTTCAGGCTTGAATTCATTCTTTTTGTCCTGTGAGTACAGGCTCATGCTGCCTGTAAAAAGAACTACAACTAAAACTATTAAAAATTTTTTCATAATATTCCCTTCACTTTTATTATTTTAAGATTTTAATTTTTTCTTCCGCTTTTTTGGAAAGTTCTACAGGAAGCGGAGCATATCCGAGATCCTTCGCGTATTTCTGGCCGTCGCCGAGCGCCCATTCCAGGAATGATTTCACAAGTTTGCCTTTCGCTTCGTCTTTATTCTTTTCGTATACGAGAAGGTACGTGTAACTTGAGATAGGATACGCGCCTTTTCCTTTCGCGTTTATAATCGACATCGTCATTGTTTCCGGCATCTGAGAAATCGTTACGTCGCCGGCTTTAGTTACAGATTCAAGAGTCGGAGTTACGAATTCACCTTCGGAATTTTTAATGTTAGCGTAATTGAGTTTGTTCTGAATGGCGTAAATTAACTCAACATAACCTATCGAGTATTCGAGCTGCTTCACCACACCCGTTACGCCTTCGTTACCCTTGCCGCCCTGTCCGATATCGAACTTTGGTGTTTTGGAAACGCCGATTTTTTCCTTTGCTTCAGGGCTTATGTTACCGAGAAAATCCGTGAAAATATAAGAGGTACCGCTGCCATCCGTTCTGAAAACGACCGTAATATCCTTATCGGGCAGTTTAGCTCCCGCGTTGTCTGCCGCTATTTTCGGGTCGTTCCATCTCTTTATTTTTCCGAGATATATATCGGCTACAGTTTCGCCTGACAGATTAAGCGGTTTGTCAAGTCCCGGAACATTGTACGTCAGCACAACCGCGCCGAGAACCGTGGGGATATGGTAAATCTTAGTATTGCTCTTCATTTCCGCGTTCTTCTGTTCTTCCGGAGTCATAGGGCTGTCCGTCGCTCCAAAATCTACAGTCCCTTCCGTCATCTGTTTTATTCCTCCGCCGCTTCCTATCGACTGATAGTTGAATTTCGCGTCTTTATTTATCTTTGAATATTCATCGAACCATTTTGAATAAATCGGGTACGGGAAAGTGGCTCCCGCTCCATTGACCTGTACAGGTCCTTTCTGCTCGCCCTTGTTTCCGCACGCTCCCGCAAAGAAGGCGAAGAGTAAAACGAAGATGGTTAAATACTTCATAGTCTGATTTTTTAGGTTAAAGTTTTTTAATGTAAACATACACAAAACTTTAAAATGCAGTTTATCGGCGTATAACGTAATTGTTAAGAAATTGTAAAGAAGGCAGGGAAATGCTTACTTTTTCACACCTTTGATAACATCCAGCATGATGTTGTGTATTCTTCCGTTTGTGGCGAGTATTTCCTTGTTGTAAACAGAATATTTCTTACCTTCGAAGTCTGTGACCTTTCCGCCGGCTTCAGTCAGGATAAGATATCCCGCCGCTACGTCCCAGGCATTGAGATTGTATTCCCAGAATCCGTCGAAACGCCCGCAGGCAGTCCAGCAGATATCAAGAGCGGCCGAACCGAGTCTTCTGATTGGTATATCCCTGTTTACAAAAGCGGCGAATACCTCTACGGGTTTATTTGGATTGTTTCCGGTGCTGTAAGGGAACCCGGTTACCAGAAGAGATTTATCAAGAACGGATTCTTCCGATACGTGTATAGGTTTGTCGTTCAGATATGAGCCTTTTCCTTTTTCCGCGAAGAACAGTTCTCCGCTGAATGGGTTGAATATTCCGCCCATTACTATTTCACCCGCTTTCTCGATGCCAATGGAGATGCAGCAGATTGGTATTCCGTGCGCGTAGTTAATCGTGCCGTCAATCGGGTCTATAATCCATTTAACGTCGGAGTCTTTGTTTATTGCTCCTATTTCTTCGGATAGTATATTGTGAGAAGGATATTCGGACTTAATGATGTCAATTATATTTGCTTCAGAGCGTTTGTCGACTTCGGTGACGAGGTTTGATACAATGTCCTTGCTTTCAACCGCGAAGTCTTTGTCCATGTATGACTTTAGTATCTTGCCGCTTTCTTCGAGTGATTTGTAGAGTATGTTCTTCATGTTAATCTATATTAATTTCAAGACCATCGTATGCGAGTTGCAGGCCTTCGGGAAGTTCCGTGTTTGTCTCGTCATGGTTAAGGTCATGTGTTATGTGAGTAAAATAAACGCGCTTTGCTTTTACGCGCAATGCTATTTCTGTCGCCTGTTCCACATTAAAATGTGTGGGGTGCGGCGCTTTTCTAAGCGAGTTCAATATAAGCGTGTCAAGCCCTTCGAGTTTCTTCATCTCGGGTTCAGGAATCATGCTCGCGTCTGTTATGTAGGCGAAATTTCCTATCCTGTAGCCGAATATCTTAATTCTACCGTGGAATACTTCTATCGGAATTATTTTTATTCCGCGGAATTCGAATTCTTTGTTGTCGAGATAATTGAATGTCATCAGAGGCACTGCCCAGTATCTTATCAGTTCTTCGTCAAGGGCGTACCGGAATGTGACTTTAATCTCATCAAGAGTATGCTTGTTGCCGAACACGTCCACGAATTTTCTGTGCCTCTGGTTAATCTGCCGCAGGTCATCAAGTCCGAAAATATGGTCGACGTGATGATGCGTGAAAAGTATCGCGTCGAGGTCCGTAATACCCGCTCTGAGCATCTGCTGTCGGAAATCAATCGAAGTATCGATTAATATGCCCGTCCCGTTCACGTCAACGTGAACGGAAGCTCTAAGTCTTTTGTCTTTCGGATTCCCTGAAAGGCACGTCTTGCATGTGCAGCCGATTATCGGCACACCCTGCGACGTTCCGCTTCCGAGTACGGTAATTTTCATCAGTAATTATAAAAGTGTGTTCTGGCTTTCCTTATCGATTATCTCACGGATGTTCGGCTTAAGATAAACGTTATCCACGTTCAATTCCGCGAGACTCCTTGCGAGAAATGTTATTTTCTTCGAAGGTTCTATATTCCTGTTTAAAAGAAAAAGTTTCTGTTCGCGCAGCAGGCAGAAACCTCCCTTGAAAAGTCCTTTTTCTATTCGGACAGTGTATCCTATAAGATTAAACACCTCTGTCAGTTCTTTAATCAGAAGTTCCTGCTTTTCGTCAACCTGCTTTACCTGCGTTTTCTTTATTACTTTGCTCATTTCAGATATTCATGTTTTAAGTCATCCTCGTCATGCATGAAATACTTATAGGAATATTCTTCCCTCAGTATTCTCTTTTCCTCCGCAAGCTTCCTTAAACTCTTTTTCATAGGCTGAAAAACCGCGAGAATAATAATTGTGTAGTAAGAAAAAAGCGCTATCCACGGAACCCCTTTCAGAAATCCTATTCTCGCTCCGAATATTCTGAGAAGGTCGTCATGCACAGGCGGATTCTTCAGATATAGAAGATAGAATTTTATGTCAAGGTATGACGTGTAAATCTCGACGGGTACAAACATGAAGAACATAATTATGCACATCAGGTACCAAGGGTTTTCCCTCAGGTTTATGCGAGCTTTCGCGACGAACATTATAGCCGAGAAAAGCACGGCTACGTAGGAAAACAGCACCACAAGCGAGGAATGCGAAAGCATCCTGAAAATCCAGTTCTCTTCGTCAGGCGGAATGCCTGTTCTGAAACTGAACTCATCGTAGTTCAGAAGGTCGTTTCCTATAAGCCCGCGAATATTTATTGCTCCCAGCCAGACAACACCCGCGACTACGAGCAGAGCCT
>JAJTBN010000310.1 GCA_021286895.1 Bacteroidota bacterium | reverse complement strand
CGGAATTCCGATGATATCTGATGCGAATTTCGAGATATCGCTGTCATAAAGTGACTCGTGTGTCGAAGCGCTGAAATACGCGTTGAACGCGCCTATCATGTGATGACCGTATATGCCGAAAGTTTTTGAATAAACCCTGTAATAAGGCCCGCTTCCGGTCTGGCTTTCAAGTTCAAAAGGAATCCTGTGAAAACCGTACGTATTTTTTGCCCAGTGGAACGCTACGTAATCCGCAGGCGCTAATTGCGACGTTGTGTAGATTTTAACTTTAACCTGGTCGTTCCTGTCAAGTACCGGTATGCCCGAGCCTCCGAAATATTTGGTCGTGAAATATGTGCTTGTGAAATCCGGACCGTTCAGCGTATAAGTCGGAGTCGACGCGTTGTTCACGTAAAATTCGATTTTTGTAATCTGAACCTGAGAACTGCCGTTCTGCGGCTGTGTAGTCTGCCCGTCGAACGGTGATATCTGGTAAAGCCTCCAGTTCAGCCGCGGATGAGATGAGTTGTTCACTCTCTTGAATATCGCATTGCGCGCCAATACTTCAGTATAAGGCTTAATTATCGTATCCAGAACTCCGTTTACATACCCGAGTATGATGTAATTTCCCGTAAACGTTGTCGTTACGGTTACCGTCTTTAAAGTATCTCCCGAATTACTGATGTTGAAATCCCTGTTAATGCCCGTTATTCTGCGTCCCCATTTATAAAGGGAATCTACCGGTGAATTGTTAATGCTGCCGTCATTGTCGAATAAGGGACCGCCGTCGTTCAGGTCGTTGTACTCCTGCGACATAAGGTTATCTTCATTCGTAATATTATTATCGTATCCGGAATTTACTATGCTCTGAATGTATTCATTATCGGTCATTTCTGAGGTTTCGGTGGGATTCCTGTCGCATCCGGTAATGTAAAGAGACACAAGCGCGACGAATACAGGAATTAATAAAGTATAACTTTTTTTTAGGACCTTCATTTTAACCTTCCTTTGATTAATATATTTAATATTGAGACATACATAGAATCCAAAAGGTTTAAAGGATAAAAAAAACGCCCCGTGGTTGACGGGGCGTTCGTTACTGAAGATATAAAAATTTTATTTCAGAACTATCATCTTCTTTATATCGGTGAAGCCGGGCGCTTCAATTCTGTAGAAATATATTCCGCTTGATACTTTGCCCGCGTCAAACGTCGCGCGGTATTTCCCCGGCAGCATCACTTCATCGGCGAGCACTTCTATCTCTTTTCCGAGCACGTCGTAAACCCTTATTTTAACGATGCCCTGACGGGCGACGTCAAAATTAATATTTGTAATCGGGTTGAACGGATTCGGGAAATTCTGATAAAGTTTGAACTCTGCCGGAATCTCGGTTCCGATGTTGCTAATGCCGACAACCTGCTCCCATCTCGCGTATTCGGCTATGGCGTTTTTCATTGAATACGTAACTATGGTGTCGTTACCTGTGCTGTCGGCGCTTGTATAACTGTTCGAGCCAGAGCCGGTCCAGCCTCTGAACCTGTACATCTGTCCGTTGTAATTCACGAATTTTCCGGTTACTCCGAAATTGAAAAAGACTGCCGAATCGTAAAATACGTTGCCTCCGAATGTGTTGTTTATCGTCGAACTGAGATTCAGTTTGTATGCCGTTCTGTAATATGCAGTAAGCGTAAGAGGGGAGTTTACCGTGATTGTATGAGCCGTATCACCGTTATCGCTCCAGTTTCTGTATATGTATTCCGTGCCGCCCGCGATTTTCGGACTGAGCGCTTTCAAAGTGACGGATGAGCCGTTCGAAATTAAAAGACTCTGCCGCGTGTTGTACGTCGTGCCGTTCACGGTGAAGTCGCATACTGATTCACGGTTTGTGCCTACGCTTATGTACGATGAATTTACGATTAGAGTCAGCGTTCTTCTGTGAATCGGCAGAATAGATTTCGCGGAAGCCAGAATGTTCAGCCTGTATGACCTTGGCGTAACACTTCCGACAGTCTTCGCTTTTACGACTACCGAATCCGGAAAAGTTGTTATGCTGTCTTTTCCGTTCGCGAAACTGAATTGTATAGAACCCGAAGAAGGCATCGTATCGAGAGCAAGCGTGAACTTTATTCTTTCGTTAAATCCGCCCCTGACGCTCGGAATAACGACAGACATCGAAACACTGTCGTTGTTTTTCAGGTAGGTTTGCGTGATG
>JAJTBN010000309.1 GCA_021286895.1 Bacteroidota bacterium | reverse complement strand
CAATACGAGCGTAACAAGAAAAAATACCTTGTTGAAGCCCGCGGGTTTAATATCCCCGTCTTTATTTTTAAACTTATTCATTTTCACGTTTAGTTTATTTTTCCTTCACTCTGCAAATATATTTACGGACGGATGAAGCCGCCGCCGTTAAAACTTTTCTGTGATGCGGTAAAGGGAAGTACCACAATATCCGCCGTCATACCCGTCTTCCGGCTTATTTGCTCGGTTACTAACTTTAAGGCTGGAAGATTGTTGTACCGGATTTCGTCTTCGTAAAAGACCAGAACGCTGTTACGCGTTCCTGTAATTTGCGGTCCGATTTTATCCACATAAAAACTGCCTATTTGAAACAACCGATTCGCTATTCCGTCATCCAGCCGGATATAGTCGACCCATAAATTGCATTTTCCCGTCCACAGGATTCTGTAATCAACCCTGCATTTCCCGTCCGGACCCCGCGGGCCGTGCGGAATTTTCATGTCCTTGTTTGAATAAAGAGAACTGCCGGAAACAAAAAGTGAATTTTCAATCCCGAAATAATATATTTCGATATAATCGCCTTTGTACATACAGGACTGAGTGAAAAATGAACGTCCGTATATCGGAACGGTTTTGCATGTATCTCCGGCATAATTGTAAATCTCGATTCTCGCTATGACCGAGTCGAAAAGTACGCGGGCATCCGCCGAATCGATTCTCATTCGCGGTTTGATGTGCCATATCGAGTCTCCCTTATGTCCCGCGCCGCTGTTAACGGCATTGTCAACCTGCTCCGTATTCACGATTAAACCTGATACGAGGTAACCCGGCGCGTTCACTCCGTATTCAGCCCATACGCCTTTTGCGCCGTACATGTCGGGACCGTATTTGCTGCCCGTTGAAGGGGAAACGTCGTTCCGGAAACCGTAAATTGTGTTATCCTCTGTTTCGTACGTGCTTCTCTGCGCCTGGCAAAGCGTTTTCAGTATATTATCCTCATAAAATCCGTACTGCGGATTTTCGAATAAAGATGATTTTATATCTGACGTTTGTACTGACCCGCTGCCGTTGAGACCTTTTTCACCGTACAATTTTTCAAAGAGCCACGCTCGCCATGCTGGAAGCCCGGGAGATGTGGAGAAATACACAAACCCGCTTTTTCCTGCCGCTTCCGTCATGAATTTATTATAACCCGCGCGGCCGCTGACGTCTTCGAAACCGAGCATATAGGATTTATTTCCGGACCCGCAGATTCCCGCGAAGAAAGGCATATCATTAATATCCGCGCTTACGCTGAGCGAAGAGGCGTCGTCATTTTTATGCGTTTTGGCGCCGCCTGTATTTTTCTTCTCAGCGAAGTATCCCGCGGTCAAGCCTATCACTGATATCGCGAGAAGAATCGCGGGTATTAGATACAATTTATTTTTCATGAAATATTTGCCGTGTTTGTTCTGTTAATAAATTTTATCGTTTGCTTTATAATTACGGACTTTGCCGGAATTACCGAAGATTATTTAATCAGCATCATCTTCATTACGGCCAGGCGTTCATTGTTTATAGCCAACTGATAGAAGTAAACGCCGCTTGTCAGTTTGCCGCCGTCGAACCTTAGTTCATACTCTCCTGCCGTGTAATATCCGTTTAAAGGCGTCGAGACTTCCCGCCCTCGTACATCGAACACTTTTATCGTTACATTGGCGTTTTTCTTTATGTCGAACTTAATCGTCGTTACGGGATTGAACGGATTCGGGTAGTTCTGGGATAACCTGTAATCAGAAACTGAGATTTGCGTGTTGCTACCAACGTCCGTTATCGGTCCTCCGCCGTCTGTGGTGTGAATAATGCCGGTTTTCCCTGCCCATCCTTTTAACGTATCGGTGAAAGAAAATGTATTATTATTTGAATTTGGTGTTTGCTGCCATCCTGTAATATAGCCACCATTTTTAATAATTTTAATTTTGTTCAAAATATATCCCATCCAACCATTTTTTTCATCAACGAAATAAATCTTTGAATCATTAAATACGCCTGGTTCAAATAATCCTATCCAATTATAACCACCATCAGTTGTTTTTGAAAATGGAAGTGGGGTACCTGCGAACATATATCCAATACTATCACTTGGAAAGCATATGCTTCCAATAACTCCTGAATTAGGAACCGTGAATATATTCACCCAATTCTGTCCTGAATTCGTAGTGCGGTAGAGTTTATTGCTTG
>JAJTBN010000308.1 GCA_021286895.1 Bacteroidota bacterium | reverse complement strand
TATTCACGGCATTCTCACAAAAAAGGGCCGGGCCAGCTATTTATATTTGCATATATCCCTTTAACAGGGATTGCATCATAAAGAGAGTCACACAAGGTGACGAGCGGTCCTCATAACGGCCGCAAACGTCGATGGACGTTACTAATGGCAAGCGGTATATTCCGCTGCAATCTTTATGCGCTGCTGAAACCCAACCCTTTTAAATGAACTGATTAAAGTTATGATTACAGAATCTATTTGTCAAGTTTTATTTTTATGTATCACTCAAGCAAAAATTAAGCCGCGAAAAACCTTTCAATGATTTTTTTTGCTTCATCGAGGCTTTCATATTCCTCGACAGTCACCCTGCCGTTTCCGGCAATCATTGCCGAGAGCCTTTTCCCGTTCTTTCTTTTCAGACAAAGAATTTTTTTCCCTGTATCGATTCCGTACCTGATTTCATAACCAACGCCGAGACTGGGATTTGTGACATCCGCGACTATTACTTCCGACATGTCAATCCAGCCGATATCCCTGTCGTGAATGTATTTATCCGTCAGGTCCTTCTCGCCGACCTCCTGAATGTCAGCATTTGAAAAATGCTCGGTCAGCACTTCGCCGTAATTCTTTAAAATCTCTATGAGTCCGGCATTATTATAAGCCGAGTCTTCACCTATATATCCGCTTATGGATGTGGCAAAATAAATCTTCATTTATATAAAGAATAGTTTTTACGCATTTTATTAAATTTAACTTTTATAAATTAAAAGATTAAGTGAATATATTAACTGATTTTATGGACGTTTCCGCACTCGACACAGTCCGGAAATATAAACTGTTTGAACGAAGGGTAATTGATGAAGTATTTATTCTTTCACAACTTTGCCGTAAATATTACGTATAATTATATAATAATCAATTTCTTATGAAGCATTTATTAAAACTTGCAGTACCGCTTTTTGTTTTTCTTCTTGCGGTAAATGTATTTTCGCAGGAAAAATATTTCCTCAGCGACAATATAGATTTCTCCGTTAACCCCGGAGATGATTTTTTCCAGTATGCGAACGGGTCATTCATAAAGGCTCATCCCATTCCACCATACGAGCACACATACGGAATTTTTAATCTCGTTGAAGACAGCGTGTATGTTTATCTTTACAACATCTGTCTTGACGCGCAGAAGGATTTAACCGCTACAAAAGGCAGCAACACACAGAAAATCGGCGACTTTTTCTACAGCGGCATGGATGAAAAATCCATTGAAGAACTCGGCGTAAAACCTCTGGAAGAATATCTAAAAAAGATTGATAAAGTTAAAAATTTTCAGGAAGCGGTAGCGCTGGCGGTTCTTTTCAAGCAGTACGGTTACGGTTCATTCTTCTCTCTGTACGTTTCGCAGGACCTGATGCAAAGTGACAAGAACGTAGTTTCGCTCTATCAGGGCGGCATAGGACTTCCGGAAAGAGACTACTATTTCAACAAAGACGGCAGAACCGCGAACATCAGGAACGAGTACAAGAAACACATCGAGAATTCGCTCGCGCTGCTCGACAAGAAACTGGGCACGGAAAAGACCTCCCTTGTAATTTACGAAATTGAAAGCGACCTCGCCGGTATTTCGAGAAAACTCGAAGACCTGCGCGACGATTACGCGAACTACAACAAGATGACAGTCGCGGAAGTCAATAAACTAACACCGTCGCTCGACTGGAACAAACTTCTTTCTTCCGTCGGGATTAAAAATCAGGATTACGTTATAGTAGGACAGCCTGAATTCTTTACAGGTCTCGAAAAACTTTCGTCAAAATACTCTGTAGAAGACTGGAAGAACTACATGAAATGGCATCTCATAAGCAGTCTTTCGGATTACCTTCCCAAGGCTTTCGAAGAAGAGCATTTCAGATTCTACGGAACGGTATTGAACGGTACGACGGAACAGAAGCCGAGATGGAAAAGGGTTCTGGACAATACTAACGAAATGCTTGGTGAAATTCTCGGAATGGAATACGTAAGATTGTACTTCCCTCCCGAAGACAAAGAAAGGACAAAACAGATTGTTGATTTGATGGTAAAGTCGTTCGGCGAAAGAATAAAAAAACTCGACTGGATGAGCGAGCCGACAAAAGAGAAAGCGCTCGTGAAACTCGGGACAATGGTTAAGAAAATCGGCTATCCTGATAAATGGAAAGACTATTCGTCACTTGATATAGTGCGTGATTCATACGTTAAGAACATTAT
>JAJTBN010000307.1 GCA_021286895.1 Bacteroidota bacterium | reverse complement strand
TTTGCAAGAGCGATTCTTCGGATTGAGAACCATGAATTTATTAATTCCCAACTCCAATAAGGATGTTATCGCATCGTTCCCAAAGAGGACTTTGAGAACGAGTAAAGAGGACTTTGAGAACGAGTAAAAAACTTCAATTAAAAAGAATAAAAAAAGCGTTCTTGCAATGAATTACAGGAACGCTTTTTATACTTTTATCTAAAATAATTACTAATTATTAATTACTAATTACAAATTAATGCTTGTGTATATCCTTATGCATTATTCTTCTTTTCTCAACAACCTTGCCTTTGCCGTACATTTCCGATAACGACTTGTGCATATCCCTGTCGTTTTCGGCTCTGAGTTGTTTCAGGACAAAATTAATAATGCTTGCGGGAAAGATATTTTCTCTTTCGTAAAGTCCTCTTTTCTTTTCGAGTATATCGGCCGAGTCGGCGCAAGTAGCGGGAAGGCTCGGGAATTCCGCGTCCTGATTTTCTTCTTTTGTCTTGCCTCTGAAGTAGAGTTTATCCGTCAGTTTCAAGGCTTCTTCGGAATTCGAGAAACCGTATTCCGCGGCCATCGCGACACCGGCTATCAACTGGTGGACATTCGCGCTGCCGTCCGGCACTCTGAGTTCGATTGTCTGCATACTGTCAATCTTCATCGGCTCGCTCTTCTTGCCCGGGTTCACGAGGTCCGCGAGGTTGCTTGTCTTCGACCAGCCGAGCGGGACTCTGACCATTGCTTTTCTGTTCGAGTCGCTCCAGAAGAACTGTGTAGGCGCTTCCATGTTCGGCACGAGCCTAAGGTATGAAGAAGGAACTGTGTTTCCGAACGCTGTAAGCGAATCCGCGAACTGCAGAAGACCGCCGATAAGTTTCTTCGAATCAATAGTAAGGTCGCCCTTATTGTCGACCATTACGTTCTTACCGTCTTTCAGAAGTTTCAAGTGCAGATGCAAACCGTTACCGGCATAGCCCTCTTCGAGTTTCGGCGCGAAGGTCGCGAGTATTCCGTGCTGGTACGCGATATTTCTTATTAACCATTTCGCGATTACTATGTTATCCGCGGCTTCTTCTATGGGAGTAGAAAGAAATTCTATTTCAAGTTGTTCGCCCATCTTGCCGTCGAGTTCGGGATTGGCGCTTACCATTTTTTCAATAAATCCAACTTCACTATGCGCGTACTTAACCGCGCCCGCAATCTGTGTAATGCTCTTCAGCATTTCAGAAAGAATCGCGCCCGATTTAAGATAAGGACCCGACGCGTGGTATCCCTGCTGTTTCGGAGGGAAGTACATGTTTGATTCAGGGTTCGACATCATATAGAATTCGAGTTCGCCGAGCGCATGAAGTACGATGCCCGTACTTTTCTTGAACAACTGTGCCGCCTTATGAAGTATGTTATCCGGCGTAAACGGAGCAAGTTCACCGTCCCCCGTAAGATATCTGCAAACTAAATCCAGGCTTGATGGATTAAAGGGATTTATGAAAGCCGATTTATAAACCGGTACTACATATAAATCGGAAAGACCCGTATCGACAAGGCCTTTGAACAACGAGGAACCGTCGACTCTTTCGCCTTCCGCGAGAACTATTTCCGCGTTCTTCTTGTCGGGAAGCGGTATGCGGAGTTCTTTTAGTTTTCCGTCAAGAGCGGTATAATGAAATCTTATTGTTTCAATTTGTTTTTGCTCTATTACTTTCAGAAGATCTTCACGCGTGAAATCTTCTTTAGGTTTATCCAGTAATACTGACAATGGATTTGTCAAAGCGTATTTTACCATATTCTGCACTTTTTGAGTTTGTTCGTGAAAATGAGATTTATGTAAAATTACTCCAAATATCCATGATTTGCTATGCGAAATTTTGTCTTATTTCGGACGGGATGGAGAATCTAGAATTTAGAATTTAGAATCAAGAAAAAAAACGTTCCCAAATATAATTCGGGAACGTCATAATTACTAATAGGAGACTTCTGAAAAACGGACAAAGGATATTTATAAACAGAAATACTAACCCCACTCTTTAGAGTGGGGTGAAAGAATAGTATAAAACCCGGCTTTAGCCACAGAATTTATGTTATTTAGGACTAAAGTCCTCTTATGTGGATTCTCCTTTACCCCACCTTAAAAGGTGGGGTAAAGGAGCAGATAAGTATCGTTTTTCAGAAGTCTATAATTATTAATTAGAGACTTCTGAAAAACTCTTATGTTCGGATGAATGTTTAGATAGAAAAC
>JAJTBN010000306.1 GCA_021286895.1 Bacteroidota bacterium | reverse complement strand
ATCAGACGTTATCATCAATTTAACCAGTTCTTCGAACTTTATAACCGGCTCCCAGCCGAGAATCTTTTTTGCCTTCGACGCATCGCCTATCAGCAGGTCTACTTCTGTAGGCCTGTAATAATTTTTATCCACAAATACGACAGTATCGCCGGGCTTGATGTATTTTTCAATAAGATTATGATAAAGATTTCCCATCGGAGACATCGTTTCCGCGGAAATTTCTTTGTTGAACGATTTTACAACGCCTTTTTCGTTTTCATTCTCTCCCTTCCATTCAATCTCTATTCCCGAATACCTGAACGAAAGTTCAACAAATTCTTTTACCGTATGAGTTTCTCCCGTCGCGAGCACAAAGTCATCAGGACTTTCCTGCTGCAGCATCCGCCACATACCCTCGCAGTATTCCGGCGCGTATCCCCAGTCTCTCTTTGCGTTAAGATTTCCCAGAGACAGGTTTTTCTGAAGACCGCAGATTATCCTTGATACTGCCCTCGTTATTTTTCTTGTGACGAAGGTCTCGCCCCTTCTTGGCGATTCATGGTTGAACAGTATCCCGTTGCAGGCGAAAAGATTATAGGCTTCCCTGTAATTCTTTACTATCCAGTAACCGTAAATCTTCGCGACACCGTAAGGACTCCTCGGATAGAAGGGCGTTTCTTCATTCTGCGGTATTTGCTGAACCTTCCCGTATAATTCGCTCGTGGATGCCTGATAAAACTTCGTCTTTAAACCAGCCTCCCTTATTGCGTCAAGAAAACGCAAAGTGCCCATTGCGTCCACTTCAGCCGTGTACTCGGGAATTTCGAATGATACTTTAACGTGGCTCTGAGCCGCGAGATTGTAAATTTCGTCCGGGCGGGTTTTTTCAAGAAGCCTGTTCAGATTGCTCGTATCAGTAACATCCCCGTAATGAAGGAAAAGAGTCTTGTTCAGTATTTTATCGTTTGTATACAAATGATCAATTCTTCCCGTATTGAACGAACTGCTTCTCCTTATAATACCGTGAACCTCGTAGTCCTTGCCAAGAAGGAGTTCCGTAAGGTAACTGCCGTCCTGCCCCGTAATTCCGGTAATTAACGCTGTTTTTTTCTTCCCCATTGTTATGCCTTGTATATCTTTTTGTTTCTGAATTTTCCGAACCCGTTTCTCGTGTCGACTATTAATTTCGAATTCTTAAGTATGAATCCGTAATCGTAATATGAATGATCGGTGGAAAGCAGGATTAAATCATACTTCCTTATATTTGCAGCCGTTAGTTTTACCGATTTTTTGTCAAAACTGTATTTCCGTAACTTCGGTATACTGGTCATGTAATCGTCGTTGTAATCAACCACCGCTCCGTGCTCCTGAAGAAGTTCTATCAGTTTTAGGGAAGGCGATTCCCTCAAATCATCTATGTCCTTCTTGTACGCCAGACCAAGTATGAGAATCTTAGAACCCTTGATTGATTTTCTGTGGTCGTTCAATGCGTGTATAACCTTTTCAACAACGAAGAATGGCATCGATGTGTTTGTTTCACCGGCAAGTTCGATAAACTTGCTCGATATATCGAACTCTCTGGCTTTCCATGTAAGGTAAAATGGGTCTATTGGTATACAGTGACCGCCCAGCCCGGGTCCTGGATAGAACGGCGTAAATCCGAACGGCTTTGTTGACGCGGCTTTTATCACCTCCCATATATCGATTCCCATTCTGTCAAAAACCACCTTTAACTCGTTCACAAGCGCGATGTTTATTGACCTGAAAATATTTTCAAGCAGTTTCGCCGCTTCCGCAGCCTTCGTGGACGAAACAGGCACTATTTTTTCAATTACCTTGCCGTATACAGCGACTCCGATTTCTTTGCAGGCTTTTGTAACACCGCCGATAATTTTGGGTATAGTCGAAGTTTTATAAACCGGATTGTTCGGGTCCTCCCTTTCAGGCGAAAAACACAGATAAAAATCCCTGCCTACTTTGAGACCCGTTGATGATAGAATCGAAAGCATATCCTCGTCAGTCGTGCCGGGATAGGTTGTGCTCTCGAGCGAAACCAGCTGTCCTTTGCGAAGATGTTTCGCGATTTCCTTGGTTGAATTCAGGACAAAGCTTAAATCGGGCTCCCTGTTTATGTTCAGCGGAGTAGGCACACAGATGATTATGACATCCGGTGTGCTTAGTTTTGAAAAATCAGAAGTCGCGGTAAGCATCTTCCTTGATACCTGTTCGCGGATTTTCTTCGATGA
>JAJTBN010000305.1 GCA_021286895.1 Bacteroidota bacterium | reverse complement strand
CAATGTGAATGCAAGTAAAACCGCGGATAATAATATTAAATACTTTTTCATATAATTGTTAAAATTTATTTATTCTTTTCCAATAATTCCTCGAGACCCGCCTTCGCGAGCTGGTATTCGAGTATAGCCTGATAATAGCCGAGTTTTGAGTTGCTCAGCATGAGCTGCGAATCGATAACGTCTATCTGGTTAATCACTCCGTTTTTAAAACTGAGCGCGGCGAGTTCATAGCCTCTTTCCGCGAGCCTTACGGTTTCCATTGAAGCGATAATTTTTTTCTTGGCTTCTTCAATTTTCAGCAGAACGGTCTGCGCGGATATTTTTAATTTTTGCTTAACGTCCGAGATTGTTTCGTCGGTCTTCTTAATTTCTATTTCCGTCTGCTGTTTCTTGTAGGTGTTCCTGAAGAAATTCAGGTTCCACGACATGCCGACGCCCGCGTTCACTACGGGGAAATATCTGTAATTGTCTACAGTCCGTCCGTCGTCTTCCGCGGCTTGCAGGTTGAACTGTCCGAAGACGTAGAATTTCGGGAGGTAGTTCGCCTTATCGACGCCGAGCAGTTCGCTGTTAATGTTTCTGCTTATCTGCAGCTGGCGTACGGAAACGTGGTTATTCGCGATTTTATTTATGAGAATATCTTTATCCCCGAAGATTTCGAGACTATCGAAGTCAAGCGAGCCTGAGACTTCGATATCGGAATTGTCTTTTAATCCAATCGAATTTTTCAGTGACTTTTTTCCTATAATAAGGTTGTTCTCCGCTTCGAGAAGCGGGGGTCTGTTGTTCTCGGCCGTCACTTTAGCGCGGAGAAAATCGAACTCAGTCGCCGTGCCGTTCCTGAATTTCTTCTCGACGACGTCGAAGTTATCGAGAGAATTATCCAGCGCCTGTTTTCTGACGTTAAAGACTTCCCTGAGGAAGAGCACATTATAGAACGCCTTCTTGACCTCGCCGACAACTCTGGCTTCTTCTGAGGCGACGTTTTCGTTTTGCAGGTTTGAATAGTATTCGGCAATTCTAATGCCCTGAAATACCGGTGTTCCGAGTACGGGAATTGGTTCCTGCACGTTCAAAGTGTTTATCACCTGATTATCCGTACCGATTGAGTATCTTTGTCCGAAAATATCGAAGTACTGTTTCTTGAACGCCCTGATGTACTGCGAGCTAAGGTCGAGAGTCGGCAGCAGGTTCTCGTTATAGACCTGCGACACCTTTCTTTCGGCCTTAAGCCTGTCGAGTTTCGCGTTGACAAGCGACGAATTGTTCTGCTGCGCCGTAGAGATTGCATCCTGCAGCGAATACACTTTCTGATTATTCTGGGCGTACAGGCCCGCGGCGAAAGTGAAGGTTATCAGAACGGCGGCTGCTAATCTTATTTTCATATTATTTGGCAATAAATTTTTTCTTTCCTTTTTTAATTTGCTGTTTACCTTTTTCAGTAAGTATTCCGTAGAACAGAATATCGAATACGTAGCGAACGGCTTCATTCATGGAGCAGTTTGAGTTGAGAATAAACGACGGATTTGTAATCGCTCTGATTGTCGAGGCATAGGTCTCGACGATAATTTCGGGAGGATAATCCGCGATAAGTTTTTCTTTTTTCCCCTGAAGAATGAGTTTTCTTGAGATATCATAAATCTTTTCGTTTCTGAAATTCTCAATTTCTTTCCAAATATCGGGGTAGTGTGTTCTCATGTCCTTAATCCAGTTTTCGCTTACCTGGCGTATTTCGCAGGAGTAATTTTCGAGCAGCATCCCGAGTTTTGAAGCGAGGTCGATTTTTTTCGCGAGGACCTCATTGACCTCCGCCAGAGAATTTTTCAGCATAGAAAACGTTGCCTCCTTAATGAGGTCGTATTTCGAATCGAAATACTTATAGATTGTCTTCTTGCTTATCTTTAACTCCGCGGCCACCTCGTCCATAGAAGTCTTGTAGAGCCCCTCCCTGTAGAAAAGTTCATGCGCCTGCCTCATGATGCGCTGTTTTTCCTGGTTGTTTTTTTTCATGTTTCTGCGGAAACTATTTTAGTATATTTAGTTTCCAAATTAGCATAAACTTTTTTAAATGTCAATTGCATTATTGCCTGTCGGGGGATTATTTACAATACGATAACAGATAGATATAGTTTCGGGTTTAAAACGGGAAAACCCGGGCATTGCCCGGGTTTTTTCGTACCGGAGGAGGGACTTGAACCCCCGACCTGCGGATTATGATTCCGACGCTCT
>JAJTBN010000304.1 GCA_021286895.1 Bacteroidota bacterium | reverse complement strand
AACAAAATAAGATTTTTCTTCAAGCTATACTTCATCGACAAACTGATAGGGATACTTTGTCTCGGGGAGAAACTTACAAAGAAAGTGCTGAGCAAGAACGAGATACTTTTTATTGAAACGATGCTGAACCTTTCGTCCCCCACCATTGAGAATTCGATACGATTCGACGAGATAAGGAAACTAAATCTGAGCCTTAGTTCGCAGATACAGCATCTGAGGACTCTGTTCGAATTAAGCAAGGAATTCAACACAAACTTTCAGGACAGGAGCAAGATACTGCGGCTGCTGAAGTATTCGCTTCTCGGAAATTTCGGGATAAAGGATTACATAATTTTTTCGAAATTCAGGGCGGATAAATTTTACATACTTGAAGCCGGCAAGGAATTCAGTCTTGACGACGAATACATTTCGCAATTAGAACTTATAAAAGAGCCGGAGATACTTGCGGACGAGCAGGACAGTCCTTTCAGGCAGTTCATGGTAGATTCGGGATACCGGCTGCTTCTGCCGATAACCACGGGAAGCACGGTAGATACGATTGTCTGCCTTGGAGGGAAATTAAACAAATCGGAATACACGATAACGGACATTCAATTTCTGGAATCGCTCATCAACCTTTGCATTATTTCGCTTGACAACACTGTCCTTTTCAACGAATACATCGACAAGCAGAAAATCGAGAATGAGTTAAAGATAGCGCGCGACATACAGCTGGCGCTTCTTCCGAGCAAGGTGCCCGTAATAAAGGGGTATTCGGTGAGCGGATGCAACATACCTGCTTTGCAGGTCGGCGGAGATTATTACGATGTAATTAAACTATGCGAAACTAAGTACTGTTTTGTAATTGCCGACGTATCGGGCAAGGGAACGCCCGCTTCGCTGCTTATGGCGAACATACAGTCGGCAGTGCATTCATTTCTTAAATTCTACGACGACGAATTCAGCCTTGAGGAATCCACTCAGAAGATTAACGAGATGATTTTTCAGAACACAAGTTCGGAGAAGTTCATAACGTTTTTCTGGGGAATACTCGACGTCAAGGATAACTCATTTAAGTACGTGAACGCGGGGCATAACTTTCCTTATCTTGTTTCGGGCGAAGGCGTACAGGGGCTGGATAAAGGCGGACTGATGCTGGGTGTGCTCGATGCAGGACCGGTGTACGGTTCGGGAACGGTTGAGTTCAGAAACGGCGATGTGCTTGTGATGTACACGGACGGCGCTTCTGAGGCGAGGAACGCGGACAAGGACGAATACGGAGAAGAGCAGATAAAAGAGGTTGTTAAGGCGAACCGGGGAATGGACGCGGAAGGAATACAGAAGAAATTGCTTGATGATATCGCGAAATTTACAGAGGGCGAGACGCAGTACGATGATATAACTTTGATTGTGGTGAAGAGGGGGTGAATTTTGATTATTGAACCGAGAGTCCCCCGTTAAAACGGGGAGACTCTCGGATACAAAAATAAGGGCATAAAAAAAACTCCGCGGAAGCGGAGTTTTTTATTTTAGTAATTTCCTAATCTGCTAATACTTTGACCCTTCGCTGACGAAAGGAAGAAAAGCGAGATGTCTTGCTCTCTTGACCGAGGTCGTGAGTTTTCTCTGCATTTTAGCAGTGGCGCCTGTTATTCTCGCGGGGAGAAGTTTTCCCTGCTCGTTGAGGAACCTTGTCAGCAATTTGACATCGCGGAAATCAATAAAACTATCGATACCTCTTTCTTTGAAAGGGTCTCTTCTCTTCTGAGCATTTGACTTTTTAGCGGCAATCTGCTGAGTGAGTTTGTAATTGTTTTTCGCTTTAACTTTTTTCATTGCTAAATTTATTTGTGTAAAAACTAAATTTACTGAAAAATGCGGACTTATTCAACGCAAATTTTGGGCTATATTGTGGGAAACCTGCAGGCTTTGCATGCTTATCTCTGTTTAACTTTTCCTGTGATACTATTTTGAAATGTCCTCCCCTGCGGCTAAAGCCGCTTTCCATTTAACTTTTTTCCCCACTCTAAAGAGTGGGGTTAGTTTTTGTATTCATTTACCTCACTTTAAAGAGTGGGGTTAGTTTTTGTATTCATTTACCTCACTTTAAAGAATGGGGTTAGTTTTTATATTCTTCAATTTCTCTTGTACGTTTGTCAGGAGTCATTAATTATTAATTATTAATTACTAATTATTAATTAGAGACTTCTGAAAAACGGTTCTCGTTAAAGAATTTATCGTCATTTTTTC
>JAJTBN010000303.1 GCA_021286895.1 Bacteroidota bacterium | reverse complement strand
GCCGATATCAGGGCGCCAGCCGGAAGTTTGTACGGCGTTAGCGGTTTTACAATCCACTTCTCCAGCCACAATATTTACACGTCGGGGGACCAGATTGATGTTCTCGTAGCGATGAATCCTGCGGCTCTCAAAGTCAACCTTAAAGACCTTAAGAAAAACGGCTCTATTATCGTTAATACGGATTCGTTCGACAGGAAGAACCTTGAACTCGCGAAGTTCACAAGCAATCCTCTTGAGGACGGTTCGCTTTCATCTTATAACGTTTACCAGATACCAATTACAAAAGCCACGCTCGAAACTCTGAAGGAAATGAACCTTCCGCTGAAGACAGCGCAGAAGTGCAAAAACTTCTTCGCGCTCGGCATCGTGTACTGGCTTTATAACAAGTCACCCGAATTCACGCTAAACTGGATAGGGAAAAAATTCAAGAAAAAACCGGAACTCGTCGAAGCCAACGTCAAGGTACTGAAGGCGGGCTATTATTTCGGCGAGACAGTAGAAATATTCAATAAGAGATATGAAGTAAAGCCCGCACAGCTTCCGAAGGGCATCTACAGAAACCTTAACGGAAACGAAGCCGTAGCGCTCGGACTCGTAGCGGCGGCAAAACGCGCGGGGCTTGAACTCTTTCTCGGCAGTTATCCGATAACGCCCGCTTCCGAAATACTGCACTACCTTTCGGGCATGCGCCAGTACGGAGTGAAGACATTTCAGGCAGAGGATGAAATCGCGGGCATAACGACGGCAATCGGCGCTTCGTTCGCGGGTTGTCTGGGAGCTACATCGACGAGCGGACCCGGCATGGCTCTAAAGACTGAAGCTATCGGACTCGCGGTAATGGTAGAACTGCCTCTTGTTGTTGTTAACGTTCAGAGAGGCGGCCCTTCGACGGGTCTTCCCACGAAAATGGAGCAGGCTGACCTGTTCCAGGCTATGTTCGGAAGAAACGGCGAATGTCCGGCGCCAGTACTCGCGGCGCAGTCGCCGTCCGACTGTTTTATCATGGCGGTTGAAGCGGCGAGAATCGCGGTCAAGTACATGACGCCTGTAATACTTCTTACTGACGGATATATTGGCAATGGTTCAGAGCCTTGGAAGGTCATGAAACTCGAAGAACTTCCCGAAATGAAGGCGAAATTCAGGACTGATCCCGAGGGATTCTATCCGTACCTCAGGGACGAAAATCTGGTAAGGCCGTGGGTTAAGCCAGGTACGCCCGGAATGGAACACAGAATAGGCGGTCTTGAAAAACAGCATATTTACGGCAACATAAGTTATGAATCTGAAAACCATCACCTGATGGTGATGCAGCGCGAACAGAAAGTGAAAAATATCGCGAACGATATTCCGGAACTCGAAGTTACAGGAAGTAAGGACGCTGATTTGCTGGTACTCGGATGGGGCAGTACTTACGGGGCTATCGCTTCGGCTGTTGAAAATCAGATAGCGAAAGGCAACAAAGTCGCCTACGCGCACCTGAAATACATTAACCCGATGCCTAAAAATACGGGAGATATACTCAAGAAGTACAAGAAAGTTCTTATTCCAGAAGTGAACCTCGGACAACTTGCAAGTCTGATAAAGATGAATTATCTGATAGACCCGATACAATATAACAAAGTAAAAGGCACTCCTTACAAGTCGATGGAAATTGAAGAAAAAATTGAAGAAATTTTAAAAGGAAATTAATCTGACAAAAATGAGCGAAAAAATGGAAGTTAAAAAATTCACACCTAAAGATTTTTCATCCGGTATAGATGTTCGCTGGTGCCCGGGTTGCGGGGACTACTCGATACTCGCGCAGGTTCAGAGGTCATTTCCGGAACTGATTGAAAAGGAAAAGGAAAAAGTCGTGTTCATATCGGGTATCGGTTGTTCGAGCCGTTTTCCTTATTACATGAATACTTACGGTTTTCATACTATACACGGTAGAGCGGCTGCGATATCGTCGGGCGTTAAAACCGCGAATCCCGACCTCTCGGTCTGGATGGCGACGGGCGACGGCGACAGTCTTTCAATCGGCGGCAATCATTTTATACATATTCTTAGAAGAAACATTAACGTAAACATTCTTCTGTTCAACAACAGGATATACGGATTGACAAAAGGACAGAATTCACCGACGTCGGAACACGGCAAGGTAACGAAGTCTACGCCGATGGGTAACATCGAATATCCTCTTAATCCAATAGCGATGGCTATCGGTGTCGAGGGTACGTTCGTAGCGAGAGCTCTTGACGTTGAC
>JAJTBN010000302.1 GCA_021286895.1 Bacteroidota bacterium | reverse complement strand
TTTGTGAAAACCTCTTTACAAACATAGTAAAGAGGCTTCCTATTATCATTTATTTTATATATATCATCTTACGCGTTTCAGTATAATTACCTGCCGAAAACCTGCAAAAATAAATTCCGCTTGTGTTTTTTGAAGCATCCCAGCGTATTTCGTAATGCCCGGGTTTGTAATTTCCTTTAGCTATTACAGTAATTTCCTTGCCACAGATATCGAAAACGGAAAGCATAATTGGCGAATTATCCTTTACATCAAAAATGATATTAGTCGTAGGGTTGAACGGATTCGGATAATTCTGATAAAGCATGAAATCCGATACTGCCTCAGTTTCGTTTCCGGCCGAGGTAGTAATCGGTCTTAATAGAACGTTCTGGTAAACAACGGAATCGTAATATGCAGTAATGTTGGAAACTGTTTTAGTGTAATAATTCGGCGCTTTGAAAATCAACGAATAAGTTCCTGCTGCAATAAGCCTGTGGTAATCTCCGCAAATCGAATCCGAATAAACCCAGTTCGTGTCCGCTACGCCCGATACGTATATCTTTGCCTTTACCGGCAGACCTGTTATTGAATCTTTTACAGTGCCGCGTATGCCGTAAAGCGTTTCCTTTATGTAATTAAGAAATGATTTGTGATTGTAATTCCACCATGCCGGAAGATTTGCCGCGGATAATAGTTTCGTAGATGATATTTCAAGCGTAACTTCTCTGCCTCCATTGAAATACGTCATGTAGTCCTGCCTTCCGCCTGTTACTATGTACCAGGCGTACCCGTTCACCAAGCCGGGAATGTTTGGATATCCGAGGTTGTCAACCATATATGATGAATTCACTGCGTGAACAGTGTCAAGCCAGTGTCTTCCTATGTGAATAAAATACGCGTCGTCCGGGTGCAGGGGAGCCTTGTGGTCCCACGGATAATTGAACACCTGTGAACCGCCGTGGAAATTCATGGAAAGTGTGAAATTATTTTGCGCCATCATGTTCATGCAGTTTATTGTTTCCTGCTGCCACGCGTTACCGTCAGGATGCTGTCCCGCCAATGGGTCGGGGAAATTTCTGTTCAGGTCTTTGCCGTTCGCGTTGTAACGCCAGGCGCCCGTTACTGTGTTGTCGCCGCCGTGATAAGTCCCGTCGGGATTCGCGAGAGGATTTATCCAAATCTCGACATTCTTTACAAGGTTTGTTATCTGTGCGTTGTTCCCGTAACCGCTTAACAGCGTGTCTATTAACCTGAGCATTAATACATATCCCGCTGTTTCGTCGCCGTGCATAGACGAGGTATAGAGGAATCTCGGTTTCGGTTTTCTGGAATTAACGCTGTCGCTTATAACCGCGTATAATACCTGTCTGCCTGATACCGTGGGGCCTATGTTTACTATCCTGCAAAGATTCGGATAGTTCGCCGCGAAGTTGCTCATCATCGTGATGTAAGCCGAATATGTAGGATAAGAATCCCATGCCATGATTTCCTTAATGTTGTCCGACATTTTTACGTTGTCGACATCGCCCGGATTTTTCAGAAGCGCGAAATCAATATTCTGCTCCGCGAAATAGGCCATCTCTTCCGCAGATGCGTACGCGTAAACCTCGCAGTAAAATATCTTGTCGATTACGTTGTCAACCGATATGTGTCTGCCGAGTTCTGCTAGTTTTTCTCTCGAATTTATGTTGAACTTGAAGTATAACTCGCCGTATGTCTTAAGTTTGTTTTCAATCTTATCTTTTTGCGATATGTAGCTTTTTAATTCCTGAGAAAATAACTGTGAAGTGAAAAAAAATGTTGTTAAGAGAAACAGAGGTAGAATCTTTTTCATAAAATAAAAAATTAAATTTATATTTATTGAACAATTTAATGAAAATATGTGTTTGTTGTAATGTAGATTTTGAAGTATTTATATTGCAAGCCTCATTATAGTTCTTAAAAAAACATCATATGTATTGCTTTCTAATTTGAAATTTTAAGATACTTTAATTATATTTACTATTCTTTATTAAATTTTTAAAAATTAATTGGATATGCCCGATAAAGGCGAAAATATCGGTAAAATAGTTCAGGTTATCGGACCGGTTATCGACGTTGATTTCAGCGAAGGACATCTTCCCGAAATCAACAGTTCCCTCCTTATTAAGAGGAAGAACCTTGAAGGCGTCGAGGAGATGCTCGTGACGGAAGTCCAGCAGCACCTCGGCGAAAACAGGGTCAGGACCGTAGCCATGGACTCGACGGACGGACTTGTCAGGGGAATGGAAGTTCTTGATACA
>JAJTBN010000301.1 GCA_021286895.1 Bacteroidota bacterium | reverse complement strand
CGAAGAAAATATTCCTTCTTACGACAAGGCATGCACCGTGAGCCCAGTCTATTTCGAACGGAGTACCATTTTTGATTTCTGGCCTTTCAAGCATTCTGTTCACTTTATTCTCTGCACCGGTGCCGAATGCCTCCATTGCCATCCATTTAAAATCCGGGAAATCGTTAAAGGAGTATTGAAGTTTTTTTTCGTAATTCATCAGAAGGCCGGTTGTGCAAGCTGCATTCAAATTGACATCCAAAAAGCCGGCCATAGTCTCTAACGAGTTTCCGACGAATGAGATATCCGGATTGATGAAAGCCAGATATTCTCCCTTAGATAATTTGGCTCCCTGATTACAGCCGTATCCGAATCCAAGGTTTTTCTCAAGAAAAAGGAATTTAACTTTCCGAAACCGTGACTCAAGTTCGACAATCCCCCTGTCGGGAGAATTATTGTCCACGATAATAATTTCAAAATCGAAACCGGGAGGATATGCATAAATGCTCTCCAGCAGCATTTGAAGGTGCTTGTGAGTGTTGAAGTTAACCGTTATAACAGAAACTTTCATTTGGATAATTTAATTTACCGTTTCCCGGGTGATATTGAGAGATAAGATTCAAGCATGTAAACAGACAACTTCTGCTCTCTCTCATATTCCAAGTAAGTTTCAAATCCATTACTTGACAATTTCTCTCGCAGTGCGGCGTCACCCGCCAGTTTCAGTATCGCTTCCGCAAGTTCTTTTTCATTATTACCGATCAGCAGTCCGTTGTAATTATCCTTTATAATATCCCCGATACTGCCAACTGACGTGGATATAACCGCTTTTCCCGTTGCCAAAGCCTCAATTATTACCAAAGGAAGCCCTTCCGTTACGGACGACACAACAAGCACATCGCTCTGATTTAGCTGAACTGTATACTTTTCCCTGTCCAAATGGCCCGTAAAAGCTACAAATCCTGACAGGTCATAGTCGGATATGTAACGATCCAGGATTTTTTTATATGCAGGGTCAGTATTAAAATCTCCCGCAAAGGTAACAAAAGGGACCGCGAAATTTTTTTCTTTGATTTCTTTAAGTGCACGAAGAATCAGGATCTGATTTTTTACTGTGCTGACAGTTCCGCTGCAGATTAATCTCATTACATCATTATTTCCCTTAACTCCCCCAAGTTCTTCATAATCATGTTTTACATTCATAAATTCTCTTTTCTCCAATCTCATTCTTGCACGAAAAATATCGAGATTATTTGTTCTTCCGGTAACTGCTACAAATTCATTCATCAGGTTTTCAGAAACAAACAAAACCGTTTTTACTCTCTTGCAATACACCTTATAGATTAGCCTACGGAGGAATCCGGGTTCAATTTTCTCCCTGAATAGCAGGACAATATTGTTCGTATATTTTCCGAGCAGAAAGACGAACCAGACGAGAACCGATACATTTATAAAGCAGGAGTCGACTTTACTGCTGCCAAGCAGTTTTTTAAGAATTTTTTTCTGTTCAAAATAGGAAAACAGGAATTGGATATACTCCCTGAGGGGTCTGCGTTTAAGGGGCAAGAAACAATGCCTGTAAACGGCCCAGAAGTCGCTAATCCTTTTATAACCGTCAGCTCTTTCCCCTTCAGGGAATAATGACAGGATTTCATATTTCTCCTTCGATGAAGCAAAATGTTCGAGTATCCCGTCGAAATCCTGTTCCGCTCCTCCAGAAATCAAAGAACTGTGCGTGATGAATAATATTTTATTTTTTTCTATCAATCTCAATCGATAAGATCTTCCACAATTTGTTCGAATCCTTTAACATTGTTTTTGAGATCGAACTTTTCGCGTACAAGACCATACGCGTTCTCCGCAATAATTCCCAAATTTTCCTTGTCCGCATACAATTTAAACAGAATTGATTTCAGGGCCGCAAAATCTCCTTTTTTGAAAAGAAAACCGGTGGAGGCGTCTTCAACTATTTCGGGTATGCCCCCTACATCCGAACAAACTACCGGCACACGGAAAAACATGGACTCCTCAATTACAAGAGGAAAACACTCTGAGAACGACGGCAAAACGATCAGGTCTGTAATTGAAAAATATTTCGCTATATTATCTGTATGCCCGGTTGTTTTGACAATACCTCCTAGATTCAATCCGGATATTTTCTCATGCAGTTCATTTTTGAGAACGCCGTCACCTACGAAAAGGAAGCGAACGTTTTTCAAAGAAGCGGATAATTCGGATATTATGCTTACAAATTCAATAATACCTTTCGCATAAGAAAGTCTC
>JAJTBN010000300.1 GCA_021286895.1 Bacteroidota bacterium | reverse complement strand
GACGCCTTTAAACGGATATTACACGGCAGGAGAGTATGAACTAAGGTTCGACGGCAGTAAACTGACAAGCGGCGTTTACTTCTATCAGTTGGCTATAAACAATGAACGCTTAACAGTAATGAAGATGATGCTGATTAAATAATCTTCAATCATAAATGCACAATGAAGAACCGGTATCGATGTTCAATTGAAAAATGACTTCGATGCTAAATCAATGGAAATAAAGTCAGGTAAGACGAAAGGGAAATATAAAACATATTAAAATATGAAAATAAAAATAAGTTTTATACCTGCTTTACTGCTTGCGGCATCTGTTATAGGCGTGTCGGCAGGATTTATTAAAAAGGAGAACAATGCGGAAGAAAAAGCGATAAACAAGATTGAAAATTTCTCCCTGCAATATGCAAGCGTAAACGGATTGGACACCGCGTTTTTCATCGGCGCGTACGGGTTCGGATATAATTCTACATGGAATAACTACGCCGACCCGTATAACTGGGCGTATCATACAAAATATATACGGGACAGTTTAAGACTGAATAATTTTGTGTTTTTTTCGGATGCGTCGATGCATCCGCCTGATGACGGTGGATTGGAAGATACTCTATTGCTTTATAAGCAAAGCGTACAACACTTCATGGAATATATGAACGGAGACATAAACATACAAAACGGATTTTATGAAAGAAGAACCATCAAAACGTTATGCGAAGCGCAAAGAAGCACATATGAAACTGAAGACAGCGTGAAATACGGTTTCAGGAACGATATAACGCCGAAAACAGGAAATATTTACGGTCCTGACGGATACGGCGCAAGCGGTAGATGGGCGCAGTACGGCGCGAATTCTCCCGGCTACCTCGTATCGGGATTGATTGTAAACGGAGAGCAGAGCGATAATTATAAGTTTTGCGGAGCGGGACCGAGAGACGATTCTATCTGGTACGTTAAACCGAGAATGAGAATTGATTCTGCGGATGTTTATAGGTTGTATGATTCAGTCATCGCTAGAATTGAAATCTACAATTTCGAAGGTGATACCTGTAAGACAATTAATATGACGGGCAAAAATTTTGTTTTTGGTAATCCATATAATGGTCGATATATCGAAGAGTTTAATTTCTACAATAATCCGAACCCCCTCGCCATCTCCGGCGACATGCAGCATTTAAACAAAGGGGCGGTGGCGGAATTCGATTCAACTTATCACATAAGGAACTGCAAGGTTGATTACAGAATCTGGTGGACGGGAAGGTGCAACCTTTGGGTCGATTATGTCAGGCTGGATGATTTCAGGGCGCATCAGTTATTTAAAACGGGAAGTAATTATTACATTGATAAACTCGACCAGGAAATAAATGCATTCAAAGACAAGGCCTTTATATTTTACGAAGACGAAATACGTTACAACAACATACCTGCGTTAAAATTAGTCAGCGAAAGAATCAAATCAATAACCGGAACGCCTGCAAATTTCGCCGTGCTTGCTTTTCCTTCGATAAACGGGGCAGTTTACAATACGGCGCTTTACAACAATGACCGCTCCGCGCTTATGAAACAATTTCTTGATTCTGTAAGCGTAAGATATCTGCTCGGCGAAGCATACCCTGTATGCACAAAGGGCGACGACGGCGGCAATACAGATTTTTTTTGTTATTATCCTCCCAATCTGAGTTCAGCGGCAAACTGCAAACAGATTGATTTTTTAAAAGCGTCAAGCAGTTACGTATATACAAACGCGATACAGCAGAGATTCGGAGCCAATACGGGAAATTATGATATTACGCAAAGCATGAAAAGTTTTTCATATACCGCTTATCTTAACAAAATGTCAGAGATAGCGAACACAAGGAATCTTCCCATGATTTCTTCAATTCAGGCGCACTCACTTTTGAAAATAAACTCCTCGAATAAATTAACGAGCGACTTCAATTTACGCGAGCCGACGAATGAAGAAATAGGCGCTATGACGTTTATGGCTTTGTGTTACGGCTCCAAAGGCATAATCTATTTTGATTACCCTGGCATGAACGTCCCGTTAAACGCGTATGACACCCTTTCCCGTTATCTGAGAGTGCCATTTTATCTTAAAGATAACTCCAACTTATCCGATTATTTAATATTTGAGGGAATAACAATGACGCAACCCGGCCAGATGGCGGAACCCGTGATTTCAAATCATTATAATCAAAACAAGTTTCACTATATTGCCTTACTGAATGAAAAGATACGCCAACTCGGACCGCGTCTTATGAAACTGAGGCATACAA
>JAJTBN010000299.1 GCA_021286895.1 Bacteroidota bacterium | reverse complement strand
TCACTCCTCTGATGAACGCATTTATTATTTTATCCTTAACCGTTGTAAGGTCGTCGAAAGAATATATGGCAAGGTCAATTGAATAAGACGCTGAATCGATTCTCTGTCCGAGCCTTGTAATGAAATTAGTATTGCCGTTGGCTTTGTTATTCGGAAGAGCGTATGAAGTGTCTACAGCGTAGTTGAAGTAAACTTCGGATCTTCCGGTCGAGCCTACGGGAGAAGCCGTCGAGAAATACTTAACCACGGAACTTGTGCCGGTTCCATTCGTCGAAGAAACAAGCGCGTAATAAATTTTTCCGGGTTTCAGATTTGTAAGGTTGACAGTATGTGTCGTGACCTGCGTAGCGTTATAAACCGAATCCGTAAATACCAGCGGCTGGAACAACGAATCGGAAACAAAATATTTTACTTTAGTGTCGCCTGAAGAAACGGTATTATAAGTAAGTGTAATTGAATTCCTTGCAATATTTGATTCAACGGGTGAAGCAGATATTGTAGGACCACCGGAAGTAATAATAATATCGTTAAGGTCTCTCGGGATTATCTGATATCCGCCGAAATAAGGCGCGCCCGACTTGAACTGGCTGTTCAGCGCTACAACTGAGAAAGGATACGCGGGTATAGTTGTATTTGCAATGTTAGAAGTGCCGTAGATTCTAATGTCGCATGAATCCACGCCGTCGAATATTCTGTAGTTCGTGCCCGACCCGGAAACTGTCCACTGAGTCACGGGAAGATATGTAGTAGTGCTTCTTACAGAGGTAATGTTATTTATTCTTATAAGCCTGCTCTCGTAAATTTCGCCGTTGACGCGAATATCGTTTGTTGTCACCACCACAGGTGAAGGGGTTGTAATTCCTGTAGCGAGTATCTGGTACGCGCTCACAGGCTGGAGTTCGATAAGTCCGTTGTAATTCGTAACGAGACCGGTTACCTGAACGCTGTCACCGCGGTGGACAGCCGCTCCGAAAGTGGCGTCATAGGCGGTAAGGCCGGCAGTAGGCACCTGAAAATAAACGGTAGGAACGCCGAGTTCGCCGCCTGTCGTGGCCACTCCCCTTACAGTAACGGTCTGACCGTTAAGAAGCGAAACACCGTTCGCGTCTTCCCTCCGTACGGAATCAATCGTTATCCACTGAGCCTGAGCGTAGGCCGCAAAAGTTAATAAAAGTACAATAGAATAAATCAGTTTTTTCATGGCAGTATATTTTAGTTATTTGATTTTATTTCCATAGGAATTTAAGAAGGCATTTACGATTATGCCCTGCGGATCTTCGGTCTTCCTTCGGTTGACTTCTTCTTTTACTTTAGGAAGATTTTCGGAAATTCCTTTTTCCAGAACCTGCTTCTGGAATATGAAATTGTACGGAGTGAAATATTCGTAGTTATATTTGTCTATCATTTCTTTGAATTTCGGTACGTTTCTCACCCAGAGAAACGACTTGTCGTCCCAGAAAATCAGTTTCCAGTCGGGACTCTTGCAGAAATACGAAATGACGGTCTGTTCCATTTCCTTTGTATCCCTGACAAGGTCAGGAGCGAGGTATATCGCATAATCGATGTTATATTCATCCAGTTTTTTCTCGAAGCCGGGTCTCTTAGCGAGTATCTGCTGATATTTGTTGAACAATTCGTCGTTTAAATTTCTACTGTCTATAAAATTTTGTTTGCCCTCGAAGTTCCAGATAAAGAATCCGCCCGTGCCGAAATGGTTGAATATTCTACCTCCGATTTCGGGAACATTGTTCTGTTTCATGAAATCGAACAACTGAGTCGGTATGAATTCGGAGTTGATACCGAAACCCGAAACTCTGTAATATTTAAGATACTCGAGATAGAGTTTATTGCCCGGGATAGCGGTAATTACTAAGATAAGGAATACTCCAAAGGCAGATTTCACGAATGGTTTTGCCGTAACCGCCGTTTTCAGATTTTCGTTTTTCATAGAATCGAAAAGATAACTGACCGCGATGAAAACGAACGGTGACACAATAATCACATAATCGATAGTAAACCTCATGGCGCGAACAGAATAAAGAGCGAAGCCTATGTATAATATTGCGGGGAATACGTCTTTCTTTTTGACGGAATAATAAATAGTCAGCAGTCCCGAGAACAAAAGAATCTTATAGAGCAGAATGACGAAACCGTCGCCTCTCGAGCCGAAAGGAGACATCCATTCATTTACCGTTTCGAGCATTTTCATTTTTGTATGCTCGTAAGCGTAAATATAAGTCTGGTAGAAATTTGGATTGACGAGCATTACCAGA
>JAJTBN010000052.1 GCA_021286895.1 Bacteroidota bacterium | reverse complement strand
GTTGAAACCGGGAGACTCTCGGATACGAATTTATATTCTCAGAAGTCTAATTAGCAGTTGCCGGATATTGCAGCCACTTGCCATTGATTTATAAAAACAGCGGTAAATGCCCTTAATTACTAATTGCTAATTATTAAGTTCTGTTTTGAATGGAAATCCGAGAGTCACCGGTTGAAACCGGGAGACTCTCGGATACGAATTTATATTCTCAGAAGTCTAATTAGCGGTTGCCGAATATTGCAGCCACATGCTATTGATTTATAAAAACAGCGGTAACATGCTCTTAATTACTAATTGCTAATTATTAATTACTAATTATTTAATGAGCACCATCCTCTTCGCCTGTGTGAACCTGTCGGTCTCTATTCTGTAAAAATACACGCCGCTCGATAAAGCCGCACCGTCAAACTCCACCTGATGCGTACCCGCGTCAAGGCGCTGACGGTTTACTAACGTTCTAATTTGTCGTCCGAGCATATCGAAAATCCTGATGGTAACATCCGCGTTCTCCGGAAGATTAAACCTTATTTTCGTAGACGGGTTGAACGGATTCGGATAATTCTGCATCAGGTCGTATTTCTCGGGTATCTCCGTAGAAATATTTATCACAGGAACCGTCGGCGCTACAGTCGAAAATTCATAATAAGTGCCCGGCATCGTTATCTGATAAGGATAGATAATCAGCGAATCCCCTTCCGTAAAATTCGCTCCCGCGCTCAAAAGACGCGGAGCATAGACGTACATAACGTCGATCTGGTTCGTTATAAACAGGTTCTTTGTTTTATAATTTGATATCGTAGTATCATAACTTGAATTAAAAATATACAGAAGCAGTTTCCTTCCTAATGTGTCGGCTCCCGGAGCCCAGCCGCCAGTCCATGGCTGAACGTCGTTCGATTCTACAAACGCGCAGTTCAACTGCCTCGGCGCCGTGCTGTCAATCATATAGACTCTGAATGGAACCTGTGTCGCGCTCTGGTAAATGAAATATAAATCACTTACCGATGAAGTATCCCTGTACCTGTAAGCGTATTGTTTATTCGTGTTCGAGAAAACAATTTTTACCTTCCGCAACTGGTATGGCTTTAACAGCGAAGATATATTATTGAATGTCCCTACATACGGATATGATATTGACATAGAACGCGATTGGTATCCATATGATGCCGCGTAATACTTGCTACCCGTTAAATACTGATTCACCGGAAGATACTGATATCCGGCGTATCTCGTCTGGAATGAATCAGCGGAAACAGTCGGGTCTTTTACTATTCCGACATTAAAACTTCTTATCTTGTCTGTTTTGAAAAGTATTCCGTCGTAAATTCGCGAGGAATCGAACGCGGCGCCGTAATAGTTCGGAGTGACTTTCAAACCTGATTTAAGCGTATCGACCGAAGCCCAGTTGTTCTGAGTACGAAGTATGCTGTATGCTGTGTCAGGACTTCTGAACATGACCCTGTATGTTGCATTTAGCACATACTCCTGCCCTACCACTACCGGTTTCAGCCCGAGGTCCCGTCTGTTTGTATTTATAGTGTCGCCGTTGTGCAGGTTGTAGGTAACGTTTCCCGGCGGCGGCTGAGGAGTAATTGTAATTATCGCCGCCTGTACCGGATTTCTTATTACTTTGCTTCCTGTCGAAGGGAATGCAACATCAGTGACTGCATACGCAAGCACTATAAATTTATATGTCTGACCGTACTGTATGGAAGAATTTCCTCCATAGTTCTGGGGAAACTGCGTTTGAGAAATATTAACCAACCTGCTCAGACCTGAATTGGGAAAACCCGCTGGCATACCTAAACCGTACGGAGGAACTATAGGAAGCAGTGAATATAATTCGCTGCCATTTATGTAAACTCCCGTAGGCAGTGTATCTACCAACACTCCGTACTCATCCCGCTTATCATAAATCGTAAGCAGTTTTACCTTCTCCGGACTTACTGTTATAGGCCTTGCGAAATCCGGAAGACTCGTATCCGCTGTGTTCTTGTTCAATTCGTAAACTTCATATCCCTGAAATCTGTATATGTAGTTTTGGTATGAGAGATGATTTATTGAATCATGATACCAGTAATTCTCGCATTCATCGCCCCAGTAGAGATTCAAGGCGCAGGTCGTCGATGTCAACGGAGTAACGCTTTTCTTCACAACAGGCAGCGGCAGTGAATTCGTGTTCGAATTAAAATCCATTATAAAAATATTCTTAACCGTCTCGCAAAGTCTTTTTAATCTTGTTACTGCGTTTAAATTGTTAGTGCCCCTTGCAACCATTTGAGAAAAAATGAGACGCACTGTATCTCCGGCGTTCACAGTAAAGTTCGATGGGCATGTATTTATAACAAACTTTCTGTCTCCCGGTGGACTGGGATAGGCAGTTACAGTATCGCCTCCTATGCAGTTCTTAATTCTTGCAAGGCTGCCAAATTCAGTCCAACCTACACCGGTTTCCGGATTACCCGTATATACTTTCTTTGTCCTCTGTTTGGTTATCGGATGGAACCATGACGATCCGTCTTTTTTAATACCGGATATAAACCTGTATGCCTCAATGGGCGTGCTCGGATCCTGTTCGCAGGTTATTTCTCCCGAGCCTGAGCCTGTAAAATAAACAAATGACGTCATTCCTGATTCCTTATATCCTTTTTTCACTTTCCTTTTAGCGGAACCGGGAGGAGTATAATATACAACGGAATCATTCATGTTGCCTGTGTAATATAAAGGAGTCAACAGATAATTCATGCCGAACGCGGGCGGATTTGCACCGTAAGAAGGAGGATTTCCTGTGCCGTCCATGTTATCGGAATTGTAACAATAACCGAGATTAAGCGAAGAGTCACAACCTATATAATCATCATTAGCGTCGCCCAAATCAGGATCGCCGACAATACCGATAACAGTATTGTTCCAGTTCTTTGTGCTTTTGTTAATTATCTCGTAACTAAGAAACTGCACGTCAGGCAGATAAGCCCCTGTCGGTACATTTTCACGATAAGCCCATGCGGTTAAATGGGTCTCCGCGAATATCGGTGTCGTACCGCCGGAGAATCCTTCACTCTGATTATGAGTTTCAGGAAACCCGTCAGTCATGCAAATGAAAACTGTTTGAGCAGCGTTCATTATTCCCGGCCTGTCTATGCCCGCGTCGTACTGTCCGTTATTGTTCCTGTCCACATACGGCGCGCCATACGGCACCATTAGACCCCAGTTAACATAATCCTGCGATGTGGAATCATCGTATGTTACTTTATATAGTTTAAAACCCGTGTTTGTTACAGGCGTCGGCACGCCTCCCGATATATTTATATAACCGGGCTCGTATTCGCCTTTATAGGAACAAGATGCGAGACGCAACACATTCTCGACGTATGTACCGATAGTCAACCCGCTCGTGAAATTCACGAACCTGTTCGACCCTTTCGGCCACATCATACCGGGCGTGTTGTTAGTCCTAATGTCCTGATCGAAGATTCCGGTGTTCTGTATCCAGGTGTCGATGTTGTTCGCGTCGAACCTTATCTGCTCCTGAATAACCGACGGGAAAATACCCTGAGGATTGTATCTCATGAATTTTATGTCCGGTTTGGCATATATGCCGTACACAATGAATAGAAAAAATGCAGTAATAAGAAGTATCCGCCTGCTCATAATAAATTATTTTTTAATTTTTATGTAATATTTGTTTCTAAACAAATATTTTATAAAGCATTGTCGAATATTAAATGAGGTTGAATTGAATTTCCTCTGTCTAAGACTAATATAAATAAGGTTTATTTAACATACAACATATTTTTAGTTAACAGTTTACATTTGACAATTAACAATTTGAGCAGGAGTCAGAAATTATCCCGACAAATCGGGACGCAAAGAGCGCGGTAGTCAGGGGTTAAATATTATTATTAAACATTAAAATTTTCAGAAATCCGTTATAAAATAACTATGGAAATTTTTGATATCTTATTTTTGATTTTTTATATATTGAAGCATCGTCCGCTGTATCAAGTCTGTTGTATGACTTTCAGTTCGTCCGGAAAAAGTTCGGGGTTAAGCGCTTTGCGTATGTGTATGTACACATCGTCAACGGATATGTGCGTCATGCAGGTTGGATTGTTGCAGCCGTAATCGTGCCCCAGATAGAGACACGGGCTGCAGTATTTGTCGCTCTGTATCAAAACCGTGTTCGGACTGTAAGCCCCCCACTTGGCGGGATTTGTCGGTCCGTGAAGACCCATCGTCTTCGTACCGACACACGACGCCAGATGAAGCATTCCTGTATTGCTGCATACTATCAGCGTTACTTTCTTTATTATCGCGACTACATCGTCAAGTGAATATATCCCTGTGATATTGATAACCCTTGAACCTTCGGGCAGGATTTCACGCAGACCTTTTTCCAGTTCGTCGTTCTTTGTTTTCTCATCCATCGAACCTGTAATAAGAAGTACAATGTCCTTTTTATAATCAATGAGCCTCTTCCCAAGAAGGATGTAATTCTTAACGTCCCATTCCCTCGGCTTTCCTGTCCCACCGCATCCCTGATGAAGCGTTATCACAGTCTTCCCTTGAAGGCCGTTTTCATCGTAGAATTTTTCCGCGGCCCTGTGATTATCGGGGTCAAGAAAATACTCGAGAACGTAATCCGATTTTTTAACGGGAACAAAAAGCGGAAGGAGAAGGTCAATGAATGTTTCGAGTTCATGTTTTTCCCTCGAATGCGTTATAACGCGGTTGAACATGAAATGCTTGTACTGCCCTTCCGTCTTGAACCCTACCGAAAAATCGTACTTGAGCAGCGCAATAATAATCGCACTGATTCTCGACCACTGCTCCGTATCTATCACAATATTGTATTTTGAACTCCTTAATTTCAAAATCATCTTAAGGAACAGAAAGGGATTCTTCAGGAAGTCATGGACATTCTCGACAATCACTTTATTAACGTAAGGAGTTTTTCTTACTATAGATTCGTTAATCTGCGAGCAGAGAAATGTTATTTCAGCGTCGGGATAAGCCCGCCTGAGCGTGCGAAGCATCGGAATCATCATTATGCTGTCGCCTATCGCCGCGAATTTCACAACAAGTATCTTCTTAATATCGAACGGAAACTTCTTTCTCCTCTTCAGGAAAAGAGCAAGAATCATCAGGATCGGTATGCCGAACAGTTTATCGAGTTTGCGGTACAGCGCCTTCCTGTCCATTCAATCAAGAAATATGTTTTGAAAATTTGCTCATAAATTGATAAATTAACAAATTCTCAGTTTATTTGATAGTGAATGAGTGCTTGCTTGTTCATGGGTATGCTTTTCGGTAAACGGAGTTTACTGCTGTGATTTGATAATTTAAATTATTTTATGTACGAAAAATTAATAAGCGAATCGATAAAAGCGAAAAAACTTTCGCATTCGCCGTATTCAAAATTCAGGGTCGGGGCCGCCCTTCTAACAAAAGACAATAAAATCTTTCACGGCGCCAACGTCGAATGCTCCTCATATTCGCTCACTATATGCGCGGAAAGAGTTGCGGCGGTAAAAGCGATTACCGAAAAGAATAAAAAATTCAAGGCGGTAGCCATTGCTACAGACAGCAACGATTTCGCCTTTCCATGCGGCGCATGCAGGCAGTTCCTGTCCGAATTCTCCGAAAACATGGATGTTATACTCGTGAAATCTAAAACGAAATACCAGATATATAAACTGCAAAACCTTTTTCCCCATAAGTTTAAATTAAAATAGAAAGGAATTTCCCTGATGGACATGAATGAACATCTTCAGATAAGAACTTTCAAGAAAACAGGACACATTGAGGTAATATGCGGCAGCATGTTCTCCGGCAAGACCGAAGAACTTATCAGACGCATCCGCAGGGCTGAAATCGCCAGACAGCGCGTCAAGGTTTTCAAACCTAAAATCGATAACAGGTACAGCGAATTCTCCATAGTCTCCCACAGCGAACAATCATTTCCATCGGAGATGATTGAAAACGCCGAAGAAATTCTTGAAAAGAGTTTTGATACCGAAGTAATAGGTATCGACGAAGCGCAGTTCTTCGACAACAACCTCATTCAGGTTTGCCAGGCGCTCGCGGATTCGGGAAAAAGAGTTATCGTTGCCGGACTCGACCAGGATTACAAGGCAGTTCCTTTCGAACCAATGCCCCAGCTTCTTGCAATAGCCGAATACATAACCAAAACCCTCGCGGTCTGCGTTATCTGCGGAGCGCCCGCCAACAGAACTCAAAGAGTTTCCGGCGGTACCGACAGAGTGCTCGTAGGCAGACTTCATCACATTGTTCAGGAATAATTAATTTTAATAATATGAATAGAATTCTTTTGACGTTACTGCTGGCTTCAGCAGTCTTATTTACTTCATGCAAAAAATCCAGTGATAAAACGGCAACAAAAACCGATAACTCTAAAATGAAAGTCGGCCTCGTCTTCGACGTCGGAGGCAGAGGCGATAAATCCTTTAACGACGCCGCGTACAAAGGACTCGAAAGGGCTAAAAAAGATTTCGGAATCGATTTCGAAGTGATTGACCCGGGCGACGGAGCCGACAGAGAATCAGCACTGCGTAAACTCGCGAGTAAACCCGAAATCAGCCTCATATTCGGAGTCGGATTTATCTTCACGGAAGATATAACGAGAATGGCGCAGGATTTTCCCGATAAAAAATTCGGATGCGTTGACTATACCGTAAATCCTTCCAACAAAATTCCCGATAACCTCGTTGCGCTCGAATTCAAGGAAGAAGAAGGCTCATACCTTGTCGGCGCTCTCGCATGCCTGACTTCGAAAACTAAAAAACTCGGCTTCGTCGGCGGTATGGAATCCGCCCTCATACGCAAATTCGAAAAGGGCTTCACGCAGGGAGCAAAATACATTGACCCTGACTGCAAAATCTTCGTGTCTTACGTCAGCGTTACCGGCGACGGATTCAAGAATCCCGGCAAGGCAGAAGAAATAGCAATCAGCCAGTACTCGAACGGCGCCGATATAATCTATCATGCCTCTGGACTTTCAGGCATCGGCGTATTCAAAGCCGCGATGGAAAACAAAAAACTCGCGATAGGGGTTGACCTCGACCAGTTTTCAGAAGCAAAAGGCTTCGTGCTTACAAGCATGGTGAAAAAAGTCGATGAGATTGTCTATTCCACTATTTCGGATATGAAAGACGGCAAGTTTAAAGGCGGAGTCAAATCTCTCGGACTCAAGGAAAACGGAGTAGGATATGTTTACGACGATAACAATAAAAACCTTATCGACCCAAAAATCAGGGAAAGAGTGGAAGAGATTAAAAAGAAAATTATCGACGGCGAAATAAAAGTATCGGCTGAATAGTTACTGTATCGTAACCCTGATATTCAGACCGCCTTCGTTAGAAGTTCTCGGAGCCGAATTAGCATTACCCGCTGTCGGCTCTGTTTTTATATACTTGTAGAATAACTGCATCTGAACCTTCGAACTCAGGGAGTACGAAATCGATGGATTGAACGTCGTTACTGTCGAGCCGTTGCCGGGAACCTTCTCTGGCGTCGAATAACCTGTCGTGAATTTGTAATCCGTAGGCTCGTTAACGTTTTTGGATATCGTCAGAGAGAATGTAATGTCGTTTTTAAGCGAAAGACCGAACAACGGAATATCAAACCCCGCCTTCGCGTAATTGGCGTTTATGCTCCAGTCGCTCGTCTTTGTTACCTGTATAAGATTGCTCGTCGGCGTCAGGTTGTTGCTCGTCGAATTGTTTATTCTTATGCTTGCCGTAAGACTTCCGCCCATCAACTGTTTGAATGTAATGTTAAGTCCTATCAGCGGATTGAACGACTGCGTTACAGTCTGCCTCTGAATCACTTCCGCGCCCGACGAGGCGTCCACAAACGATGCCTCATTGTATTCAGACGTAAACGAGTTTTCAAGAGATACGTTCGTCGCGAATTCCTCGAACAGCGGGAATTTTTCAAGTCCTGAAATGTTGATGTTCCAGTTCGGGAACGGCATCGAAGCGATGCTGCTCTTGAAAGCAGATGTAATGTTCTGGGCGTTTTCAGTCGCGTTTTCCGAACTCTGGAACGAGAAGTTGTCTACGCTTCCCGCGAAGAACATACTGTATCCGTTGGTCTTGCTGCTGCTGAGATTACCGACTGTCGCTATCGTTCCGTCCTCGGCCGTCGTGAACGTGTTGGAATTGCTGAACCCCCAGAGTTTCTTGAAAGTCAGACTCATCCTGATTGACTGCGGAAGCAGCGGAGTTATCGAAGTATTAAAAGTAACGTTGTTCGAAAGATTGTATGAGTCAGTAAGGTTGTACCCCCCTATCCTCTTTCCCGGATTGCGGTTCAGACCCAATTGGTACATCCTTGATGGTCCTTCGTCGTCGTTCGATTTCAGGTTAATCCAGAAATTCGTGAATCCCGGCCTGCCGAGCACGCCCTGATTCGTCACGCCGTTAGTCTGATTGAAATTAACCGTCAACTGCTCGGGTATGAACGTCCGCAGAATGTTCAGAATATCTTTCAGACCCGGCTTGTCGTCGTAACTGCTCGCCGCTCCGTTCCTGATAGAATTCCTGAAACCCGTCGGCGTCTTGCTGATTCCGAAAATATTTAAAAGTTCGTTTAGTTTAATTGTCGCTCCCGTCGTTACGGTATTTGAAAATCCGACATTGCTTCCGACATTAACTGTAGATATCGGATTCGCCCACGCGTATGAAACGTTGTAAGCAAGATTCGCGTCGACAAACTTGTTTATCAGCGGTATGTTAAATTTCGGATTGAACGTTGTCGCCTGCTGGAAATCAAGGTCGCGCCCGAAATTGACAAGCCCCTGATTGAAGAATATGTCCTTCAGTATCTCGCTGTTCGAACGCTGCAGAGGCACCGAGTCCTTCGTCGTTTCCATCTGCGTCAGATCGCTTCCGATTCTAAGGCTGTAAGAACCCGACAGGTCCACAATCCAGTTCTCAATGAATTTCCAGTTGAACCCGAATCCTCTGTTCGCCCTGAACTGCCTGCTCGTGGGGTCGTCGAATGTATAAAGCCTTTGCCGCGACTCCATCCTCGACCTCGTCAAGTCGACGTTCGCCTGGAAATTCGTGCTGTATGCCGGCACAAGCCCGATGAACGGGAAGAACGCGTATATCTTCGCGTCCTTGTACTGATCACCGATATTAAGTATCTTGCCTATCTTCAGGTTTACTATTTCGGCAAGTTGGAAATCCGTGCTGTATAAAAGATTTCCCGTGATATTGAAATCCGTTTTCCTCTCATAAGTTACGTCCCGCTGAGAACCGTATGAACCGCTGAAGTTCATAGTAAACGCGTTCAGTATTGTTCTTACGAAATAATTATTCCCCGGGAATTTAAATCCGACTCCTGTAACGGAAATGTCGTTTCTTATCGCCAGCGACTGAGCCGACTTAATAAAGTCATCCCTTTCTTTTGCCGCCATGTTCGGGTCATTCGTCCTGAGAAGCGCCTGCCTGTATTTTTCGTCGGCAGCCTTTTCCATTTCTATATCCGTACCGGGATAATACTTCGGATTAACGATGCTCTCCGAGTGCCGTATCGATACGGGGAAATTCAGAAAGTCCTTCCATTCCGGCGACAGGAATGTCGCGAGCGCATTATTAATAAGTTTGTGCGCCGCAAGCGTTATGCCCACATCCCAGTTCTGTCCCGTAGTTCGCGTACCTGCCCTGCCGTCCAACGCGTGGAAATTCGGATCGACTTTCGAATAATTAAAACCTACAGTTCCGAAATCCGCGATTTTCAAACTCGTGTTTACGTTGTACGCGTAGCCGTTATCGTCGTTTACTTTCAGTACGCGTATTTCGTTAAACCAAACACTGCCTGAAACGGACGCATTTAGCCCTGTGCGGTTTTTTTCAACCCCTACAACAAACTCTCTTATTGATGTCAGCGCCGGCGAACCGCGCACCCTGTAATACGAACCGGGCGGACCGTTCGGCACGGGCATATCAACCACCTGATTTGCGGAATCCCTCGATATTTTAAGCGACGTCAAATCTGCGAATGTTATGCTGACCTCGTTCTGGCTGCTCCAGGGCTGAGCCGGACGCATATCCGGATGTATCGGCGCCCTGTATTCGTAATAGTTCGTAGAATCGGAGCCGAAACGTATTATCATCGTCGCGTCGTATATATGCTCGTTTGTGTAATTAAAAGTCGGGTCTCCGTTTACAAAAAGTTTTATTACTTTGTAATTAAAAAGGTCAAGCACCTGGCTGCGGTAATCCTTTATCGCGAGTTTCTGCTGACCTACAGTCAGATTGTTTACTATGAGAGACAGAGACTGTTCGTTCGACTTCGTGTTTACTCCGTTTGTATTTCTTACCGTCTGTCTCAGCACGTCGCCGGGAACCGGACTCATGTATATCTGAGAATTCTCCTCGATGCTCACTACGGATACCTTATATGTCGTATCCTGTTTGTCCGGCTTGAACCACTGGTTGCCGACGAGATTAAAATCGACGAACGCGAGTTTTATCTTCCCGTTAAGACCCTTCATCCATACCCTGATATATTTCACGTTCGAGAATGTCGCCTCATGCAGTTTCTTCGTAAACACTGAAAGCGGTATCCTGTACTGGAACCACCCGCTTCCGGGCGCACCTTTCCCTGTAATATATTTTGTTCGTAGTATCGAGACTGACCGCGTATTCGTAATAGTTATTTACAAGATTAAGCGAACCGGACCGGCTCAGTATTTCAGTATCCGGCCTCTTTCCGACATCCAGGAATCTGTTTCCTTCCGTTCCGTTTATTGTGGAGAAATCAATATTCGAACCCGACTGGTTAAGGTTGCTGTCAAGACCCGGGTCTCTGTTCCCGTACAGGGCGAAATACTGGTCCATATTATAATTCGTATGGTTCGTATCGTTAAACATCTTCAACTCGGCAGCGTTGTCCATAAAGTCAAGTCCCTTATCCTCGACGTCGAGCAGAATTCCGTTCTGAAGCGAATCTTCAGTGTCGGGCCTTCCGTTCGGTATAGCGTCTTCCGATATTATACCGAGGTCGATGTACAGGTTCGCTAAGTTCAGCGGTAACTGGCTCGTGTTGTCGACGCGCATGTTGAATTCTATGAAGTCAATATTTTCGCTGATGAGGTCGTTCGAAGTCGTGTTCAGGTACTTCATTATGCCGTTCCAGTTGTTCTTGTAAACTGTATCGTAATCAACCTCGTGATAGTTGTACGTGCCCCTTTTTGAGGGGTCGAAATAAATTTCGAACGGGGTTATCATGTCCTGTCCCGCCTGAACGTCGCGCAGAGGATATACATCCTTAACCTTTACTGTGTTCGGATTGTTGTACCATGCCATCCTTCCCCTGTTTTTCTGCGCCAGATAAGAATCGCCGCCCGATATCATGCTGTCAATCGGCAGAGAAGACATCGACCATGATGCGTAACTTGTTCCGAGCGAAACTATTTTCTTCGCGCCTTCCATGTCGTCGATGTACGCGATGGCCTCACCGTTGTCCTGAGGAATCATGCTCTTCTTAGTGTTCGGGTCGGGTGTGAGGTACGCGACTTCACCCTTGAACGAAAGCACCGATTCTTCCTTCGAATTGAAACCCGGCAGATAATTTATGAGTTTCGTCATGAAGTTCGGCTTGACTTCAGTTGTCAGGTCTACCCCGAACATCGAATTGTTTGTCGGCTCTTCGCCTATTCTCACCTTGTCATTCAGAGTTTCCTGCCTGAGGTTAACAAACGTAAAACCGAGATTTGTTTTCTCCGATACCTTGTAGTCGCCGCGCAAGCCGATGAACGTCTTTGACGCCAGCGTGAACAGGTCGTTCGACTCATACGTTATTCTCAGGTCCTTCGCGGTCAATGCCGACGCGTTCCTTATCGTTACAACGCCCGTAAGATAGTCCACGGAATAATCCACGTTCTCCTGCAGCGCCGTCTGGCCTATGAACACTTTAACGCTTCCCTGAACGACATTAAGACCTACGTTGAATGTGTTCGAAATCCCAGATTCACCTTTCGCGCTTCCTTTCAGGAAGAACTTCGCTTTGGGCGAAAGTTTCGAGTAATCTTTTTTCTGTGTGTATATTTCGTAATACTGCAGAGTCGTATCCGCGCCCGCGTTCTTGATTTCCTGAAAGAACGGCTCGAGCGTCGGGAAAATAATGTCACCCGTCTCTTTGTTTATCGTGTAGCCCGGCCGGAAGTCGAATATTCCGTCAGGCGGCGGCGACAGTGACCCTGCCGTGTACCTGTCAAGTTTTGTTATCGCGAGAAGCGTCTGCGTCGAAATATTGTTTGGCAGGTATTTCGAATCAGTGTTTGATTCACCGACATATACAACATCAATGTTAAATCCGTCTTCTATAATCCTTGATACTGGAAGCCTGTAAACGTTCTTCATCTTCAGTTTCCATTCGAGCGGGTCGACACTCGGGTCTTCAATATCCGCCTTTATCATCTTCAGAACAAGCGTGTCCGTAGGGTTCGACGAGAAGGCGCCGTATCCGACAGTATCCTGATGGTAGAAATAATTGTAAGTAACCGCAACATGCAGGAACTGCGCGCTGACCTTGAGACTTACAAACCCTGCTCTTTCGTCAATGTAATACTCGTCAGGCTGAAGCGGCCTGAAATATCCGAAGAACCTTTCGCCGGTTATAGGCGCGGCTTTCTTCAGCGAGTCATATAATGTCTTGTTCCTGTTCGGAAGGAAAATCTGAGCGACAGCGTAACGTTTGTTAGCGACTGTGTTATCGCACTGTACCCATATTTCGAACTTTCCGTTCGTGGAATTTATCCTGTTCAACGCGATTTGCTGGGTTTCCGTTCTTCCGCCGTTCACCGAATCCGCGTAAATGTCAAGGAACGACTGCCTGTAAACAGTATCTATGAAATAATGACTGTCGGAATAATCCCACGCGCTTATCTGGAAGTTCTGGTCCTGTACGCCGCCGGAATATGTTTTCTCTTCCTGCTTGCTCTTCTTCTGCGAAACGACTGTGGACAATGTCAAAGGTCCGAGTTTGAAATCGCCTTTAATACCGAATAACGCCTGCGTGGATTGAATCAGCGAAGACTTCGTATCGAGCGATACGTTACCCGCTTCAATCTTCTGAATAACTTCATCCGCGTAACCTGTGTATTTCAATTTCAACTGGTTTTCAAAATCGAATACGCGCTGTGTGTTCCAGTCAGCGTCAATAGTCAGTTTGTCGCCAATCGAGCCCTTAGCCGTTACCTGCACTTCCTGCTTGAAGTTAATGTTATTCTGATTATTCGTCAGGAAGTTGACAGTCGATTCGTCGCTCTTCACGTTCTGGAATGAAGCGGTTATATCAATCGTACCGTTTATTCTCAGGTTGAAAGTAGGCGGACCGAAAATCGTTTCAGTTTTAAAAGGAAGCGGAATCGTGATATCCGTAAATTTCTCGAACAGCCTTGAAAGGTCGTCTGTTGTGGAACCCTTGAATTTATCCGAGAATAAATCATAGAAGACCCTGTCCTCATTCTTCCGTTCGAGAGACTTCATATAATCCGCGAATTCCATAATCAGCGGCGCCTTAATATCCTCGCCGTTAAACGTCTCTCTGATAACAACCTGATTTTTATCGTTGAAAGTGACGCTTCTTTCAATCTTGCTCGAATTTTCAAGAAGAAGCGGATGCGTTTTTTCGTTTAATTTTGTTGTAAAGGAATAAGTAGGCTTATACTGGAAGTATTTTACTCTGGAAAGTGAATCAACCGGTGCGTACAAAGTAGTATCGTATGAAATGCCGAGCGAATCCGCGAGTTTCTTTCGCAGCGAATCGTTCATTTCATACCTGAAATTCGAATAAGGTCCTAAATCTCTCCTGCCCTGAGAAAAACTAACATTGCATATCGTTAATAGAATTACTATTATTGCCGATAAGAAAATTATGTTTTTCCTGAATCGGGACGTTTCCGAATAATTATTTGTATTTGCTAATTTGAAAATCAAAGATTCTATACATAAACGGACTAAAACTGTCGATAATCATCCTTTTTTAAATTATTATAATTATTATTTAAATTTAAACAACTCATAAAGCCTATTCGAATTTCTACAGAATTTTTCATTATTCAATAATAATTAGTAAAATAAACATATTCAATGATTATTAGACGGGAAAATATTTCTTTTTTCGGAGTATCTTTTTGGATTCTTTTTTTCATTTATTCCGTTACATTCGCGCAATTTGAGTCTCACCCCTCGGAAGACTGGTTTACGATTGAAACCACGCATTTCACTGTGACTTATCATACCGGTGCCGAAAGGACGGCGCAGACTATCGCAAAAATCGCCGAAGAAGTTTACGGACCGATAACCGACCTTTACGACTATCAACCGAAAGACAAAGTAAATTTTGTAGTAAACGACCTTTCCGATATCGCGAACGGCGCGACAGACTATTTCGGAAACAGGATTGAAATTTTCGCTTCCGCTCTCGATTTCGAACTTCGCGGCACGCATAACTGGCTGAGAAACGTTATCACGCACGAGTTCACTCACATGGTGCAGATTCAGGCATCGCTGAAAATCACTAAAAACGTGCCCGCGATTTACCTTCAATGGATTAATTACGAAAAGGAAAAACGCCCTGACGTGTTGTACGGATACCCGAACGTTATCGTGTCCTACCCGGTCTCAGGCGTCGGCGTTCCCGCATGGTTCGCGGAAGGCGTCGCCCAGTTCCAACGCCAGCAGATGGGATATGATTTCTGGGACGCGAACAGGGATATGATTCTCAGAAGTTACGTAATCGACGATAACATGCTTACCTGGAACGAGATGGGACAGTTCTCGTCAATTACAAGTTTGAAAGCCGAATCCATTTATAATTCGGGATTCGCTCTTACGAGATATATCGCGATGAAATACGGCGAAGATAAACTACGCGAGATTTCAAGAAGCCTCGGCGACCTTACTAACTTCAGCATCGATAAAGCATTCCGCAAAGTTCTCGGCAAGGACGGCAAGGAAATATACAACGAATGGAAAGCGTACCTTAAGAAAGATTACGGCGAAAGACTTGCCGCGGTAAAGAATAATATTATCGACGGCGAAATCGTAACAAAGAAAGGATTCGCGAACTATTATCCGAAGTTCTCCCCCGACGGGAAGAAAATCGCGTACCTCTCAAACGGCGATTACGATTTCGGCTCAACGTCATTATTCGTGTACGACATAGCGACAAAGAAAGAAGAAATGATAGACGCGCCGGTCTCGTATAATTTCGCCTGGTCGCCGGACGGGAAAAGACTCCTTTATTCAAAAAGGAATTCCCCGCCGAGTATAGACGAGACCGTGATTTACGATATCTATGAATATGATATCGCCGCGAAGAAGGATAAAAGGCTTTCCGAAAAACTCAGAG
>JAJTBN010000051.1 GCA_021286895.1 Bacteroidota bacterium | reverse complement strand
ATCGCGGAGTCGAGCCTCGTGCACATCCCGTTCTACCAGTTCTATTATACGTTCGGCGGGAAACAGTACACGGCAATGGTTGAAGCGTCGTCGGGAATGGTTTACGCGAACCTCTGGCCCGCGAAGAGCGAAGTGCCGTTCAGGATGCTGTTCGGGTTGAGTATCGCCACGTTCTTAATCGTAAGCGTAATATCATTCGGAATCGGATTCGCAATCGGCGGAAGGGGGTACAACCCGCTTCTTCTCGGTGAGATTATTAAAGTGTTCGGATACGGAGCCGCGGCGGTGCCGCTGATTATTATCGCGTATTTTGTAGCAAAAAAAGTTTAGTAAAATGGAAGAGACAATTACACAGCAGGCGATTCGCCTGAAGAAAGAAAAAGTCATTAAGGGCATAACCTGCCCTTCTTGCAACGGAGAACTCGACCTTGCCGAAGGAGTAAGGACGCTGAACTGCAAGTTCTGCGGGACGCTTCTTGTCGCGAAAGATTCGTCGGGAACTACGATGCGTTTCAATGTTGTGAGAAAACTGAAGCGTGAGGACGCAATCAACCGCGCGTACGGATGGCTCGGAAGCGGGCTTTCCAAAGCGAAGGGGCTGAGAGCAAACTCGAAAATTACTGAAGCGTATCTGGCTTACATCCCTTACTGGAGAGTTTCGGCGGACGCGGTCGGCTGGATATTCGGTCAGGAAAAGAAGACCAGAACTTCGGGTAACTCGACGGAGACATATTACGAAGATGTCGAGAAGAGAATAATGTCGTCATTCGACAGGACATACGCCGCATGCGAAGTCTCGGAGTTGGGTGTCAAACATGTGAACCTGACGGGCGACGAAATCGTGCCTGCGAACACCGAACTGCTTCAGGCTGACGGGATGCTGTTCAATGTTGTTTCCTCCGAGCAGGAGGCTTTCGAGCATGCTCTCGAAAGATTTAAAGATGAATCGAGAGCGACCGCGAAGGTAGACAGGGTATCGTTCGAGCACATAGATTTGATAAGGAAGAACATTTCAATAGTGTATTATCCTTTGTGGGTGATACGTTATTCATACGCGAACAGAATTTATCAGGTGGTTGTCGACGGCGAAGACGGCACGATATGCTACGGCAAGGCGCCGGGAAACAATCTTTACAGGGCCGTTGTGGGAATAATCGGAATGGCGGCCGGAATGTTTCTGACGACACTGCTCGGAGCGTTCGCCATTGCGAAGAGTTCGGCGAAATTCAGTTTCGCTGTTTTTATATTCGCTTTCATTATCGGAATCGTGCTTATACGCGGTGCATACAAAAAATTCAGGTACGGCGGAGAAATTGAGGAAGGAACCGGAATCGGCGAGGACTCAAAGAATGTGTCGATATCGCAGTCGATGAGCGAAGGCACGACGGGCGAAGTAATGAGCGTAGCAAAAAACGTAGCCGCGTCCGCGGTAGTCGGAGCGGTGCTTGGTTCAATCTTTAACAGCGATTAAATTATGTCAGAATTCAAATTAGAGGCAATTAAGTGTAAGAACTGCGGAAGTGGTTTAATGGTTGAATTGAACGACCTCGTAACATACTGCACAAACTGCGGCAGCGGTTTCGAGATACTCGGCGGCGAGATGAAGCCGATAGAGATAAACTTCGCGTCGCCCGCGCGGCCTGCCGAAGGCGATATTGTTTACAAACCGTTCTGGATACTCAAGGCGAATGTAACGATACTCGAACGAACGGCGACAGGAGGTTTTCTGAAGAATCTTTTCGGAGGCAATGACGGTTCGGGCGGAAAGATTAAGTTTTACATACCGGCATTCAGGATGCCGGTCGATAATCTGAGAGAGATGGCGTCTGCGTTCACGATAAAAGACCCTGTTCCCTCGCCCCAGAAATTCAATGTCAAAGTTACGGGGTTTACCTATGACAGGGAAGACGCGCTGAAGATTGCGGAGTTTCTGCTGATATCCTTCGAAGCCGAGAAGAGCGACACTATGAAGACGTTCAGGTATGAAATCAACGTCGACTCGTATGAGATACTGGGAATACCATTCTACAAACAGTCTAACGGAAATCTGAGGGATGCGATAATAGGGCTGTCGATATAGTATTTATTCGCATATTTGATTTTAAGAGGTTCGGTTTTATACGGACCTCTTTTTTCATATCAAAAATCAAAAATAATAAATCAAAAATTCAAATTAAAAATTAAAAATGTTTTTGTCCGTTGTTTTGTAATAATCATAATTGTTAATTGCTAATTGTTTACTGTTAATTGTATTGCTGGACTTCGGCCTTCGCCTCAGGTGAATACCTGACGCCACAAAAGATATCAAAAATCAAAAATAATAAATCAAAAATTCAAATTAAAAATTAAAAAAATGTTTTTGTCCGTAGTCTTGTAATAGTTCTAATTGCTAACTGTTAAATGTAAATTGCTAATTGATTTGAGGTTTATTTGCCGTATGGATTTGTTATTTTTATGTATGGATTACTCGAAATACACAAAGGCGGAATTGGTCGAAAAAATTTCAATGCTCGAAAAAAAAAGCAGCGTTGGAATAGAAGACAAACTCAAGAAAATTTCTCATGACCTCGGTGAGAGAGTTAAAGAGTTGAGCTGCCTTTATAAAATTTCAAGCATACTGCATGAATCGGAGCAATCATTCGAAATCACATTCAGAAAGATACTTGAAGTCATCGTGCCTTCTTACCAGTATCCGGAAATCACCGCTTCAAGGCTTATTATAGACGGCACGGAATATAGAACCTCGGATTACAGGAATACAAAATGGAGGCAGTCCTGTCCTTTGAAAATCGGGAAGACGAAAGTCGGAGTGATTGAAGTCGTGTATCTTAAAAAATGTCCCGGCTCTAATGAAGAGCCTTTCTTAAAGGAAGAAAGACATCTTATAAATTCAATAGCGCAGTTGTTGTCGCAATACATCGAAAGAAGACGCGCTGAATCCGAACTGAAGGAATCCCGGGAACAGTTGAAAAATTTCGCCGCCCATCTGCAGACAATCAGGGAGGAAGAAAGAATAGTAATCTCAAGGGAACTGCACGATAACCTCGGGCAGAGTCTTACCGCTCTGAAGATAGACCTTTTCAGGCTCATGAAGAAAATTCCCTCTGACGGAAGCCCTGAATGTTCGGAAATCGCATCTTACACACAACAGATGATTTCGCTTGTGGATTCAATAATACAATCTTTAAGAACGATTGCTCGCGAACTTCGCCCGCAGGTGCTTGACGACCTCGGGCTGCTTGCCGCAATAGAGTGGCAGATAGATGAATTCGAGAAGAGAAGCGGTGTCAAGTGCAGGTTCATTTCAAACCTGAAAACAATAAGAGTAGAAAAATTTCACTCAATAGGCATATTCAGGATTGTTCAGGAATCGCTGACGAACGTTCTCAGGCATTCGGGCGCGACCGAAGTAATTATTAAAATTACAGAAAAGGGCGGATTCACGAAAATCGAAATTTCCGACAACGGATGCGGGATTAAGAACAGCGAAATTAACGACCCGAAGTCGCTCGGTCTTCTCGGCATGAGGGAGCGCGCGCTTTTATTCGGCGGCGGGTTTTCCATAAAGGGAAATGACGGCAAAGGTACAAGAATAACATTGACAATCCCCCAAACAAATTACAAAGAGCATGATTAGAATATTAATTGCAGACGATCACCCTATAGTAAGAAACGGCTTGAAGCAGATGATATCCGACGAGGCTGATATGAACGTGGTATGCGAAGCGTCTGATGCCGGGGAAGTCTTTGCCGGAATTGAAAAGAATGAACTCGACGTTCTTATTCTCGATATTTCAATGCCCGGCACGGGGGGGTTCGAGATCCTGTCGCGTTTGAGAAACAACGGAAGCAAAACACCCGTCCTTATGCTGAGCGCGCTCTCGGAGGACCTTTACGCTTCGAAGTCTTTAAAAGCGGGCGCGTCAGGTTTTATAAACAAGGAATCGGCTCCAGAAGAACTCGTCAAAGCGATAAGAAAAGTTTTTTCGGGAGGAGTTTACGTCAGTTCTCATCTTGCAGAGAAACTCGCTGTTGACCTGAAACACGATGTCGACAAGCCGCCTTACGAATACCTCTCGACACGCGAATTCCAGATTATGTGCATGATAGCATCAGGGAAAACCGTAAGCGAAATCGCTAAGGAACTTTACATCAACGTCAAAACTGTCAGCACATACAGAAGCAGAATACTCGAAAAGATGAACTTCAGGAACAATTCCGAACTCACGAAATTCTGCATACGGGAAGGATTCGTTAAGTAAAGTCTTGTGAAAATCCTGTAAGACAAACACCTACATCAAACTCATATTAATTCCTACGCCCGACTCACACCGCGTCTGATACTTATCCCGTTCCGTTATGATTAATTTTGTAATGAAGTAATCTTCAATACATGCTCAAATTATTCATAGTAGACGATTCAAAACTGATTGTAGACAGGCTTATTAATTTACTTTCCGATGTAGAGGGACTGAGGATTATCGGTCACGCGAACAGCGCTTCAGTTGCAAAGGATTATATACGCAGGTCTGCTCCGGATTTTGTAATTCTCGACATTCATCTGCGGGACGGCAGCGGCATAGAATTGCTGAAAGACGTAAAAATGAACCTGCCCGGAACAACAGTGATGATGCTTACAAACTTTCCGGAAGAAGATTACAGGAAAAAATGCTTCGAACTTGGGGCGGAATATTTTCTCGACAAATCGATTGAATTTGAGAAAGTAATACTAATCTGCAGACAAATGGCGAAGCAGAAAGAATTAAAGAAACAAAAAACGTAATTCAGTATAACAATATTCCCCAACTAAATTAAACAAGACAAAATGGCTGATAAAAATTTCAATGCCTTTCAGATGGCTCAGACACAGTTCGATAATGCAGCAGACATATTATCACTGGACGAACCAACAAGACAACTTTTACGCGAACCATTAAGAGAATATCATTTCAGTATTCCCGTTAAAATGGATGACGGTACAACAAAAATATTTAAAGGATTCAGAGTGCAGCATAACGACGCTTCCGGCCCCTGCAAAGGCGGAATAAGATTCCATCCGCAGGAAACAGTTGATACAGTAAAAGCGCTCGCTATGTGGATGACCTGGAAATGCGCCGTAGTGGGTATTCCTCTCGGCGGCGGCAAAGGCGGAGTTATCTGCGATCCGCATAACTTAAGTATGAGAGAACAGGAACAGATTTGCAGAGGATGGGTAAGACAGATGGCAAGAAACGTAGGACCTCTCAACGACGTGCCCGCGCCCGACGTAATGACAAGCGCGCAGCATATGCTCTGGATGCTCGATGAATTCGAAACGATTAAAGGAGCGAAATACCCGGGATTCATCACAGGCAAGCCTGTCGGACTCGGCGGCTCGCTGGGCAGAACCGAAGCGACAGGATACGGTGTTGTGTTCACGTTAAGAGAAGCGCTTAAACAACTAAAGATTAGGCCCGAAGATACTACGGCAAGTATTCAGGGATTCGGTAACGTATCACAGTACGCTTTGCAGTTATACACAATGCTCGGCGGGAAAGTAATCTGCGTCTCATGCTGGGACCAGAAGGACAAGAAGGCATATTCATTCAGGAAAAAATCCGGAATAACCTTTGAAGAACTGATTTCGATTACTGATAAGTTCGGCGGCATTGACAAAACAAAAGCCTCAAAACTCGGTTATGAAATCCTTGATGCCGAAGCGTGGATTGAACAGGATGTCGATATACTCATTCCGGCAGCTCTTGAAAACCAGGTGAGAGCCGACAACGCGGTGAAGATAAGCAATAAAGTAAAAATCATAGCCGAAGGAGCAAACGGACCCACCACTCCTGAAGCCGACAAAATTATAAAGGAAAAAGGAATCTTCCTGATTCCGGATTTCCTCGCGAACGCGGGCGGCGTGACCTGCAGCTACTTCGAACAGGTGCAGTCGAACATGAACTATTTCTGGGAAAAAGACGAAGTTCTGAGCAAACTCGATTATATAATGACTGCAGCGTTTAACGCGGTTAACGAACTCGCGAAAGAAAGGAATTTATACATGAGAGACGCTGCTTATATCATATCAATAAGGAGAGTCGCTCAGGCATGCAAAGATAGAGGTTGGACATAGAAGATATACTGATGCGAAAGCAAAAGCCGGGGTTTTGTAGATTGCCCGGCTTTTGACTTTTTTATCCGGTAATGAAAATGAAAAACAAAACAAAATGTCATGAAGACTGAAATCAACAGCCCTGACATAAGGATAATTGGCGACGGAGAACCGGGCGGCAAAGCGTCGGGTTTAATCCGTATTCAGAAAATCATCTCTGAAAAAATTGACAAAAACCGTTATCCCAAACTAGATATCGGCATCCCGAAATTCCTCATACTCAGCACTTCCGTATTTGACAGGTTTATGGAAAGGAACGGTTTATCGGAAAAGGCTTACGCGATGGAAAGCGACCTTGGAATCGCGCATATGTTTCAGAAAGCCGTTCTGCCGGTCGAAGTTCTCGGTGACTTGCGAAATCTTGTGAACGAGATAAAAAATCCAATCGCTGTAAGGTCGTCGAGCATGCTGGAAGACAGCCTCGAAGAGCCTTTCGCCGGAGTTTACGGAACAAAAATGATAGCGAACAATTCGCCGTTCACCGACGAAAGATACAAGATTCTGACGGAAGCGATTAAGTTTGTTTACTCGTCGATGTTCTTCAAATCTACAAAACAGTATTTTACCGCGATAAAGCGGAACATAAGAGAAGAAAAGATGGCTGTCGTGCTGCAGGAAGTGGCGGGCAGCAAACATTACAACAGGTTTTATCCAGAAATCTCGGGTGTAGCGAGGTCGTATAATTATTACCCGAGCGGCCGCTCGACTCCCGAACAGGGAGTCGCGCAGCTCGCTCTCGGCCTTGGAAAAACGATTGTCGACGACGGTATTTCATGGAACTATACTCCCGCGTTTCCCGATGTTTCACCTCCGTTTTCCGGCGTGAATGAAATGCTGAAAAAAACTCAGACGAAATTCTGGGCGGTCAATACAGGACCTGTTTATATATACGACCCTGTAAAGGAGACCGAATTCATGAGCGAAGTATCGCTCGAAGACGCCGACTACGATAACACAATCTCGTATTCGGCTTCGACGTTTGACGCTCAAAGCAACAGGGTCAGAATCGGTGTAGGCTATAAAGGCGTAAGAGTGATTAACTTCGCTCCGCTTCTTCAAATTGACGAGTTCGGCTTCAACGGATTCCTGCGCGATGTTCTGAAAATATGCGAGAAGGAAATGCTTTGTCCGGTTGAGATTGAATTCGCTCTCTCTCATGACAAGGAAACCGGCATGATGAAATTCCATTTCCTCCAGATGCGGCCTATGTTCGTTTCATCTGAAATCGTCAGTATTAAAGACGATGAATTAAAATCAGGCGGTAATCTTCTTGTCTCCGAAAAAGTCCTCGGAAACGGGTTTGTGGACGGTATTACGGACATAGTTTACGTGAAAAAGGAAACGTTCGACGCGGGCAAAACGCCTTTTATCGCTCTTGAACTCGAAGAAATAAATAAAAAACTTCAGGAACAGAACAGAAAAGCAGTCTTCATAGGTTTCGGAAGATGGGGCAGTACCGATAAATGGCTCGGTATCCCCGTAGACTGGGGACAGATATCTTCAGCAAAGGCAATTGTCGAGGTTATGCTTCCGGATTTCAATATCGAGCTCAGCCAGGGCTCGCATTTTTTCCATAACTTAATCAGTTTCAAAGTATCCTATTTTTCCGTTGATGAAACGAATCATCACGTTCTCGACTGGGACTGGCTCGAACGTCAGAAATCAGTTGAAGAATTAATATACGTTAAGCATATTAAGGCAGATAAGCCTCTTAAGATATACATCGACGGAAGAAAAGGCAGAGGCATTATAAAAAAATGAGTCCCAACACGAAAAATATTCACAGCCTTGTCCATGAACTCGAGGAAAGAGCAAAGGAGTTAAACTGCATATATTCCATCGAGGATTACCTTAACGATCCCGTACTGTTAGCGGAAGAGAAATATATAGCCGTTGTAAACGCCATTCCCGGCGGCTTCCAGTTTCCCGAAATAACCAGAGTGAGAATTGTCGCGGGCAGCAGGAGTTATGAAAGTGAAAATTTTTCCGAAAGCAGGATTTTCATAAAATCGGATATATCCGTAAACGATACCGAATACGGTTCGATTACGGTTTACTATACGAAAGAAACGCCGCAGTTGGACGAAGGACCTTTTCTGAAAGAAGAGAAAAAACTTCTCAGTTCGATTGCCGACAGATTGAGAAACTTTATCCGGCATGAAGAATCCAAGACAATACTTCATAACCTGAAAGAAATCAAGGATATCTCCGAAGAGGAATCCGAAGGCAGCTGGCGAATAGTGATTGAGATGCTGAATAAAACCGACCCTGTCCTTTATAAAACAATTCTTAGAAAACTTCTGCATCACCTCTGCTGGAACGACATTAAGGAAGCGATTGATTTTCTGACGAGCACAAGTTCCGAGACTAAAACAACCGAGGAAAAGAATCCGCTCGAGGAAAACAAGCCGATAAAAAGAAAGATTCTCGATACGAGAGAATATGAAGAAACTATTCTTTCGATGACGGGAAAATACATGAAAGACGATGAGATAATCGAAAAAATTCAGAAATGGATAACCGATGACAAGATAAGCAATCTCGTAAAAGCGGTAGAAAACTACAATACGTCACTCCAGGTAATCAGCGAAATTCTGAGGAAGCATTATAAGATAGCGCTCGAAAAGAATGAGGTCTCGACTTCGATAGACAAAGGTCTGCGCGTTTCTCTTCTTCGGAGATTCTTTACCGAGCAGATAGATTACATAACGACTGCCAAAGAGCATGTCGACCTCGAAGATTTTTACGACCTGATAGACAGGATTATTTTTACTCCCGAAAGCCACGGAAAACTCGGCGGCAAAAGCGCCGGTCTTTTTCTCGCGTCGAACATTCTGAAAAAAAGCATAAAAGGCAATCCGCTGCTTAAAAATGTTAAGGTACCGAAGACATGGTACATTCCGTCGGACGGGATAATTCAATTCCTTCAGTACAATAATCTGGAGGAAGTGATAGAGCAGAAATACAAAGAGATCGAAGAGATAAGAAGAGAATACCATCACATTATACAGATTTTCAAGAACTCATCGTTTCCCCCGGAAATGGTCAAGGGGCTTTCCGTGGCGCTTGACGACCTCGGCGATAAGCCGCTGATAGTCAGAAGTTCCAGCCTGCTGGAAGACCAGGTGGGCGCGGCGTTTTCCGGCAAGTATAAAAGTCTGTTCATCGCGAACACCGGCACGAAGGCTGAAAGACTGAACGCTTTGATGGACGCCATTGCCGAAGTATATGCTTCTACATTCAGTCCCGACCCGATAGAATACAGAGCGGAAAGAGGCCTTCTCGATTTTCACGAGGAAATGGGAATCATGATACAGCAGGTGGTAGGCGAAAGGATAGGAGATTATTTCTTCCCTTCATTTGCCGGCGTTGCTTTCAGCAACAACGAGTTCAGATGGTCGCCGCGGATAAAACGCGAGGACGGGCTTATCAGAATGGTTGCCGGACTCGGTACGCGCGCCGTTGACAGGCTCAGCGACGATTATCCCGTTCTGATAGCGCCGGGACAGCCGAACCTCCGCGTGAATATTACTTTTGAAGACATTCTCAGATATTCGCCTCAGAAGATAGACGTCATAAATCTCGGAAGAAATGAATTCCAGACAATGGATGCGGCAGAACTTCTCGGAGAGATAGGAGAAGCATATCCGGGAATCAATAATATTATTTCGCTTGCTCAGGAAAATCATCTCGTTACGCCGATAGGCTTTGTGCATGAGGATTTTCATGATGACGTTGTGATAACGTTTGAAGGTCTCGTGAAGAATACCGAGTTTATAAAACGCGTCAACCTGATACTCAAGATTCTGCAGGAGAAAACAGGAGCGCCGGTGGATATCGAATTCGCTTCGGACGGTATCGATTTTTACATGCTTCAGTGCAGACCGCAAAGCAAGACGCGGGAAACTGCGCCCGACCCGAGTCCCCGCGATATACCCGCGGATAGGATTCTCTTCTCTGCAAACAAGTATATTTCAAACGGGAAGGTGCCTGAAATTACACATGTCGTTTATGTCGACCCCGGAAGTTATTATGAACTCGAAAGCAGGGAAGAACTGCTGGACGTCGGACGGGCTATCGGCAGGCTGAACAAACTTCTTCCGAAAAGACAGTTCATTCTTATGGGACCGGGAAGATGGGGAAGCAGAGGCGATATCAAACTCGGCGTCAACGTCACTTACTCGGATATTAATAATACCGCGATGCTCATCGAGGTCGCTCGGAAAAAAGGAAACTATGTGCCCGACCTTTCATTCGGCACGCATTTCTTTCAGGACCTTGTGGAAGCGTCTATAAGATATTTACCGCTTTATCCCGACGACAACGGCAACGCGTTTAATGAACTGTTCCTGATGCGTTCCGAAAATATTTTCAAAGAACTCATGCCGGAATTTCCGGAACTCGGTAAGGTGGTCAAGGTTATCGACGTGCCGAAAGTGAAAGACGGTATGATTCTGAGGGTGCTTGTCAATGCCGACTTCGACGAAGCCGTAGCTTTCTTTTCCGTTCCGAGCCTTACACCCGAAAGGAATTACGAGGAAAGCGGCGTGACCGAAACAAGGCCGGCCGACCACTGGAAGTGGCGTTTTAAAATGGCCGAGCAAATCGCAAGGCAGGTCAATCCGTCGCTGTACGGTATAAAAGGAATGTACGTGCTGGGCAGTACGAAGAACGCAACAGCAGGGCCGGGCAGCGATATAGATTTACTCGTGCATATCGGACATTACGGAGACAGAATAGAAGAATTAAAACTGTGGCTTGAAGGCTGGAGTCTGTGCCTTAGCGAGATGAATTATATAAGAACCGGGTACAAGACGAGCGGACTGCTTGATGTGCATTTTGTAACAGACGCTGACATTACGAACAAAACGAGTTGGGCGGCTAAAATAAACGCCGTAACAGACGCGGCTAAACCCCTGCAGATGAAGAACCCGTAATTATTATCAACTTTGTGTTCTTTCAATTGCCCTTATCCTCCTCGGGCTGTCCCCCCTTCGTCATCCCAGTCCGCCGCTGCGGACAAACGAAAGATAATTTGTTATATTGTGTAGCCCAGGGTTTCAACCGTGTGAAAAATATTCGCGGCGGATAGCCGAGTGAAATATATGTTATTCAGTGTAGCCCGCGGTTTCAACCGTGGGATAAAAAATGATTGAGAAAGCAAAAACCGTTTTAACGGTTTTGGGAAAACGGAAACAACTATACCAACTCTCTGACCGCGCTCTCTGGATTCTCCGCGTCAAACTTTATCAGCGCAAGTTCCGGTCCGTCGTGCGCCGCGCTGAAACAAAACGTATTCCCGATTTTGTCCTTCCACTCTCCTGTCAAACGCGCGGATTCGTGAATGTGACCGTGCAAGGTTGCAAGCGGCTGTTTTTCTTCTATGAATTTCCTTATCGCTATGCTTCCCGCGTAATTGTCGAGCGGCACGTGATCTATAAACTTTCCGTCGTTGTCAAGCCTGTCGAGGTTCGTTTTATAAGGCGGCGAATGAAACAAAACGATAGTCTTTGAAAAATCGTTTCCTTCAAAAAGTTTTTCGAAATCATCCTTTATTGTCGCGTATCTGACCTCGTGAGAATCCTCACTCACAGAGCGTTTCCCTTCTTCCGGCGAAACACAGCCAGGGTCGACGTACCTCGAAATATCGTATTTTTCCCAGTCTTTCAGAAGAAAAGGCGATGGCGGAACATAACTGTATCCGTAGAAATCATATCCGCCTTTGGTGACTTTTAAGGAATGAATGTATTTGTACAATCCGGTTACTTCTAACGCTTTAATTTTTTCTTCTTCCGCTTTTAAGTCGTCGTTGCCGAGAATCAAAAAAATATCCGGATAGGCATCGGGCATCTTTTTCCTTAGGGAATTAAGTTTTTTTATTAAATAGCCTTCGAAGAAATCCTCGTAAATATTCTGAGTATCCGTTTTACGCGTGAATGAAGGAAAAAGGTCTCCGCCTATAAGAACGGTTTCGGGGGATTCTTCATAAATTAAATTAAAAAGTTTGTCGTATCTTGAAGTGTGACCGTGTAAATCGGTTACGAAGAAACATTTCATAATTTCTCATTAATTGTCTCTTCAATATACTTAATATTAAGAACGCAAAAAAAGTAAATAGAAGTGCCGTCAGACTTGCTTATTGAGCGGTTTGTCAACACCAGACACCGCGAAAATATTACCCCGAAAACTTCATAAAATATTACTGGTTCTTTTAGGCTAATATATTCGTATTTTTATGACATGATTTGCAGAATATGCGAAAATTACGCTGAGGTTTTCGCCGAAGCGAAGATTCTTTTTAAGCACAACATTAAGTACTATAAGTGCGCGAACTGCGGATTCGTTCAGACCGAAGACCCTTACTGGCTCGATGAGGCTTACAGCGAGGCGATTAATTACAGTGATATCGGCCTGCTGAAAAGAAACGCCGACCTGCTTCGTCCTACGAAGAACGTTATTAAGTTCTTCTTCAAAAGCGGCTCGGAGTTTATCGACTTCGGCGCGGGCTACGGCGTGTTCGTGCGCATGATGCGCGACGCGGGGTACAGGTTTTTCTGGTCGGATAAATACTGCGGAAATATGTACGCGAAAGGATTTGAGGCGGAAGAAAAACGTTATGAACTCCTCACAGCCTACGAAGTATTCGAGCACCTGCCGGACCCGGTGGAAGAAATGAAAGAAATGCTTAAATATTCAGGCAGCATCCTTTTCAGCACTGTACTTATTCCCGCGAATTATCCAAAACCCGGCGATTGGTGGTATTACGCTACTGACCACGGACAGCATGTGTCGCTCTATTCGAAAAAATCTCTTAAATTACTTGCGGAAAAATTCGGCCTGAATCTTTATTCGAATGGAAAAAATATACATCTTATTACGGACAAAAAAATCAGCGGATTCCTCTTTAAACTAATGACTTCCCCGTACATCGACAGAATCTTCACGCTTTTTACGAAGAAGAAATCTCTGCTCGATTCCGATTATCAGAAGGTTATTGAAAGCCTGAATAACAGATAGGATTATTTCTTTCCGTAAATATTCAAATCCCGGATTCTCAGCGTGAACAACTGTCCCGTGCAAACGCTCGAATACAGTTTCATTCTCAGATAGTATTTTTTCCTGTCATTCGGCACGTTGAAATCTCTTTCACCCTGCGTGTTGATTCCGCTTATGCCGCTGACGCTGAATACACTAACCGCCGTGTCGGAATTAAGGTAGTAAATGCTGATTTCCGAAAGATCTCCGTCAGCGAAAGAATTCATACTGACAGACGCGTTTTTATATCCTGAAAAATCGAGAGTGTCTATGATGAAATTTCTTATCAGATAAGTCGAACAAGTGCCTATCAGCGAATCGACCAGCCCGGGTTTAGAGTACAGCAGTACGGGAGTCTCCGCGCTCTGTGTGTTGTCCGAACAGGCTTCAAGTATGAATGAAAGTAAAACACTGATAATCAGCAATATAGAATAAATCCGCCTCATATATATAAAACCTTTTCTGGTTGATTAAAGTTTGAAAAGGCATTTAACAGATTTGAATTGAATTTGAAACCAAAGTAGTTTACGTTTGATTAATATTAATCATTCAAAATGGGAAAAATTTTCAAAGTATTTGGCATTCCTGCAATTCTCTCCGTTGTTATTGCATTATTCTTTTTATTGAACAGCAAACCTGAATTCCGCGATGAAGAAAATGAAGCAGGCGGCATTATGTCCGCGCTGCAGTTCATGAGCGAGATTCGCGCTTATCCGGACAAGGATATTCCTCAGGATAAATTTTACAAGGCTTTTGAATATTCTAAGAGCGAGTTAGCGGATAAGTTCGACAAGTCCGCCGATGTCTGGACTTCAATCGGCCCGAACAATATCGGCGGCAGGAGCATCGCGCTTGCGGTTCATCCAATCGATACATCGATAGTTTTCATCGGTTCTGCTTCGGGCGGATTGTGGAAATCAACTTCAGGCGGCATAGGCGCAAGCGCCTGGACGCTTGTAAATACGGGATATCCGAGCCTTGCCGTAAGTTCGATTGCCATTGATTCAATAAACCCGAATATTATGTATATCGGTACGGGCGAAAATTACGGATACCAGTATTCGGTGAACAACGGCGTTAACCTGCGCGTAACGAGAGGCATGTACGGAATAGGAATACTCAAGACAACGAACGGCGGCGGCACATGGACAAAGTCGCTCGACTGGTCATACAGCAATCAGCGTGGAGTTTGGAAGGTGATGGTAAATCCAAAAAATCCCAACATCATATACGCCGCGACGAGCGAAGGCGTTTATAAGTCATTCAACGCGGGCGGCACGTGGACGAACGTACTGAACTACCAGATGATAATGGATATGCTGATTGATTTCAAAGATACGAATATTGTTTACGCGTCGGTGGGAAATCTCAGCAACAACATACCGAACGCGAATATAGGAATTTACAAATCGACAAACGGGGGTTCTTCGTGGACGAAACTTACCGGCGGTCTGCCTTCGACATGGTCGGGCAAGACGACACTCGGCATGTACAGAAAAAACCCGTCATACATATACGCGAACATTGCCAACGATATTACAAGTTATATCGGTTATTATCGCAGCACTAACGGCGGCACAAGCTGGACTGTAGGTTCGACTTCCGTGGCGTCGGGCAATCAGGGCTGGTACAATCAGGCGCACTGGGTGAAGACGAATGATTCGAGCGCGATACTTCTTGGCACGCTGAACGTTGAAAAATCGACGAACAGCGGAACGACCTTTACGACAAAGTCGAGCTGGTCGGCGTGGAACACGGGCGCGACACCTCCGGGACAGCCGGAAGGGCCGTCGAACTTCGTTCACGCGGACGTGCATTATTACACCGATAATCCGAAAGACCCGAACAAGATATACATAGCGGCGGACGGCGGGCTGTACCGTTCGAATGATTTCGGCAATACTTTTTATTCCTGCAACGGCGGATACGTCACTTCGCAGTTCTACGCTACGCTCGGAAATTCATCTGTAGATTCAATTTACTGCATAGGCGGTTTGCAGGACAACAGAGCGGCATTCTATCAGGGCACGACAGCTTGGTATAAGACATTCGGCGGCGACGGATTCTGCAGCGCCGTGAGTTCGGCTGGCAACAGCACATGCTATACTGAATATTCGTACGGCGACATCGCGAAATCCACCGACGGCGGAGTGAATCTTAATTATCTCAACAACATACCGAACTCGGGTTCCGAAACTTACTATTGCTTCAATGCTCCCTATGTTGTTTGCGTTTCGAATCCTAACGTGCTGTATGTAGGCG
>JAJTBN010000050.1 GCA_021286895.1 Bacteroidota bacterium | reverse complement strand
CTTTCCGGTTTTTTAAGTTTTTAACTTCTGTCAACCTATTTCAGGACAAGACAATTGCAACTATATTCTAAATTCTAAATTCTAGATTCTAGATTCTTACTTGATTCTTGATTCTAATAAGTTTTCAATTCCCCTATCTCTTTCTCTACCGCATGAAGTATATCTCTGCTCCTTACGCATGCCATCATGTTGTTATGGTCTTTGAACAATGGACGGTCGATTTCGAGGTGTTCGACTACTTTTCTCACGGCAGTATGCGCGGCTTTTGTTCCCTTGCCGACGCTGTAATCCCTGAAATCAATCGCCTGCGCCGCGGCGATGAATTCGATGCCGATTATGCCGTAGGCATTATCCACTATCTGTCTTGTTTTCAATGCCGTATTCATGCCCATGCTGACGAAGTCTTCCTGGTCGGCTGCGGCCGGAATCGACTGTATCGAAGCCGGAGCAGATAGAATTTTCTGTTCGACAATCATCATATCCGCTGTGTACTGGCTGAGCATGTGCCCCGAAAACATTCCCGCGCCCTTCGTGAGGAACGCCGGAAGCCCTACACTGAGCGCCGGATGGAGAAGCCTGTTGAGTCTTCTTTCCGAAAGCACGCACACCATCGTTACCGCCGCGCCGAGCATGTCGAGAGGAACGCTGATTGGCGAGCCCTGAAAGTTCGCGCCCGTAAGTACAACTTCGTCGTCAGGCAGAAAAATCGGATTGTCGCCTACTCCGTTGAGTTCGGTTTCAACCTGCTCGCGCGTCCACCTTAACTGGTCGCGCGCCGCTCCGATTACCTGCGGAGTCGAGCGCATCGAGTAAGCGTCCTGAACTTTTACTTTAACTTTTCCGAGAAGGTCTGAGCCTTCAATCATTCTCTTTATGTTTTCGGCGGAAGTAACAGCGCCTTTAAATCCTCTCAGTTCGTGAAGTCTCGTATCGTAAGGTTTCATGTTAGCCATGAGAGCTTCGAGCGTCATCGCCGCGGCGATTTCCGCCTGTTTTAGAAGTCTTTCGATTTCATATATCTCAAGACATGCTATTGCATTTAAAACATTGCTCCCGTTAATTGCCGCGAGACCGTCGCGCGCCTGAAGTCCCGGTACGGGAATGCCGGCTTTTTTCAATGCCTCGGCAGTCGTCATTCTTTCGCCTTTATAGAATGATTCGCCTTCGCCCATTAACGAAAGCGCTATCTGGCTCATCGGAGAAAGGTCGCCGCACGCGCCGACACTTCCTTTCATGCATGTTACGGGCGTTACACCTTTGTTCAGCATATCGACGTACGTCTGCGTGATTTCCGGACGGCATCCCGAAAATCCGTTCGCGTGAACGTTTATTCTCGCGAGCATTGCGGCGCGCACGACTTCAACCGGAAACGGATCGCCGATGCCTGCCGCGTGGTTGTAAATTAAATATTTCTGGAATTCCTTTACCTGCTCGTCGTTGAGCACTACGTTCGCGAGTTCTCCGATACCCGTATTAACGCCGTACATTATTTCCTTCGCGACGATTCTCTTTTCAAGGAATCCCCTGCACTTAATAATCCTCGCAACCGCGTCGGGATGAAGTTCAACTTTCTCGCCGTTTACAGCTACGTTGTAAACGTCTTCGATTTTTAGATTCTTACCTGTAATTACTACCGGCATATATAACTCCTGAGTTTATTTAATTAATAATTATTATTTGTTCTAATCGCTTTGTTTAAGATTCATTGACCAGGACTGATAAGCGTTGTCTAATTCACCGATATTCAGCCCCGTTACCTCTTCGAGAAATTTCTTTCCCGTCTTATCCTTTTCATACCCGTCCCTGAACTTTTTGTAAAAAGTTTTCAAAAGTTTCTTTTCCTGAAGATACTGGCAGAGATACCTTGCCTGCGCGTAATGGAAAGAACTGTTGTCTCCGTAAAAAGTATCGTCATCGGTCTTTAGAAGATTATCCAGAGAAGTATATGATTTATCCTTAAGCGCGCTCTGAAGTTCAGGAAGACGCCAGTTGGTGTGGCCGAGAATTACCCCGTCTTCCATCGAGCATCTTTCATAGAGCGAGCCGAGTCCTTCATTGAACCAGGAAGGGATGCCGGGGAAATCGTAACGGACAAAGGCATGCGTCATTTCGTGTATGAGCGTGCCCGAACCGGTATTGATGTTCATCAGCATCGCTTTCTGCGACGGTTTGTAATAGCCGAACCGCGAAAGGTCTTCCGTGTCGCCGTAAAGTTTCGCCGCCCAGTTTCTGTATGACGAATCGTCCTTAAAAAGAAAGATTGTAATTAGTTCGTCAGGCTTTGTTTCGAAATAATCGTTGTAGAAACATTCCTCGGCATTTGAAATTGTATTTCTGATTAGTTGATTAGTCCTGTCTTTGCTGAGATTGCTCGCAACCACAAAGCACGAGTGATGCGTGACGATGAAATCTTCGGATAACTGCGTCTTTAGTTCATTTTCCCTGCTCTCATAATCGAACGATGAAGTATCTTTCTTAGTAATTACGGGAATGTTCTGAATGTCTTTTAACTGCGTTTTATCGTTCTGCGGCTCTTTTGTTCCGCACGAAATGATTTGTATAAATATTAGCAGGAGTATTTTATGCATACTTCAAAGATACTTCCGGAATTTTGAAATCGCGCAAAGGCATTCATTCCCCCGTAAATTTAGGTAGTTTTAATATATCATATTTATACAATCCCTTAAATTCAAATTTTTCCTCCAAAGTGCGGAATAACCGCAGCCGATTATTTTTGATTTTTAATATATATTTCTAATATTTGATTTTTGACATTTGATATCTCTTGTGGTGTCGGGTGTTACCACCCGACACGCAGGCCGAAGGCCTGCAAATTTCATCCATATAACAAGAGATAAAAATCATGAACCGTAATAAAAATTCATAACAAGCCCACCACCGCCCCGACTTGCGTCGGGGCACATCTCCACGGCGACCCTTCGACCCCGCCAGCGGGGGACAGTTCATTTTTGATTTTTAATATATGTTTTTGATTTTTGACATTTGATATCTCTTGTGGTGTCGGGTGTTACCACCCGACACGCAGGCCGAAGGCCTGCAAATTTCATCCATATAACAAGAGATAAAAATCATGAACCGTAATAAAAATTCATAACAAGCCCACTCCCGCCCCGACTTGCGTCGGGGCACATATCCACGGCGACCCTTCACCCCCGCCAGCGAGAGATAGTTCATTTTTAATTTTTGATATGTATTTTTAATATTTGATTTTTGATATTTGATATGCTCTAATTGGAACCATTTGAATAAAAAACAGTATAATATCTGAAACTATTTCATGTATATTTCGTCAAAACAATAAAAACCATTTTATGCGCAAAATATTACTGACACTTATTTCATTCATCTTTGTAACAGGCGCCTTTGCTCAGGACGAAGACTGTAATCACTGGAACGACGAATGGCTGCACATCAAGCATCCGGCAATTGAATTGTCATACGGGATTTCAAAAACTAATCTGGACGGATTCTCCGCGAAATTTGAGAATGTTTCTCTCGGTGACGTTAAACTCGGATTCTCTAACGAAAAGCAAACCCGAAGAAGGAACGGCCTGTCAAAATACGTATTCGCGTATTTCGATTTCGGAAATATCTCTTCTGACCTGGATGCAAGACAAAAGACCGAAGGTAATCTTAAATCAAGCAGCTGGCGCTTCGGAATCGGAAGAAAGGAAGGCTATCCAATCAGTCTTGGCGGCAACGTCTCGATTCTTCCTTTCACATCAAGCACTATGACATGGACGAGGCTCGATATGAAGTCGCTTCCAGATTCAACTGATCTCACTGACATGAACAGACTTCTTCTGTACAACAAGTCTTTCAGATTCGGAAACGCGTGGGAAGGCGGACTGAACATTCACTTCACGAAGAACATCGCGATAAACGCAGGGTATGAACGCTCTAACACTTACCAGCGATATCTGTTCTGGAAACAAACCGGAAGCATGCTTGTTGAAGAAGCGGGAATCGGATTAATCGATGAGTTTGTAAAAAGCATACTGCGCAGAGAGCCCGCGGCAGGCTCAATAGTGAATTTTCTGCTGAAGAACGCTTATTACTTCGGGATTTACCAGTTAAAGTCCAAAGAAATGAACTGGCCTTTCGGAGGCGAAGCCGCGCTCGACTTCGATTCTTTCAAATTCGGAATTACCGTAACATTCTGATAAATATTGTATGCCCGCCTGAAACGGCGGGCTTTATAATTAAACAGAATCGTTCTTGATTTTATTTACGTTCCTCGAGAGACCCGCGATATTAATCCTGTCATTTTCACTGAATACATAATCGCTTCCCGGAAATGCGACAAACGATTCCTTACCGTTCAGAGTCGTTTTGACAGCCAGTATTTCCACGCCGAGATTTTTCCTTATGTTGAGTTCAATTATTTTCTTTCCCACAAATGAGCGGGGAACTTCGATATCCGCGACTACATAGCCTGCATGGAATGTAACCTGGCTTTCGGTTTCCTTCATCGATACGCTGCTGGCAAGTTTTGACACAAGGTCGATTCTTTCCATTTCCCGCAGATACTGCGCATGGACATCGCCTCCCCATACCATTCCCTCAAACTTATTCATCATATCGTTGTTAACTACGGGTATGCCTTCTATATCGTAATCACGCATCCTTTCAACGGCGGTAAAACAATTGTCGTCGAGTGTAAGCGGCACGACATCCGTATTCATGATATCGCCTGCAATCACAAGTTCATTCAAATATTCTTTATTTCTGAAAAGCTGTAGAATATCCGGAAGCGTCAGAATACCGAGCAGCGTTCCGTTGTCATCCGTCACGGGCAGAACAGGGTTATTGCTTCTCGTAGTTCTGTCGAGTATATCTTCGACCGACTGGGAATTTGTGACGCTTTCCGCATCTGTCTTCAGAACACTCCGAACCGACAGGGATTCAAGAAGATTGTTTTCAGTGCCTTCCTTGATATTTATATTTCTAAGGACGAGTTTAAGCGTGTAGATTGATTCTCTCGAAAACTTCGCGGAAATATATGTGCTTATAACGCATACAATAACGAGAGGCAGAATGATATGATAGTCGGAAGTCATTTCGAACACTATGATTATAGCCGTTATCGGCGCTCTTGTAGTTCCCGCCACAAGTCCCGCCATCGCGACGAGCGCGTAGGCTCCGGGACCAGCCGTAATTTCCGGATATATGTTATGAACAATACCTCCGAACATGCTTCCCAGCATGGCACCCATAAAAAGAGAGGGGGCGAATATACCGCCTGAACTTCCCGAGCCCAGAGTAACGGACGTCGCCAGAATTTTCGCGAAAATTAAAATCAGCGAAAAGGCAATAACTATCTTACCCTGAAGCGCGAGGTTAATCGAATCGTAACCCATTCCGAGTACATGCGGATAAAATATCGCAAGTGTACCAAGCAGCAGACCACCTATCACGGGTTTAAGGTAAACAGGCATCTTAAGCCTGTCGTCGAATAAATCTTCCGAAAAATAAAGGGCCTTTATGAACAAAAACGAGACTATTCCCGAAAGAAGTCCGAGTATAAGATAAAAAATCAGTTCATAAGAACTGAGAAGCGAATATTGAGGAACTGAGAATGCCGCGAAGTTGCCCTCGATGTTTCTGGATATTGTAGTCGATATTACGGAAGAAAGCGCGACGGGAATAAGTTTGTCGGCCGAGAAATCCATCAGGAGCAATTCGAGAGAGAAAAGTATGCCCGCAATAGGAGCGTTGAACGCGGCCGCGATACCTGCCGCGGCTCCGCATCCGAGCAATGTCTTCGTTCTTCTGGTCGAGAGATTCAGAATCTGTCCGATTGTAGAACCGATGCTTGCCCCTATCTGGATAATGGGGCCTTCCCTGCCGACAGAGCCGCCCGTACCAATCGTAATCGATGAAGCGATAGCTTTCACGATTGCCACACGAGGTCTTATTCTTCCGCCTTTCTGGATTAACGAGGCCATTACTTCGGGGACTCCGTGCCCTTTCGCCTCGGGAGCAAATTTATAAATCATCGGTCCGACAATGAGAGCGCCGATTGCCGGGATTAAAACTTTAAGGTACCACGGAAGCGCTGTCATGTTATCCAGAAGCGATCCGTTACCGGGGAAAGAAAGCATGGTTATCGAGTGTATGAGTAATCTGACTCCCACCGCGGCAAAACCCGCGACGGTACCTATTATGATAGAAAGAATTATAATATAGAGATGTTCAGTCTGACTTAAACGCCGGAAAACATTCTTGATTCTTTTATTCGCCATTGTCACAATACATGATTAAAAGAAAATATCCTAACAGATTTATTTTTGAAATTCAATTTTCAGTCCTCAGTCATTTCTCATTAAAGTACTTATTTTACTCATTTAAGAACTTCATATCTTTGTCGAGCAGGGAGAGGAAAAGGAGCAAATAATCCCTGATATGTCTGGTTATAAGGAAATTATTTTTAATATGATTCTTCCCGTTAATACCGAGTTCTTTCGCAAAAACAGGCTCGTTGAGAAGCTGCTTAAGATAGAAAGCGGTTCCGTCAATGGTATAACTGAGTATGCCCGAATACTGATGTTTTATCTGAAGCGGGATTCCACCGACCGCGCCTGCGATAACGGGTTTTTCTTTCCATAGCGCTTCGGCGACCGTAAGACCGAAACCCTCTTTAAGAGATTTCTGTAAAACGACATTTGAGATGCGCTGAAGAACATTAATTTCAATATCGCTGGAAGGGGGAAGAAAAATAACATGAATATCGGGGTCTCCGTTCGCAGAGGCATATACTTCGTTGAGAACTTTCATGCCTTCAGGGTCATCTGTAGCACCGCCGCCGGCAAGTACAAGCTGGCAGTCGTTGTATTTTTTCACTTTTCTGTAAACCTCAATCACGCCAAGCGGATCTTTCAGATAATCAAACCTGGAAATCTGCGAGACGATAGGTCTGCTTCTGTCAAGACCGAATTTTTCCGCAATGTTAGAAATTATTTCATCGGAAAGTTCTTTATTCTTATCGCTGAGAGGGTCTATGGAAGGCGAGATAAGTATTTGAGGAATCGAAAGTTTCCTTGCGAAAGCCGGAGCCGAAAACACAGAGCTGTCATACATGTTTATATAGTTTTCAAGAAACCTTATTACATCTTCCTGAGGGTTGGTAAAATCAATATGGCATCTCCACGCCCATCGTGAACCGCTGCTTATTTTCTTCTCGATTAGAGCAACGGGCTGCGGGTCGTGAACGAATACCATGTCTCCGTCAAAACTTATTTCTTCGGCGTTGGTTCTGTTAACTTCAAGAAAATACTCAAAGTCATCTTTCCGGAATTCTTCACGCACGCCATGAAGAGCGTTGTGGAATGCTTTTGTTATGGCGAAAAACTTCTCATCTCCCTTAATCACATCCCATCTTGTGTTAACGTTCAACTGTTTTAACAGCGGCACCATTCGGGTGAGTATCTCCGCGACTCCTCCTCCGACGGCGGTGGAATTTATATGTTGTATCATCCTGCCTTCGAGTTTCCCGGCAATTATCAACAGTCCGTCGACGGTTTCGTCACCGGTTATTTTTCTGTAATCATCTATATTGACCATGGTTTTTTATAATATTTAGAATACGCTGTCTTAATCCTTCAAGGGTCATTGTGTAAGGGTCAAGGCTTGATACTTTTTCGGCAAGGGCTTCTTCGCCGATTTGGGCAAACCATTCGGCAAAATTGTTCCGCTTTTTTCCCTGCCTGAGCAACGGGCTGAAAACATTAACATAGAAAGTACTTATATCGATTTTCTTAAGTATATCATAAAATTCTCCGAGGTTGGAAGCTTCATCATTATATCTGAACCTGAAAGTCTTGCAGGACATAAATCTGAATTCGAATCCTTCGTGACAATTAACGCCGTAACCCGTTCTGTCGTGATTTTCGATTATCTCAATCATTTTTTCCCTGAGCTGTCCCAAACTGTTGCAAGATGCGATATTTATGCTCGCTATCATCTCCCCGAGATGCGGCTGTATCAATATATTTCTGAGCCAGTACGCAAAATCGTTGGGAGGTTCCGGAATAAGATAGTGATGCTGAATCAGGAATTTATGCGTATGATAATAGAGCGACGAATCGGGTATCACCCTCAGACCTTCGAGAAGTTCGTATACGTTAGCCGCCTTCATACCGAGCAGCACAGGCAGATTGTACTCGAGATAAAAAACAAAATTTTTATTTTGCATTTATCAACTCCTTAAGCAGGCTTCTTACCTCCTGATAATTATGAAGATTGAATTTTGAATAAGATTTCTCCATACCGACTTTGATTGAATATGCGTTTGAAGGAAGAGCCCTGAACATATCTTCGTCCGTCCAGTCATCGCCGATTGACAGTATAAAATCGTAGTTGGAATCTATCCTGAAATCCTTCACGGCCGTGCCCTTATCGATTCCGATATTCCGGATTTCCACTATATTCTTGCCGCGCAATGCCTGAAGGTTCATACGTGACGTTATGTTCTTCAGGCTGTCAGTGAGTTCGTTTGCGACCATTTCCCCGTAAACTTTATCCGACTTCCTGAAATGCCATACTATTGAATGGCTTTTCTCTTCGTAGAAAGAACCCGCAAGCAGATTAGTGTAATTATCGAGAACCGGTTTAATTTTTCCTTTCCAGCCGTCATCGAGTTTTTGCGCTATCTTCCACTTCTTGAATTTTTTCTTTATCCAGACACCGTGTTCGGCAACAAGCGAGACATTAAGCTGCCGGAACCATTCATCAAGAGTTTTCATATCCCTTCCGCTTATTACGACAACATGATTTCCGGACGTTGAGGATAAACGGGCAAGAAGTTCCAAAAGATCTTTATCCGGCCTTGATAAACCCGGATCATCGTCAAAGGGAACGAGCGTACCGTCATAATCGAGAAATATTATGCGCTTTTTAGAGCGCGAATAATCCGCAATAAGCCCGGATTTTATTTTTTCATCAAGATATTTTTTTTCGAACGTGCGCTGTTTTGCTTTTATATTATAAAGCGCCAAAATAAAATTATTCGCCCATGCAATTACATCGTTAGATTTGAGTCTTTTCCTTACTGCAGTATTCCTTTTTATCTGTTCTGCAGCACTCATTTCAAGGGCTGTTTTCAGGGATACGGCTATGTCTTCAGTATGGTTCGGATTTATAGCGAGCGCTTCTATCATTTCCTTTGAGGCTCCAGCCATTTCACTCAAAATCAGAACACCTGTGCAATCGGACCTGCTCGCTATATATTCTTTTGCGATAAGATTCATACCGTCCCTTAAAGGTGTAATAAGGGCTACGTCGCTTATCCTGTACAGAGCAAGGAGAAATTCGTCATGGAAACTCCTGTACTGATAAATTATCGGAGTCCAGTTCATTGTCCCGTACTGACCGTTGATTTTTCCTATAAGTTCGTCGATTTCCCTTTTCATCTGGCTGTATTTCTCTATGCCGATTCTTGAAGGAACGGTCACAGCGAGCATTGTGACTTTACCGTGCCAATCGGGATTCAATTCGAGAAATTTTCTAAAGCCCTTCATCCGGTTGACGATGCCTTTTGTATAGTCAAGCCTGTCGATTGACAGAACGACTTTCTGCCCGCGGAAACTCCTCTTTAATTTTTCGACCTCTTTATTCGTCTTTTCGTTATTAGAATTCATGTCGAAATTATTAAAATCGATTCCCATCTGAAACGTTTCAACTTTGACAATTCTGTCGGACATTTGTATCTCGCCGAGATAATTGTCATGCCCAAGTATTTTCAGCACACAACCGTGAAAATATCTCGAATAATCATAAGTATGGAACCCGCTAAGGTCTGCGCCCAGCATTCCGTTGAGAATTTCCTTCCTCCACGCATCCGGCATAAGTCTGAACATTTCAAAATGCGGGAAAGGGATATGAAGGAAAAATCCTATTTTAGCATTCGGCTTCCTTTTTCGTATCATGCCGGGAAGAAGAAGAAGATGGTAATCGTGAATCCAGATGATGTCGTTTTCATCAGCCATATCGCATACAGAGTCGCAGAACTTTTCGTTAACCTGCCTGTAAGTTTCCCACATTTCATTGTCGTAAACAGTATATGCAGGGAAATAATGGAACAACGGCCACACGGTTTTGTTGCAGAATCCGAAATAAAATTTATCCATGATTTTTTCGGAAATAAAAATCGGAGTCAATTTGTATTCCGAAAGATTTTCTTTTATCTCTTTTTCTTTTTTCTCCGGAAATGAGATTCCAGGCCATCCAATCCAGTTGTAATTGGTCTTATCGAGTGAAGATGTATTCATCGATTCCAGATAAGCGCTGATGCCGGTTACGAGCCCTCCGGCGCTCTTTTTCAACCTGTAATCTCCGCCATTTTCTTCAAATGTTACCGGAAGCCGGTTTGAAACTATGAATAACTTCATATTTCCCTCCTGTAAAAATACTTTTTAAAATTTCGACTTATCGTGTCTTAAATTGCCGGTACAGTTTAATATAAAATCAGTATTTAATCGGATTTCGTTTATCACGCTAATAAGAGTGCGAGTAAGTCCGTAAATTTTCGCGGACAAAACCGAAAATCTGTCGGAATAGGTAATACCCAGTAACGCAAATAAACAGATCCGACTAATAACATAAATATGTTAAATTGCAAAATCGATTTTCATTTTTGGCAATTTTTGCGGGAATTAATAATCCACGTACTATTTCGTTTGTAAACCGAAAGTTCATTCGGTTTACGATAAATGAGGAATTACGGTATGAAATACCGTTATAATTATGCTATATAATATATTAAATAATATCCGGAATGTCAAATAATGCCTATTTTTCGCTCATAACAGCGATTGTATCGGCGATTATTTTTGTTTTGAGGTATTCCCTTATTTCGTTTTCCTTGCCGATTATTCTGTTTTTCTTCAATCCGTTTCTCCAGTTAATCCTGAAGAGCGTCATTCTTTTAATATTGCTGCTGTCTTTTATATCCGCTGATTCAAAGTAATTTTTCGAATAGCCAATAGATTCGATTTCCGGCATAAAAAATTTCAGATCGCGGCAGATGTCAACGAGTTTAGCTGAATCATTTTCGTACATTTTTTTCTCCGTATCGGTGAATAATTCTTCCTGTGATTTTTGCATAAGTTTCACCTTTGACATAATATCGGCGCTGAGTTCATTCCTGAAATATTCTTTACCCTCCTCATCGCTTAGCAGTGTGAGGGTGAATTTTGTATTCCCTATTCCATAATTATTCAGAAGCGTTTCAAGTGTATCCTTACTTACTTTGGATATTTCCCTCCCCGCGGCATAGACATTAAGGTGATTAGAGCCGTTGTCTCCTTTTACATATTTCCAGTCGATGACCTTGAGATTTCTTTTTGGCAGTTCGGTTTTGACAAACTTTTCAACGCTTCCGGTAAACCTTGCATCGGTTATAACGCCGTAGAATATATAGAAACTCGGAACGGCTACAAGTATTACAAAAACCAGCACGATAATCCTTGTTCTCATTAGTCTTCTGCTATCCGCGTATGCTTTCACGGGAAACTTTAGATATCGCACGAACAAATACGCAGAGAAAGAGATGAACACGGCGTTTATGAAGAATAAATAAATAGCGCCGAAGAAGAAATTGTAATTCCCGGATGCAAGACCGAAACCCGCTGTGCATACAGGAGGCATCAATGCTGTCGCAATCGCGACACCGGGAAGAGCGGCAGCGGCTCTGGTCCTTGAAATCGCAACTATGCCGGCTGTTCCTCCAAAAAACGCAACAAGAAGATCAAGCACCGTGGGTTTGACTCTTGCGAGCAATTCGGTTGTAGCATTACCAAGCGGGGTTATTAAGAAATAAACGTAACTAACCAGAAAACCTATCGCGACTGAAATTGCGAATTCTCTTACAGAGATAATGAATTTCTCCTTTTCATGAATACCGAGAGACAGTCCGATACCGAGAATCGGGGACATGAGAGGAGAAATAAGCATCGCTCCAATTATTACCGCGGGCGAACTTACGTCAAGGCCGATTGACGCGAGCAAAGCGGAACACACAAGATAAACCACATTCGCTCCGCGCATGTACACATCATTGTTTATCTGCTCAATTGTCTTCTCTTTATCGGAACCTTCTTCCAGATTAATGATTCTTTTAATCGGTTTCAGCATGTCTGTAATTTGTTTCAATTATGTTCCGATTAAGATATTCAAACATTTTGAATGTTTTAATTCAAAAGGAAAACGTCAATATAAAAGTAACCGTACCAAAGATATTATTTTACTAAAACCATTTTCTTTATCTCTGTGAAATCACCCGCGCTTAATTTGTAAAAATACACACCGCTCGCAAGTTCTCCTGCATTGAACATCACAATATAATTTCCCGCATTTTGGTATTCGTTTATTAATGTTCTCACTTCCCTGCCGAGCAAATCGTAAATTTTCATTGTCACATCCGAACTTTTCGCTATTGAATAGGATATTCTCGTTGCAGAATTAAAAGGGTTCGGGTAATTCTGAGATAATTTATAACATGAGGGCGTTTCATTTTCATTTACTCCGATTGACGATTTGACGAGAAAACTGATACACCAGTTCGTAAGAGTGCCCTGGTTGCCGGGAGCGACATCCAGAACTTTCAAAATCCAATTTCCCGTGAGAGGTAAATTTGACAAAACGCTCAATGGGTTCTGGGGTTTGTAAGGACCCGAGAAAGGCGGCGAGCCCTGCGTTACCGATAGAGACGCGTTATCGTCAAATGTAGTATTGATGTAGTTGCTTCCTCCCTCGCCGTTCCTGCTGCTGAGAGTAATCGCTCCCGACCCGGAATTCACTAACATTATAATGAGGTCACCGTCATTCGGATGGTTTAGTGACATATTGACTGTTCCTTTCACTATATAACCCGGATAATTCAAGTATATGCTGTCCGCTGTGATTGCATTATCCAAAATCGGTTTGGGCAGGGTAACGGAGCATGAATTCCTGTTTGAATATATTTCATAATACAAAAGATTCGCCGGCGGCGTTGTACCCGGCGGATTTATGCCGCCGCCGCCTTCGGGCAGCGTTTTAATAATCGATCCGGACGAATCCTGCGCCGCAAGATAATAGTAAACCTTCGTTCCCGGGGGATAGCCGGGGATATGGAATTTATATTGCAACTGAGTTACTTCGTATGCCTGAACAACGGTAAACTGACTTCCGGCCGTCTTGTAGTAAAGACGGGGAGCGCCTGCCGCTCCGGTATTATCCGCGAATTCTATTAACGCCGATGCGGTTCTGACCGACGTATCCGCGGTCGACTGAAGCGGAGTATGGTCGATATACGGAACAAACGAATCAACGATTGCCACCCACACAGCCGGATAGCCCCCGTAATAGTTATAGTTCCATACAGCCCGTACTTTGTTGTCATGCGCCGTAACTCCGATGTAATCCCCGATATAACCGTTCAGAAGCGAGGAAGTCGAAGAGATTTTTACATTCTTGAAACTTGCCCCGCCGTTCGTTGACCGGGCTAGCGTTACGTTGTATAACGGATAATCGTAATGGTCATCGTAATATACAACGTATATATACCCGGTAACCTGGTCTACGCACATCCAGGGAAGATATTCCTGATAGCCCGGGCCGTCGTTATTTACCCTTACGGGATTATTCCAGTTAGTTCCGGAATTTGTCGATCTTACGACCCAAACATCTTTGTCACCCGCTCCGCTTCTTTTGTCAGTAAAACAAATATACACGTTTCCTCTGTAAGGTGAATTTGAAATATCGCACGCGGTAATCGGGAATGCGTTACCGCCGGCCCATCCTCCTAGTTGTTGAGTTACCGTGATGTCATCATCGAGCCATGTCACGCCCCCGTTAGTAGACCTGTCAAAACTGATAACATTATTCCCTCCCCATGAGACATAAATCTCACCGTTCGGACCCGTACAGGGAACGGCTCCTTCGACCGTCAGGCTCGAATCACGGCAATTCCCAGCCTGCTTGTTAATTCTGACCGGAGCGCTGAATGTAATGCCGCTGTTAGTTGACCGTGAGAAATAAATATTCGAACTGTCGTTCGTGTTATAAGAATTGTACGTATCGAAAAGCGTCCAGGTAATGTAAATATAGTTTACATACGGGCTGCCGCCTGAAAAATCTACACAGGCGTATTCTTTATCGTCCATCTTCGGCGTGAGAAGCGCTAACTGACACGCGTCAGTCCAGTTCAGACCTCCGTTTATCGATTTAGTGCACAGAATTTTATCGAGGTTCGGAGGCGGAATCCGCCAGTTTCCAAGTCCGAAATAGTAAAACGCTCCCGATGTATCCGTAATCACACAAGGGTCAGAGCCATACTGCCCGTATGATGACATAATATAATTTCCTGACCAATTGTATCCTCCGTTCGAAGAGTAGTAATATCCCATTGCCGAAGGTGTGATATTCATCGTGTTAACCCCTATGACTAACTGATTAGTGTTCCTTGTATTAATCGTTATTGATTCTTCAGTCGGATAGAACACGTTGTTATCGGTATTTACCCTGACATTCAAATACTGGCAAAGAAGCGCCTGTGGAAATAGACACAGAAAAACAAAATAAACCTTTGTCATGGCTTTCATACTACTTTCGTTTATATTTTCTATTTGAGTAACACCATTCTTTTAATTTCTCTGAAACCAACTGTTTTCAGTTCATATAAATACACACCGCTTGCCATATCGCCCGCGTTGAACATTGCTATATAATTTCCCGCATTCTGATATTCGTTTATTAATGTTCTCACTTCCCTGCCGAGCAGGTCGTATATCTTCAGACTAACGTCTCCGCTCTTTGGAATCGAATATGATATCCGCGTTGAACTGTTGAAAGGGTTCGGGTAATTCTGTGACAAAGCATATTTCACGGGTGTGCCTTCCTCCTGAATGCCTACGGAACTCTTCACCTGAAAAATCATACACCAATTTACAAGCGTTCCCTGATTCGACGAGGCGCTGTCGAGTACGCTCAACACCCAGTTTCCCGAAACAGGCTGGTTTATGAATATATTTAAAGGAGTCTGGGGTCTGTACTCGCCCGTAAACGGAGGAGGCATCTGTGTAATCGGCAGTGTCGCGCCGTCGTAAAATGTAGTGTTTGTATAATTCTGTCCGCCCTGTCCGTTCCTGATTGACAGGTCACATGAGCCGGCGCCCTGTTTCGAAAGTCTTAAAAGCAAATCGCCGTCATTAGTATGGTTTATCGTCAGATTTACTTTTGCCAGGGCGACATACCCGGGATAATTGGATACGATTGTATCACGGGTTGTCTGAAAATCGTTGATTTGTTTCGGAACGGTTGAAGAGCAATTCTGATTATCTCTCAGGACTTCATAATAAAACAATGAAGAAGGAGGAATAGTACCGGGAGGATTCAGTCCGCCGCCGCCTCTCGGCAGAGTCGTTACTTCAGTTCCGAGTGAATCCTGAACGGCAAAATAATAATACACTTTCGTTCCCTGTGGCTTACCAGGCATCCAAAATGTGCGCTGATACTGAGAAGATGTGTTCGCGTTA
>JAJTBN010000049.1 GCA_021286895.1 Bacteroidota bacterium | reverse complement strand
TCATCACCATTCCCTGTATATTCACTTCAAGGTAGCTTTTATCGGGATAGGTTGTATACATTGTAAACGGGAAATCCATGCCCGTCATGCTCAAAGAGCCGACAGTCTTGACTGATATTACCGCGCTTATAGCCGTTCTTCCTCCAATCGCATCGGCATATTTTTCAATAATTTCATCCGCTGTCTGCGCGCTCACTGTTCCTATAAGGAATATTGAAAACAGTGCAAGGAGGTAAATTTTAATGTTTTTCATTGTTCTTATTTAGATTAAAACAAATTACAAAAATAATTAAATTGTAAACACCCAGTGCAATTTCTTTTATTATTTACGGAACATCAAGGGTTAAAGTTGTGTATAAAAATTAAGTTAAATTGAAGAACATGAAAAGACTAATTTACATATTCGCGTTTATTACAGCCGCTGTCCTGTTCTCGGGCTGTGACAGTCTCTGGAACGTAAATTATCATTATGTCACCTTTTCGAATACGGACCAGTACAAGTATATAACTTCTGTTTATTACAAGACGACTTTTGAATCCAGATGGAGCAAGGACCAGACTGATTCGGACATATACCCCGGCGAAAAGATGAGCCTTCTCCTCAGCGAAGGGACTTATGATTTTGAGATAATAATGGAAGACGAAGATTATTCATATACATTTTATCAGGAAAATATTTCCGTTTACAGCGATACGTACCTCGATGTATGTTACGACTGCTTTAAAGACAGCAAGACGAAAGTCGAGATTAAGCCTAAAGTGAAAAACCTGTAGAATATTCCTCATATAAAAAAACGCCGCGTGATTAGCTCCGCGGCGCTTTTTTCTTATAAAAATTAAAATTATTTTACAAGCATCATCTTCTTTGTTTCTACAAAACCGTTCGATTCCAGTTTGTAGAAATAGAAACCGCTGGAAAGGCTGCTGCCGTCAAATTCAACGGAATAATAACCCGCTTTCTTAAATTCACTGACGAGAGTTCTGACTTCCCTGCCGAGTATATCGAACACGGTTATTTTCGCGAATCCGTCCTTTGGCAGAGCATAATTTATCTGTGTTGAAGGATTGAAAGGATTCGGATAATTCTGTTCAAGAGAAAACTTCGCCGGGAGTTCCGGATTGAGGTTTCCTACACCCGTAACGGGTCCGTAATAATTGGTAATCTTGATGTCATCAACATACCATCCTGTATTCTGTACGCCCGCGTCGCTTGTCAGTCTGAATCTCACCCTGACGTTATTCGAGCCGCCAATCATCGAAGTGACATCGAATACCTGCTGTGTCCATGTATTGTTCGTTCCCGAATATGCCGATACCTGCTGCCACGTGCTTCCGTTGTTGCTCGATAATTCGACGTAGCAGAAATCATAACCTGATTCAACATCATACCTGTGCCAGTACTGAAGGTACGCCACAGGATAAGCCGAAAGATTAAGCGGGAAATTCAGCGACATCGAATTGTTCACGCTAATACCGTAGTTCGGATAAGCGAAAGAATGCGTAGGCGTGTGATAATTAGTTGTGTTTATTCCCCACCCTGTTCCGAACGTCCAGTTTGACGTGCCGTTTTCGGCGCTGTCCGCGAATGTTGTCACGCCCGTGCCGATAAGAACATTATATACCTGGTCGTACACGATATTCGTATCGTTCTGTTTCAGACGGATTCTCGTAGGAACTGCGTACATATTGGGCGCCGAACCGGATATCGTGAAATTGAACGTAACGCTGTCTGATGTAAACGACGGCATCGATGCTTTTGTATAAACCTGCGTCGGGATTGTTATATAACTGCTCATTGGCATAAACTCGACCTTTATGTTCGACGCGTCCATTCTGCCTTTATTCCTGAAAACAATCTTCACGTTTCCTGTTTCATTCTGCGTGTACGTTTGTTTGTTGAACGTGACTGATTTGTTGTTTACAAAAGGTCCCGCTGCCATCGATATATACTGGCACATCCATAGATTTGCCTGAACATCGGGCATTATTTCCGATTGAGGCGGCCAGAAATCCGAACCGACTTCCGATGTGAACGCAATAATATGCGAATGGGCTGAATCGTTGTACATCCAGTCAAGAGCATCGCCTCTTGAATAATATGAAAGTAACTGATAGCAGGTGCCGTAATTGTAATGATTATACTGATTCATATCCAGACCCCATTCATTAAAGACAGCATCATCCGGAGTCGGAGTCGGGTCACACCATGCCCATGGCTTTATTAAATGATTACCATAAGTATGGAAACTGATACCTGATTTGAAATTTCTTGAATTTACAAAATTTTCAAACACCTGTGTTTCAGGTTCTGAATTAGGTGATGTGCCCCTGTAGGTATCACTGCTGCAACTGGTAGAGGAACCGCCGTTAGAAGAATTCCAGTATGAATAGATTCCATAATTTCTGTTAAGGTCCGTACCATAACCGCCTGAACAGGGCTTGCGGTTCTTTCTCCACATTCCGCCGCCGGTGGGGTTTGATGTTTCATTGTAATAATATCCGTCGCCGTTATAAATGGGCACGAAATATATTTCTCTGTTATTCAGTATATATGTTGCAAGTGGGTCTATGTTATAGTTTTCGAAAAGCCAGTACATGTAATAGATAAGGCTTTCCATACCGGTTGGCTCGCGGGCATGCGTGAGACCGTATATAAAAACTTCAGGACGTCCAGTGGGAGCGTCAGGATTTTTTGTAGCCCTTACGCACCAGATTTCACGGTTTTCGTAAGTCATACCTATAGACCATTTGGCGGAAACAAGGTTTGGATACTGGAGCCTCATCGAATCCAGTTTGTTGATTACTTCCTGTCTTTTCAGGAATCCGCCCATGGAACCCATAATGTTGTGTGAAACCCCGTACTCGTTCTGGGATTTTTCAATCGCCTGTCTGAATTCCGCGGAGGACATTTTCGGCAGGTTGTTATAGTATTCCATCCAGTCATCAATAATAATCTCATACGGGACTCCGGTCGATTTCAGTATAGAAATATCCTGAGACGAAAGCCATGTTTCGTGGTATTTGCCGTCTTTGTGTATGCCGTCTTCAAGAGCGAGTCCGGCATTCTGTATCCGCTTTATATCGGCGGAAGATGTAACGTAAATTCTGACTTTGGAATATTTCTGGTCCTCATGACCTGTGTTTATCTGAGAAAAAAGAGAAGAAGCGGAGAAGCATGAGAGCAGAAGTATCGCGAAGAAAACTCTAACTATGTTGCCCATTTTTTTAAAGTAAATTGTGAAAATATATTTTCCTCAATTTACCTTAAAAAAGCAATACATTACCAAGCACATAATTGCCGGGTAATGTATTGACTTTTATAAATAAATATTAATCCTTAAAATACGCTTTAATGAAAATAACAGTCCTTTATTTCACCAGCATCATTTTCTTCGTTTCTATAAAATTCGCGCTTTCCATTCTGTAGAAATAGTAGCCGCTTGAAAGACCGCTTCCGTCGAAATCAACAGAATAATATCCCGCTTTCTTTATTTCGCCGACGAGTGTTTTCACCTCCCGTCCGAGCACGTCATATACCGAAATCCTGACGAAACCGTCTTTCGGTACGGCGTAACTAATCTGTGTTACCGGGTTGAACGGATTCGGGTAATTCTGTTCGAGGCTGAATCTATCAGGCACGATGCCCTGAGTATTTCCTGCCGTAGTCGGTGTAAGCGCGTACGCGGTTACATTAATATTATCCACATACCAGCCGTCCCAGTTTAGCGAGGTATCGCAGGAATCCCTGAACCTGATAAGCATGTTAGTCGAGCCGGTAACAAGCGATGATATATCGAAACTCTGCAGTTTCCATGACGCGGAATCCAGTCCGTTGAACGTCGCTATACGCTGCCATGTCGTGCCGTTATTGCTCGATACATCGACAAATCCGTAATCGTATCCGGTTTCAAGAGCGAATTTCTGATACCAACTTAGATACACGGACGGATAAGCCGAAACGTTCAGAGGAACAGAGACCATCTGGCTGACCGTGCTTGAGAGGCATGAGCCCTTGAAAGAATGAGTCGGGGAAAGATATTTATTTGTAACTATCGCCCAGTTTGTCATCGTCGGAAAATTCGTTGTTCCGTTTTCCGCGCTGTCTCTGAGTATGGAATAACCGGTACCGACAAAAATATTCACCATCTTATCATAAACCGTAACTGTATCGTCCTGTTTCAGTCTTAATCTTGCCTTAATTACAGAATTATTCGGGCAAGTAGCGCCGATAGAAAAATTGAATGTCGTACTGTCGGATAGGAACGAGCCGAGCGAAGCTTTTATATAAACCTGCGTCGGAACTGTCAGATATGTAGTCTGAGGAATAAATTCGACTTTAACGTTCTGAGCGCTTGCGAGTCCTTTATTCTTGAAGACAATCTTGAAGTTGCCGGATTCGCCCTGAACGTATGTAGGTTTGTTAAGCGCCGTGCTGACCGTATTGACGTACGCTCCGGCGACAAGCGCCAGATACTGATTCTGGAAAAAGCATGTCTGGGCTTCAGAGACGATACTGGCAGCATTCGACCAGAAACCTATTACACCTACTTCCGGAGAAAAACAAAATACATGCTGTGAATGCCCGGTGGAATCAGTGCTGTAAACCCAGTCCGTGCTTCCGCCGCGAACCGTATAACCTACAGTCTGTAACGGTGTGCCGTAAGCAAAGTGATTTACCGCGACTATATCGGTTCCGAACTGATTGAATATAGCATCGTCCGGAGTCGGAGTCGGGTCGCACCATGCGTAAGGTTTGATAAGATAATTTCCGTATGTGTGATAATCTACTTCGCACCTGAAGTTTCTCGAGTTCTCAAAATTTTTCCAGTTTACGAGTTCAGGCTCTGACATGGGGTATAAACCCCTGTAGGTGCCCTGTCCGCCGGCGCATGCGTCAGTGCTTGAGCCGCCGTTACTTGAGTTCCAGAAATTCCATGTTCCGAAGTTCCTGTTAAGGTCAACGTAGCCGCAGCTTCCTGTTGTTACGTGTCTGTTTGCTCTCCACATACCGCCGCCGGTTGGATTCGTTGTTTCGTTGTAGTAATAACCGTCGACATTGATAATCGGCGTCCAGTAAATTTCGCGGTTGTTCAGTATGTAAGTTGCTATTGGGTCTGTTCCGTAATTTTCAACGAGCCAGTAAACATAATACAGAACGTTCATCATTCCTCCGGGTTCACGCGCATGCGTAACGCCGTTGTACCATATTTCCGGCCTTCCTGTCGGAGCGTCGGGATTCTTCGTTATTCTGACCGTCCACATCGGCCTGCCTTCGAACGTGTTTCCTAATGACCACTTTACCGATACAAGATTAGGATACTCAATTCTGAGAGAATCAAGTTTATTTATTATCTCGGCAACTTTCAGATTCCCGCCCATCGAGCCGAGTATGTTATGATAAACATTATAATTGTCCCTTGAATTCTTCATGATGTCGCCGAACTGTTTGGAAGTCAGAGGGGGAAAACTGTTATAGTATTCCATCCAGTCGTTAACCGTTATCTGGTAAGGAACACCTGATTTATTTAAAGACGCGATTTCGGTTTCCGATAACCACGTTTCAAAATACTCGCCCTTCTTGTGTATACCGCCTTCAAGAAATAATCCGGATGAAGTCATTTTATTGAAATCATTCTCGGAGGTCGCGTATATTCTCACCTTGGAATATTTTTCCTGTACAGACTGAGCATAAACGCTGCCCGCAAGAATAACAAAAAGTGAGACGAGCGAAAATAGGATAATCTTTTTCACGATTTTGATAGTTTGATTAATATAACTTTCTGTAAAAATAAACCATGGATATATAAAAAGGAATGTAAATTTTATAAATGCAGGTGATAAATGAACATAAATTCAATAATAATTATAAGGGGTATAAAAAAAACCCGGCAATGCCGGGTTTTATATTATTAAAAATTGCTCTTTGTTATTTCAGAACGACCATTCTTTTCACTTCTACATATCCTTCACTTTCGAGCCTGTAGAAATAGACGCCCGAAGTAAGTGACGAAGCGTCAAAATCAACGATGTATTCGCCCGCTCTCTTGAATCCGCTCACAAGATTAGCGACTTCCCTTCCGAGAATATCGTAAACTTTGAGCGACACGTTACCTGAATTCGGCAGAGCGAACCTTATCATTGTAACAGGATTAAACGGATTCGGATAGTTCTGAGATAAACTGTAATTCTTCGGAATTTCCGATGAGTAATTATGCACCGCGCTTATCAGGCAGGGAGGAGGATCCGTCTTGGTCCACTGAGTGCCGTATGTAAGCGGTGTAAGGTTATCGAATACTGCTGAATTGGTCGTGAATGTCATATTCACGCAGGCTGTAAGAGTCGAAACGTTAAACTTCAGCGAGCCGAGCCACTGCGTGCCCTGTATGAACTGGTACGCAGGTTTGCCCTGAAGCAAGAGTATATTCAGACTGACAGCCGTGTCGTTCAATATCGAGGTGGATGTCATGTTGTCGTAATTCACGTTGCCGGAAATGTTCAGGTTCGAATTGTCGACCGGATTCTCCGGAATGAGCGTCATCGCGTTCGACGGCGAGGTTGTCCAGTAATTAATTCTGACGCAGGTATTGCCTACATTCCATGTCTGGGCTTCCTGAACGACAGCGTACAGATCTATTACAAATTTTCCGTTATTATCTATTCTCGGATTCTGTAAGATAAAATTCACTTTTACCTGCCCGACCGAGTATGAAGAAATAAGGAAGATTGCTATTAATGTTAAAAATATTTTTTTCATACCTTTTTAAATTTTAAATTTTAAAAATTAATACGGGCGAGCTATGCTCTTTCCGAGATTCGAATATAATATAAGCGCGTCGTAACCGTCCACAAAATCATCGCCGTTGAAATCCGCGTTTTTATACCTGTCAAGACCGAACTGGGACTTGAATATCGTATAATCGGTTCCGTTAACGAAACCGTCCTGATTGGCGTCGCCGCCGTACAGAACGTAAACCGAGCCGACCTGCTTCATATTGCTGCCATAGGCTTTGGTAATCATATCGGTGAAATTGTAGGTGGTTGTACCGCCTGTCGCGAACGACTGCGGACTTCCGCTCCATGTTTCAAGATGATTTCTGTGTTTTACGATTATATAATAATTCCCGTTCGGCGCATTCGTAAATCCGATGCTCGCGTTACCCTGCTCGTCGAGATATGCCATGCCGTTATCGATAATCGAATATGGCGAATTGGCATTCGCGAGAGATACTCTTACAGTATCCCTTATCTGGGCTGAGCCGTTCCAGAAGCCTTCAAGACAAACTTTAAGGTTAAGTGTGAACGACTGCTGTGTCGTGAATTTGAAATATGGTGCCCATGCGCCCTGACCTCCCGCGTTAACTCCGGCAACTCTCCAATAATAATTCGTGTTGCCTACAAGATATCCGCTTGGAAGCATATAACTCGCAAACGTCAGGTTCGGTACATTGACTATGATATTTGTGAATGTAGCGTTAGTTGAAATCTGGAATACATAAGAAGTAGCGGTAGCAACATTTGACCATGTAAAAGACGGCGTAAGCGAAACACCGGTCTGATTGTTTGGCGGAGTAAGAAGAGTTGGAGCCGGAGGAGGCTGAATAAGCGTCGTAAAATTCCATACGCTCGACCATGAACCTGTTCCGCCAGCGTTGGTCGCGTTTACGCGCCAGTAGTACGCTGTTCCGTACTGCAAAGCTGTCGGAACCGTATACTGTGTCGCACTGCCTGTAACAGCATTTACAATCGGAGTCGTAAATGATAAATCAAGCGAAACCTGTACCCTGTAACTCGTCGCATTCGGTACCGCGTTCCAGGTAAGAACAGGGTTCCGTGATATTCCGGTCGCCCCATTAGGCGGCGATATCAGAATCGGTGCCGCGGGCGGCGCTACGATGGTAGTAAAATTCCAATATGTCGACCAATTACCCTGTCCGCCGGCATTCGCTCCCGCGACTCTCCAGTAATACATCGTCGTACCCGAAAGTATGCCCGAAGGGGTAGCGTAATTCGTCGTCGTTATCCCTGTCTGATCAATTACAAGCGCTGTGAAAGCCGAATTGCTTGAGACCTGAAGATGATAACTTGCCGCTGTCGATACCGTGTTCCAGTTAAATGTTACTGTAGTAGAAACGTTGATTGCTCCGTTTGCAGGAGAAACAAGCGTCGGGGCCGGCGGCGGAGCAGGAATTGTCGTAAAATCCCAGACAGTCGACCAGTCGCTCGTACCTCCCGTATTCGAGGCATTGACCCTCCAGAAGTACTGCTGATTGTTTATGAGTAGTCCGGAAGGAACAACGTAACCGGTGTTGACAAGACCCGACACGTCCAGCACTGTTGAACTGAATGTGTTTGTCGTCGAAATCTGCACTCTGTAAAACTGGGCGTTCGCTACGGAATTCCAGTTAAGAGTGGGAGTAAGAGATACATTTATTGTGCCGTTCGGCGGTGAGACCAGTACCGGCGCAACAGGAGGCGCATCCTGAGTCGTAAAGTACCAGTATCCTGACCAGTTTGTGCCGCTTCCGTTTGTGGCACCCGCTCTCCAGTAATACTGCGTACCGTACGTCAGTACAGCCGTTACGACTGAATATTGCGACTGACTTAAATTTGAGATATCAAGGATTGTGTTAACACCCTGATTCACCTGAATTCTGTAACTTGTAGCGCCGGATACATCTGTCCAGTCAAATGTCGGAAATACGGAAACTCCCGTTGCATTATTGGCCGGAGATAAAAGTACCGGAGGCGCCGGCTGGGAATAAACACTGACATTAAGAATGAAAATCATTAGAAATGTCAGCATTACGTAAATTTTCTTCATAATCTAAATAATTATTTTTTAAGAATTCTCTTTTTTTTCAGACGTGAAGTAGAAAACTATCCTTTCTCCTGTAAGTGCGGTTGTACATGAGTAACTATTTAGTCTAATAAATTATACAAATTATACTTAAAAGTCAATAATTCAATATTTATTGAACTTTCTTCCCCCGCGCAAAAACGCTAATTTCTCCTTTAATTAGTTATCAAAATAGACTATTTTAATGTACAAATAAATTACAAATATGAAAGCAAAAAAAATTTTCCCCGTTTTTTTGATTTTATGTTATTTCTCGCTGTTTTCGACGACTTTCTCACAAACCGGATACAGCCCCAGAATTGATTCTCTCATAAATCTCGTCACGGTTCAGACAGTATCACTCCTCGACAGACAGTTATCAGGCGACACTTCCTGCGTTATTGGAGGCTCACCTTATACGATTTCCTCGAGGTATTATGCAAGTACATCGAATCCGATGGCGGCTCAGTTTATTTTTGAGCGTTTGCAGAGTTACGGCTATACGCCGAGATATCAGACAAACAGCTCGACAAGCGTTAACGTGCTTGCCGTAAAGACAGGTACGAAATACCCGAATCAGTATTACGTTATAAGCTCGCATTACGACGATATGCCGTCGAGCGGGCTTGCGCCGGGCGCGGACGATAATGCTTCGGGTACGGTAGCAGTGCTTGAGGCGGCCAGAATTTTAAAGAATTTCAACACGGATTATTCAATTATATTCGCGACTTTCGATGAAGAAGAAAGAGGACTATACGGAAGCAAGGCTTTTGTCGACACCTCTTATTTTCACGGCGATTCGATAGTATGCTGCCTTAATTTCGATATGATTGCCTATGATGCGAATAATGACGGTAAATGCACGATTGTATACAACACTCCGTCTGAAGGATGCGCTAACGATTATATAAGCGCCATGAGAACTTATGCACCGTCGATGAATCCGATAAAACTTTACGACCTTACGGCTAACAGCGACCATGCGTCTTTCTGGACAAGAAATTACAAGGCGTTCATGAACATCGAAGATGAAAACGAACTGACGCCGTATTATCACACTTCTAATGATAAGTTCAGTTCGCTAAACACGACCTATTTCATGAATATAGTAAGGTCGGCAATTTCGGCTCTCGCATCGATGTCAAATAATCTTAGAATGGACTTTTACCATACGCCTCTTACAAACGGTTATTACCTGACTTCCAGAACCGCGGCTTTGGTTATTAAATCAGACAAACCTGTCGCGATGGGAACTTCGTCTGCGCCGAAACTTTATTACAAGGTAAACAGCGGCGCGTTCAATCAGGTAAATTACAGTTACTATAATCAGGACACTTTTAAATTCACGATTCCGGGACAGACTCTCGGCTCGGTCGTATCCTACTATTTCGGAGCGCAGGATTCCGCGGGTACTTTCGTATGCACATACCCTGCTGGCGGAAGAGGGCTTAATCCCCCCGGGAGTACGGCGCCTACGACGTTGTTCTCCTACACTATTGAGAACATAAATTACGCCTGTGTCGGGAACGGCACTGCTACGGCAGGATATCCGTTTTACACATATTATGACGACGCGAGGACCGATATGCTGTATCTTGCCTCGGAACTTAATATATCAGCGCCGAAGATTCTCACAAAAATCGGGTTTAATTTTTCTTCTGTGGCTGCTCAGACTCTGAACGAATTCACGATAAAACTCCAGAACACAAGTCTGACATCGTTAACAGGTTTCGCGACATCGGGATTCACGACAGTTTACAGCCAGACTTATACTCCTCCAGGAACAGGCTGGCAGTACATACAGTTTACGACGCCATTTTATTACGACGGTTCCAACCTGCTTGTTGAAGTTTGCTTTAACAATGCGTCCTGGACTTCAAACTCTATGGTATATGCTACTTCCGCTCCTAATATGACGTGGCTCCAGTATCAGGACCTGCCAACAGGAAGCGGATGCACTGACCTGACCGCAGGAAGTTCGCAGACGAACAGACCTAATATCTGCTTAACATACGATGCCGGAACAAACGAAGGAAACATCGGTTCGTTGCTCCCTAAAAAATTCGAACTATCGCAGAATTATCCCAATCCGTTCAACCCGGTAACAAAGATAAATTTCGCGGTTCCCAAAACGGGATTTGTATCCGTCAAGGTTTATGATGTTCTTGGCAAGGAAGTAGCAGCGCTCGTAAGGGAAGTGAAGCAGGCAGGATATTATTCCGTTGACTTCAACGGTGCCGACCTTTCTTCCGGTGTTTATTATTGCAGGATGGAAGCGGGCGACTTCGTGGATGTGAAGAAGATGATACTAGTGAAATAGTTAAATTATTCAAATAAAAATACACAAGGCTGCGCAAGCAGCCTTTTTTTATATCAAAAAAGAGGGCTGATAATCTCAGCCCTCTTGTGTTATAACCTATTATTTGATTACTTCAGCAATGTCATTTTCCTTGTTTCTGTGAAATCGCCGGCCTGAAGTCTGTAATAGTATATACCCGAGGCGAGTTTCATCGCGTTGAAGTTAAGCGAATATTTTCCCGCTGTTTTGAATTCATTCACGGGCACTGCTACTTCGCGGCCTGTCATATCGTATATAGCCAATTTAACGTTCGAATTTCTCGGAATGTCGTAATCAATCGTTGTAACGGGATTGAACGGATTCGGATAATTCTGGCTGAGTTTATATTCCGCCGGAACCATCGGTGTGGTTTCGTCTATTCCCAATACGAGCGATGCTGTCTTGATTACTATTTCATTAGTCGGGTCAAATACGACAGCAGTCGGTTGACGGTTAAAATAAAATGAGAATAACTGGTTATTAGCGCTGTTCATTACTTTCACCGTCGTATCAGCACCCGTCGTGAAAGATACTTTAACCTGAATCGGAATCGGGAAAAATCCCGCGTTTGTTTGAACCTGTTTCGCAAGGAAGTTTACTCTCCACTGTCCGCTCCCGACATTTGTAATATTATAACCGTTCTGGTACTGCGGATGATTCGGCTGATAAATCCATGCATTATAGAACCAACTTAAATCCTGCCCCGCTACGGAACCTATCTTCGTAAAGAAGTCGGGAATTGTTGAGTTTTTAAATTTAAAGTTTACCGTATCAGTAGCATATGATTTCATTGCCGCGAAGAACAACGAATCTCCAAGTGTATATCTTAAAAGATGAAGTACGCAAGCGCCTTTACAGTACGTAATTTCATAGTTAAATAATGTGTTCTCGTCAGGTGTCGTAACGTCCCATGACGGTACTGATATTGCCCAGCCGGGATTATACGATAAATAATCGCTTGCATCATTATTAATGATTGCACTTTTATATGCCGCATAACCACCCGTTCTTTCCTGCCAGTAGGCTTCGTTCCATGTGGCAAAACCTTCATTCAGCCAGATGTTGGACCATGTGGCGCATGTTATCATATCGCCGAACCACTGGTGAGCGTATTCATGAACGCAAACGCTCTGACTCCATGCGTAAATCGTAGTCAATGTCTGGTTCTCCATACCGCCCCAGATAAACCCTGCCGAACTTGGAACATAACAGAAACCGTTTTTCTCGAAAGGATGCTCGCCCCATGTGTTTGAATAATAATCCGTCATTGTATTCATAATTGCTTTTATTGAAGCGCTGCTCGTGCCGCTTGGCGAATAAAGCCTGAGAGGAATACTGTCGCTCGGATTAGATATCTTATGCCAGTAAACAATATCTATGGTATAACCCACTTTCGAAGTCATTACCATAAGATAAGTCGAAATCGGGTCGCGGCTTACCCAGTGATAATAAATAGAGTCGCCCGTAATCGTCGAATCGTTCAGTCTTCCGTTCGAGCCGAGCCTTACGGTCGAAGCAACCTTCGCGGTCAAATCCAGAGTGGCTTTATCGAAAGGCCTGTCCCAGCACGGGAACCATCCGCGGGCGCCCTCAGGCTCCGCGTCCGTAAACACGTAACCTGTCGAACCGCTGTTATAAAACGAGTTGTCGGTTACGTTGTTGTGCCTGTAATAAATAACTATAGTCGCTACTTCTCCGACATTGTAAGTGCGGTTCATCGTGATAGTGAGTATGTTGTTCGAGTGCGCGTATACCAGTACGGGTCCGCCGACAAGCCTTATGGAATCAATTGTCAGCGATGTGTTGTTTGCGTTAAGATTAATTGACGACAAAGTCGAATCAACTTTGAATGTCATAGTATTAGAAGCCTTGAAACTCTTCGGATAAGGCGAGAAGTAACAGGCGTAAAGGTCTACATTAAGTTTGTAATTCTGGACATCAAAAGAATGTCTCGGTGTATTCGGGGAATATAAGAAATCCGTTTCGGGAAGATGAGTTTTTGACCTCCTCATGGAACAGATTTGCGCTCCCGTCATGTTGTTAAAATCCTGCGCTATTAAACCGGTGGTAAAAAGAGCGAGGAGAAAGACGGAAAAAATAAGTTTTTTCATTTTTATAGATTTAATATTAAAAATACATTTTAAATATAACTAAACCCTTTTTGAAATTATATTACTATCGTATGTATACAAGTTTTTTTGTCATGGTTATTCCGCCCGAAACAAGGATGTAGTAATATACTCCCGACGCCAGACCGTAGGGCGAGAAAACGACTTCATAATTACCCGGACGCTGCTTCGTATTGACAAGCGAGGCGACTTTCCTGCCCGTAACGTCGTAAACTTTGAGACTGACATTGAACGGATTGGGATAATTCTGGCCAAGGTCAAAAGTAACAGGCTCTACGGGGTCATCACCTGCTTTATCCTTCAGTATTTTGTTCGAAGGGTCAAAAGTCAACGAGACAGGCTCTCCCGGCAGATTAAGTGTGAAAGTCTGCGATGCGGCGTTATTAAAGAATGTTACAGTTGTATCGGAATTCTTCGTCAGTATTTTGAAATCAACGGGCATTGTAAAGAACGACGGGGTTGTGTTTGCCGCCTGAGTAAGTGTAATTATTACATCGTATGTGTTATCCTCGCGCCTTGCCTTGTCCCAGACGACCGAATACTTAGGATAGTTTTCGCCGTAAACCCATTCATAGAAGAAATACGCGAGGCTCTTTCCGTAAATACGCTCCGCTGCTGCCTGAAAATCCTCTGTCGCCGCGGTATTGTATGCACGGGCTGTGTCATTCACGTATGTTTTCAGAATTGAGAAGAAAAGAGAATCACCGGTAATTCCTCTCAGCATGTGCAGTATGAAGCTTCCTTTGTAATATGACCTGTATGTGTCGAAAATCTCGCTGACAGAATTCGGATTCTGCACGTAGACCGAGCCGACCGCGAATTTCGAATAGTTCATCCTCGATTTCATGAAATAATCGTATGCGTCTTTGCCCTGCGTCGCTTCAATGTACACCGCTTCCGAAAAAGTCGCGAACCCCTCGTTAAGCCAGATGTGACGGAAATCTCTGCATGTTACCTTATCGCCGAACCACTGATGGGAAAGTTCATGGGATATGACTCCCGATGAGAACGCGCCCATGGAGGATATTGTCTGGTGCTCCATTCCTCCTCCCCACCCGAACTGCGCATGTCCGTATTTTTCACGTATGAAAGGATACAGCGTGTATTTTTCAGAGAATACCGAAAGCATTTTCGGTGTTTCGTCAAGATTACTCTTAACCTGGTCAAAATACTCGGGATAAATATAATGCGTCAGAGCAAGCGAATCGTTTTGTGAATATCTGAAGTAATTTTTATAAAGAGTATAATTTGAAACAGCGAGTGAAATCAGATAACTCGATATCGGATACGAGCCGTGCCACTTGTACGTTACAGTATTGTCGGGATTCGAGACGGTTTCATTAAGCAGTCCGTTAGAAACGGCTGTAAGCCCCGACGGGCATGTAATCCACACGTCGGAGGAATCAGCCTTATCGCCCGGGGTATTCTTGTTCGGGAACCAGTCCGACGAGCCGTACGGTTCGCTCAGGCTCCAGACAGCCGGCTGGGAATTATGAGAGCCGAAAACGAAACTGCCGTATCCCGTCGAGCCCGGAAGCCCTTTGTAGTAAACGTTTACGCTGAATGTTGACGATACGCTTGCAAGATTAATCTGAAGCAGGTCGTAATTATGCGAGAATGAGGCGACGTTGTTTCCTGTCACGGAATCCACTGTCATGGAAGATGAAAAATTCAGAAAGAATGAATTTCCGGGAACGGGCATTTTGCCGTTTACGGTAGTAACGCCGTAAATATAATTCGGACTTAACTGAATTTTAAGAATGAGTTTGTAGTAGGTAATGTCTATCGTTGAATCGGTTTGTATTTCATTCGGCCCGGACAATTCCGTATAATAGAACGGGGCTTTGGTTTCTATATACCTTGAACAGAAACCAAGGCTGAGCAACACAAGTAATGTGACGACTGTTTTCATCTTTCACTTTCTTTGCTTAATCTATAATTTTATTTCTATTTAAGAAATAACAAATTGAGAGAGCAATTTCAAATTTTAGATTTCAGACTTTAAAGGAAGAGCCATAAAATTAAACCGTCAGGAGGTTACTCCTAACGGGCAAGAGTGAAGAAACGTATTCTCCGGCCTCTTTGCCAAACTCCAGCCTGGGAAAAACGATACGAATTGATTCGTGCTTCCCAAAGAGGCTCAGCCATGACTGATTTTCAACTTTGTGAACCGGACTTTGTAAATTCTTTTCTTATAAAATTCTTTTGTAGCCCACGGTTTCAGAGGCTGTGTGAAAATTCAAAATCAATGGACAG
>JAJTBN010000298.1 GCA_021286895.1 Bacteroidota bacterium | reverse complement strand
TATAATGTAAAAAAAATTCTGTCCATTGATTTTGAATTTTCACACAGCCTCTAAAACCGTGGGCTACACCACATTCAAAATAATATTTTTCTAATTCGTCAGTTATTCTGTGCGCGTCGGGAATTATCTAATTTGTGCCCGTCAGGGGTTTCCTCCTATTTTACTGTTTCCCAAAGTCCTCTTTGGGAAACAGGCGTATCTTAATTGGCGTGTGCCCAAAGAGGACTTGTAAGAGCGAACCTTCGGTTTGGGCACGAGAGAAATATTATTTCATAATTCAGAATGGATTCCGGTCTTCGCCGGAATGACTAACTTTAATAAGTGGTGTCAGGCTTTACTACCTGAAACGCAAACCGAAGGTTTGCAATCTAAATGAATTATACTGCCGTCCCTACGGGACTCTTTTATCACTTACAATCTTTTCCTAAAATACTGCCGTCCCTACGGGACTCATTAATTACATCTGCACGTTAAATGAAATTCTTGTATCGAGCGCCACGAACACCCTTTTAAGCGTTCCTATAGTCACATTCGGCGAACCGTTTTCGAGTTTTGAAATTTGCGCTTTCTGAACTCCGATTTTCTCGCCGAGTTCTTCCTGCGTCATTTTCTTCTTCTTTCTCACTTCCTTTATCACCCCTCCTATTATGTCCATCTGAAGGTCGTATTCATATTTCTCTCTTCTTTTCGTTCCTCTCCTGCCGATGAACTCATCCTTGATTTCGTTTAAAGTGTAGGTTTTTATTTTATTTTGTTTTTTCATATTAAATATTAAAATACTCTTTTCTCAGCCTCTCGGCTTTGTTTATTTCTTTTAAAGGAATTCTGTCTTTCTTCTTTACCATTCCGTTAGTAGCAACAACTAGTGTATGAGTCTTGTCTCGTTTATCCCAGAATGCCAGCATTCTGTACTGCAAACCCCCGTATTCTGTCCTGAATTCCCAGATATAATCGGATACTTTCTTGAATAATTCCGGATCTTTCGAATACCTCGATTTATCCATATTATAAAGGATCTTTACCCCGGCTTTGCTATCAACTGTCGACAAAAATGCTTTGGCCTCTTCCAAAAATACAATTTCAAAATTAGCTCCCATAATAATAAACCAGTTTCAATATAAATAAAGTTTCCTTAAATGGAAACATACAATTATATTCACAAAGTCTTATTTGTGAACAAGGCGAATAAAAACTTCCGTCCCTACGGGACTCGTTTTTCATTCGTCATTTTTTTCTAAAAAACTGCCGTCCTTACGAGACTACGGGACTTAACCGCTTGACTCTTTTGTGCCGTCAGGAGTCACCTCCTAACGGGAGGACTCGAATCCCGCTTGGTAACGCTCTATACTTCGCGGGGTCGAGGAAATGAAAAACTAAAATGGGAATTGAATTAATTAAATGAATGAATGAACATCCTGAATTTACAGGAATATACCAGAATCGGTTTAACTTATGTGCGATGTAACTCGGGGCGTCAAAACTGTTTTTATTTCCCTGCCAGAACGTTTATCATCAGTTCTCTTAATTCGCTTGCTTTAAAAGGCTTAGAAATATAATGGGGACATCCTTTCTGCAGAAATTCTTCCTTGTCCCCGCCCATAGCATAAGCCGTATTGGCGACAATGGGAATCTTTTCACAACCCGGTATCTTTCGTATTAATCCGGCTGTTTGAATACCGTCAAGGCCCTTTCCGAGATTAATATCCATTATGATTGCATCGTATTTATTTTCTTTCAATTTACGCAGACATTCATCGCTGTCCTGCGCGGCATCAATCCTGCACAGACATTTCAGGAATATTTCCACCAGCCGTACCGCTTTTGGGTCATCTTCAACATACAGAATCTGAGGCAGGACGGCTTCCGGGTTAAGATTTTCCACACGGGCAGGTTCTTTTTTTATTTCAGGTTTTATTATATCGGATATTGTCTCCGCGCCTCCGTTTATCGGGAATAAAATTTTAAATGTCGATCCTTTCTGCACCTCACTTTCTTCAAGAACTATTTCTCCACCAAGTTTTGAAACAAAATTTTTTGTAATGGTCAATCCCAGCCCTGTACCTTCAAATGACCTGTTCAACCCTTCGCTGACCTGCCTGTACTCTTCCCAAATCAGGTCCTGTTTATTTTCCGGAATGCCGATGCCTGTATCTTTGACTCTAATTGCCGCATAGTTATTCTCTTTTACGGTTTCCTTTTCTATATTCACGATGATGCCGCCATTATTCGTGAACTTAATGGCGTTGTTTATAAGGTTGTACATAACCTGTCTGAGAATTCCCTGATTGAGGTTTACCTGCAATGATTCATAATTGGTTTCAGTCGTTAGAAACAGGTTCTTTTTTTCCGCAGTGTTCCTGAAGAAATTAACCGAATCA
>JAJTBN010000297.1 GCA_021286895.1 Bacteroidota bacterium | reverse complement strand
CCGTGTCGGCCGGATTTACTGTAAGCGGATATCTATACGATCCGGACGGCTCGCCGATAAACAATGCGCAGGTTATTGGACTTCCGGGAAACGTTTATACAAACAGTTACGGATATTACACTTCGTTTCTTGATTCAGGATGGACAGGGCTGGTGCAGCCGAGCGTGAACAATCTGATATTCAATCCCGATAACCGGGAATATACAAGCATATCGTCATCGTATGACTATCAGGATTATCAGGAGGTAGCGGAAATACATCTGAGGCTGAAAGTTTTCCTCAGCGGCGCGTTCATAGAAGGCAGGGATACGATGAGGACGAATCTGAAATACAAAGGACTGTTGTCGCCGACTCCCCCGGACACATTCAGCAATCTCGGGACTCCGTTTATTTTCAAGCCTCACAAGCCATACTTGTACACGGGAACACCTGCAAATGTTGTCGATTGGGTGATTGTAGAAGTACTCGACTACACATACGCGTCAGTTGACACGATGGCAGCATTATTAAGGAACGACGGGCAGATAATAAATACAGACGGTTCAGAACTTATACCGCTGGATATAGGTAAACTGCCGGATTATTATTACGTTATAATAAGACACAGGAACCACATAGCGGTAATGTCGAATTATCAGATATACGCTTGCCAGACGCCGGATTTATATGATTTTTCAGCCAGTACAGACAACGTTTACGGAGGAGAGATGAAAAAATTAAGGAACAACCTTTACGGGATGTACGCGGGAGATTCGGACTACAACGGAATAATTGACGATGCCGATTACAGAGCATACAACAGAGCGAGCATAAACGCAGATCACGGATATATAGTGGGTGATTTTAATTTAGACGGCTACGTAACATCCTTCGATTTTGTACAGATTGCACCGAACAAGAAACTCGGCATAACGTCTAAGATAATCATAAATCAGATGACAAAGAAAAAGAATAAATAGAAAAATAACTTCACGACAAATCGGGAACATCCGGTCAGGATGTTCCCTTTTTTATGTAAATACCTGTAATACAAGCCATTTCTCATTTTGAGAATATTTATCGAACAAAAAAAATGCTAATAATCTCACGCATTTAGCGTTTTCTCATTTTGATACTCATCTCTCAAATTAGGATATAAAATTCATAAAAAAGCTCATTATACGGCTGTTTTAATAGTTTTTTTATGGCACACATATTGAATAATAATACGTGAAATGACAAGAATAAAACAAATAATAGCGGCAATAATACTGATGACAGCGGGAATATTAAATGCCCAGCAGACCACGGTAGAGCAGAAGTTGTTATTAGTTTCAAATTCTTATCAGAACGGCGGAGAATACGTCGTAGATTTTCAGATAAAAGGTTCGAATCTTACAGCGGCTAAGACGCTTGCGTCATTAAACGCTGATATAGTTTACGATTCATCGGCGATAAGGTTCATAAGCGGTTCGGACTGGATGACCGGATTGAGCGCCGTAAACGGATATTCGACGGCTATAAAATCTCATTTTATCGATGACTGGAACACGAATGCGGTAAGAATTTTAGTAACGGCGCCGGAAGTAAACAATGGCACGAGTGCAACGGGATACGACCTTGAAACTTCTTACAGAACAGTAGTAAGGCTTCATTTTCAGATTTCAGATTACACGAAGACAGCGAGTCTGACGATAAAGGGTATTACGAATCAGGCCGGTTTTTTCAGCAACGCGAACAACAATCCAAACACATTTGACATAACGAACATAGCATTATCCGACCCGATAAACATCACCGAAAGCCCCCTTCCGGTCAACCTTGCTTCATTCACGCAAAGGGTAAGCGAAAGGAATGTAACGTTAAACTGGACGACAACGCAGGAAATAAACAACAGGGGTTTCGAGATACAGAGGAAATCAACGAGCGACAACGAATGGACGATACTCGGATTTGTAAACGGAAGCGGAAGCACGAACATTGCGAAGAATTACACATACGAGGACAGGAAGCTTGGTTCGGGCAAGTATCAGTACAGGCTGAAGCAGGTTGACAACAACGGAGGTTTTTCATACCACACGCTGAACGGGTCAGTCGAAATCGGTCTGCCTTCGAAGTTCACCATGTCGCAGAACTATCCGAATCCATTCAATCCTTCGACGAAGATAGATTATGACGTACCGGCTGACAGCAGAGTAAAGATAGTACTTTTCGATGAGACAGGAAAAGAAGTCGCGACCGTATTAAACGAAAGCAAGAGAGCAGGCAGTTACACGGTAAACTATCAGCCGCAGAATCTTTCATCAGGAATTTACTTCTACAGGATGACGGCGTCATCGAACGGAAATGAGAACGTCGTGACAAAGAAAATGAGTTTCATAAAGTAATTTTTTCATAATC
>JAJTBN010000296.1 GCA_021286895.1 Bacteroidota bacterium | reverse complement strand
CGGCTCGAACGGAAGTTTCGCTTTCATTAACGTACTTACAATATCTTCGTGCGCCATACCGTAACCAATCCTTAAACCCGCGATACCATAAATTTTTGAAAACGTCCTGAATGTAATCACGTTGTCATATCTGTATAATAGTGAATTCGGATATTCCTCGTATATGTTCGCGTATTCGAAATATGCCTCGTCAAGCAGTATCATCACGTCTTCAGGAACCTGCTTGTAGAAATCGGCGAATTCTTTTTTCGTGAATATCGTGCCTGTCGGATTGTTTGGATTGCAAAGATATATGATTTTTGTCTTATCGTTAATTTTATCTAGTATTCCGTCTAAATCAAACTTGTATGTCTTCCTCGACATCGGAACATAATGCGTCTTGTTCGCTCTGCCCATCGCAAGCACCTGAAATCCTATGAATGTCGCCTCTGACGTTATCATCTCGTCGCCTTCACAAAGATAACATCTGAGCAGATTTGCCATTATACCCTCACTGCCGCTTCCTACGGCTATATTTTTTACTGGTACGCCGAATTTTTCGGAGATTTTCTCTCTCAGAAGAATCGCGCCGACATCTGGATACCTGTTTATGTCACTTATCGCCCTTGTCATAGATTCATTTGCCTTAGGCGAATGCCCCAGAGGATTCTCATTAGAGGCTAATTTGTGTATTTCTGTTAATCCGAATTCCCTCTGCAGTTCTTCAATTGATTTTCCGGGAACGTACGGTTTGAGATTGCTTATAAAATCGGGAGTCTTGAACATTTTTCTGTTTTTGATTTTTGTAAAATTAATTCTTTTAAATATTTTAAAAAATGAAATTTTTTAGAATATTTTAATTGTTTAATTTTAAAAAAATGTATAACTTTCAAAAATTAAAGTTTTTTAATGCAGGAAGATACAGTAAAAATCAAAAAATTTGACCAGAAAGAATGGATAAAAGAAAATATTTCCTACCATAAAGACAGCGGAAACTGGGCTTGGATTTATCACAGAATATCGGGTTTAGCGCTTATCGGCTACCTTTTTCTGCATGTTTATTCGCTCAGTACCCTGACGGCGGGACGGGAAGCTTTCGAAACTAAAATGAAAGCATTCACTACTCCGTTTTTTATGGCGCTCGAATGGATTTTGTTCATTTTTGTTCTGTTTCACTCCCTAAATGGTATCAGAATCGTCCTCGTCGACTGGGCAGACGGCGCAAGATACCACAAAACTCTGTATAGAGTGTCCTGGATTGCTGGAATTGTTCTCTTCCTCGTCATGGGATATGTCATGTTTTCTCACGAGATTTTAAAATTATTCGGAAAGTAAATGTATAGATATCAATCATCAAAGAATTCCGGCGCTACAAGCTGGGTTTTGCAAAGAATTTCAGGCATCGTCCTCGTCGTGCTTATGATAGGACATTATATTTTGATGCATTATCACCCCGATTCGGGGCATACTTACGACGCAGTCCTCGGTAGAATGCAGTTTTCATGGTATAGAATACTCGACCTCGTCTTCCTCACTCTCGGTATGTATCACGGTCTTAATGGAATCTGGGGCATTTTCCGCGATTATAAACTAAAACCGTGGCTCAAAATTAGCGTTCTCTCTTCTCTCGTTATTTTAGGGATTGCTTTTGTCGCATGGGGTTACAATATTATTTTCTCAATCCCGTACTTGAAAAATATAACTTTAAATTGAATTCTTATTAATATCTAATTTTATTATATTTTAAAAACTTTTTAAAGGAGACAAACATGGAAAAATTTACCAAGTTACAGGAAATTTTAGACGGAATGAAGATCGATATCGAAAAGTTTTATGAAAAAGGGCAAAACGCCGCCGGTACAAGACTGAGAAAAGAACTTAATAACCTCAGAAAAATGGCCGCTGATATCAGAAAAGATATACAGGAAATCAGAGCTTCAAGAAAAACAGGTGCCTAATAGAGCTTTCGCTCAGACATCTTAAAGTTTAAAGTGGGTTGAAGCCAAAAACCCACTTTTTTTTGTATTTATTGATATTCGTTTAACAAAGTGCAGAACTCAAATATTAGAAATTTTTGTATTATTGCTCATATAGACCACGGAAAGTCAACTCTTGCTGACAGACTGCTTGAATTTACTGGAACTGTAGAAAGCCGTGTTATGACAAAGCAAATCCTTGACGATATGGACCTCGAACAGGAACGCGGTATTACTATAAAACTTCACGCTATTCAGATGAACTATAAGGCTAATGACGGCAATGAGTACGTCCTTAACCTTATTGATACTCCCGGTCATGTCGATTTTTCCTATGAAGTTTCACGCTCCCTCGCCGCTTGCGAAGGCGCGCTTCTCGTTGTCGACGCCACTCAGGGTATCGAAGCGCAGACTATCAGCAATCTTTACCTCGCAATCGATAATG
>JAJTBN010000295.1 GCA_021286895.1 Bacteroidota bacterium | reverse complement strand
GGTCGAAATGAACAATGTACTTGTGCGAGTAATCCGAGTAAACTTCGTCAATCGGAACGAACGTCTCCTCCTCCTCAGAGCAGAGCGCGCACGCGTGTCCGCCTATCTGCATCATTCTCTTCAGCAGCGAGTTGGCGTACTCGTCGAGTTTCTTGACCTCTTCGCCCTGAACGTTCTTCTGCCCGGTCATACCGAGAATGTCTATAAGTCCCGCTCGGTTCACTTCAAGAGAAATCACCTTGCAAGCAAGCGCTATATCGCCGAGAAGGTCCGATAACTGTCCCGTGGCCTCGGGAATCTGCCTCTCGTCCTGAATGATGTGCCTGTACAACGTCTGAAATTTACTCAGCATAGTTTTTTCAATTAGTAATTAATAATTAATTATTAGTAATTATAGAATTATTTTCTTTGCTATTCCCGCATGCTTCTGGCGGGAATCAAAAACATAACAGGTTATAAATATAAATATTAAATTGATATTCTAAAAGTTTGTCAACATAACACTTTGAACACAGGCTCTTCAATTACTAATTATTGACTTCTGAAAAACAATTCAATTCAACTTTGTCATCCCGGCGAAGGCCGGGATCCATAACAGGAATGCACTTTTTGGCTTTGCCTTTTTCAAAATATATTGTTTTTCAGAAGTCTCTAATTAGTAATTATTAATTACTAATTAGTGACATCTGAAAAAGATAATTCGTATCCGAGAGTCTCCCGGTTTTAACCGGGGACTCTCGGATGCCGCGCCAAAACCGTACCGTGAGTTCCCCAAAGAAAGGGGGGACTCTCGGTAACAGAAAAGAGCGTCGTTTTTCAGAAGTCTCTAATTACTAATTATTAATTACTAATTATTAATTGTTAATTGATAATTGTTTCCGCCGCTTCCCTTATCCTGTCCACCCCCACAATCTGTATTCTGTATTTCTTCGTATTTATGTTCTTAATATTATTATTCGGAACAATGATTTTCTTGAATCCGAGTTTTTCCGCTTCGTTGATTCTTTTTTCTATATTCGATATCGTTCGTATTTCGCCGGCGAGTCCGACTTCGCCTATAATTACTGTTTCTGAATCCGCGGGTATGTCCCTGTACGAAGAATAAATCGCCATCGCCGCCGCGAGATCGACAGAAGTTTCGTCGATTCTCACTCCGCCCGCGATATTCAGAAAAATATCGTGCTTGTTTAGGTAAACACCGAGACGCTTTTCTATTACCGCAATCAATATGCTCAGACGCTTGTAATCGAAACCCATAGCGGTTCTCTGCGGCACGCCGTACGATGACGTGCTCACCAGCGCCTGAACTTCAATCAGTATAGGCCTCGTGCCCTCTATCGCCGATGAAATCACGCAGCCCGATGCGCCGTAGTTTCTCTGTGAGAGAAAAACTTCGCTCGGGTTCGGGACTTCCTTCAGCCCCTTTTCCGTCATTTCGAAAATACCGATTTCGTTTGTCGAGCCGAACCTGTTCTTGATTCCGCGAAGCACCCTGTAAAAATGCGTGCGCTCGCCCTCGAACTGAAGCACCACGTCAACCATGTGCTCAATCGTTTTCGGTCCCGCTATCGAGCCGTCCTTCGTAATGTGTCCGACGATGAAAACAGGAATATTCGTCGACTTGGCCGTTCTTATCAGCAGTGAAGTTGACTCGCGCAGTTGAGTAATCGTACCCGGCGAACTTTCGAGTTCGGGAATATACACGGTTTGAATTGAATCTATAACCACAAAATCCGGGTTCTCCTCTTCAATCGCGGAAATAACAGTATCAAGATTCGTTTCAGGAAGCACGAGAAAATTTTCGAGATTAAGCCCGAGCCTGTCGGAGCGCATCTTTATCTGCGCCGGAGATTCCTCGCCGCTGACGTACAGAAGTTTTTTATCCTTCAGGTTCCCCGAGATTTGAAGCATCAAAGTCGATTTACCGATACCCGGGTCGCCGCCGATGAGCATAACGGAACCCTGTACAATGCCGCCGCCGAGCACGCGGTCGAGTTCGCCGATACCCGACGGAGTCCTGTTGCCGTCGAATTCGTGTTTGACGTGATGCAGCGGCTTGATGCTAGCCTGAACGTTTTTTGCCGACGTTTCCCTGCCGGATTTTGATTTTTTGGATTCGGTAATCGTCTCAATAAGCGTATTCCATTGCTCGCACGACGGGCATTTGCCCGTCCAGCGCGGCGAAACGTAGCCGCAGTTCTGACAAATATAATTAACCTTTAACTTCGTGGCCATGATTGAAAATATCAAAAGAATTTAACGAATGTATAACTAAATCGTTTCTTATGAAAGGGAGAAATTCAATTACAGAATCTAGAATCGAGAATCTAGAATTTAGAATTTATAGATGAGTGTCTTGTCCTGAAATAGGTTGACAGAAGTTAAAAACTAAAAAACCGGAAAG
>JAJTBN010000294.1 GCA_021286895.1 Bacteroidota bacterium | reverse complement strand
TGGGGAACGCCGCTTCCCGTATGGTATTACGTTGACGATAACGGCAAAGAGCAGTACGAATGCATAGGAAGTATAGAGGAACTCAAGAGCAAAGCGGTTAATTTCGACGAGGTTTACAAGGACATACCTTTTGACCTTCATAAACCATACATCGACCAGATTAAACTCGTTTCATCGAACGGCAAGGAACTTAAGCGCGTTCCAGAAGTCATCGACTGCTGGTTCGACAGCGGCTCAATGCCTTTCGCGCAGTATCACTATCCATTCGAGAACAAGGAATGGTTCGAGCAGAACTATCCCGCGGACTTCATCGCGGAAGGCGTCGACCAGACAAGAGGCTGGTTCTATTCGCTTCACGCGATAGGCACTTTCCTATTCGACAAGCCCGCTTACAAGAACCTAATCGTAAACGGACTCATACTCGACAAGCATGGAAAGAAGATGAGCAAATCGCTTGGCAACGTTGTTAATCCTTTCGACATGATGGAAAAGTACGGCGCTGACGTGCTCAGGTGGTATCTCGTCGCGAACTCCCCCATCGGCAAGTCAAAGAACTTCGACGAGGCGGAACTCATAGACGTGAAGAACAAGTTTTTCGATACGCTGATTAATACTTATAAGTTTTTCGTGATTTATTCGAACATGAAGGGCTTCACATACAGCGGGAAAGACAAAATCGAAATAAAAGACAGAGCCGAAATCGACAGGTGGATAATATCGAAACTCAACACTTTAAAGAAGAAATATTTCGAGACTCTCGACGGTTATGAAATAACGAAAGCCTCGCGTTTTGTGTATGATTTCACGATTGACGAACTTTCAAACTGGTACGTCAGACGCAACAGGAAACGTTTCAGAAATCCCGAAAACGACACGGACATGCGCTCTGCTTACCAGACGCTTTACGAATGCCTGATTGAGGTAATCAAGATGGTAGCGCCCGTTTCGCCGTTCCTGACAGATAGACTTTACCTGAACCTGACGGACGGAAAAACTTCTGTTCATCTTACGGAATTCACGAATTACGAAGCGAACTCAATAGACGCGAATCTCGAAGAGCAGATGCAGACCGCGCAGGAAATAGTTTACCTTGTAAGGGCGGTAAGGGTCAAGAACAATCTTAAAGTCCGCCAGCCGCTTAAGCAGATACTTGTTCCTGTGCTTAACAGGCATTACAAAGAAACATTAGAGAAAGTTAAGGGTATAATACTCGAGGAAATAAACGTTAAGGAACTTAATTACATCGAAGGCGATTCTGATATTATCGTCAAGAAAGCGAAACCTAATTTCAAGTCAATAGGACCGAAATTCGGTAAGGATGTAAAGAAAGTCCAGCAGTTGATAAACGGACTCGCGAAGCAGGAAATATCGGGAATCGAAAAGAACGGTTCGCTCTCAAAAGACGGATTTGAAATCACGGTTAGCGACATTGAGATATTCACCGAAAACATTGAAGGATGGATAGTTGAATCGAGCGGCGGACTGACGATAGCCCTCGATACGAAACTTGACGAGAAACTGGTTGAAGAAGGAATAATCAGGGAATTCATAAACAGGGTTCAGAATTACAGGAAGAACAACGGTTTTGAAGTCTCTGACAGGATAAAAATCACTTTAAGGACAACCGAAAAGATACTTGATATTGTTAAAAACAATTTTGATATTATCAGCAATGAAATAGGATGTACGGAGATTTCCGAAAGCGGAAACAATGACAAGGAATTCTTCGTAACAGATATCAATGAAACAAACTGCGAATTCTACGTAGAAAAAGTTTAACTGAAAGGAAACATCATGGCAAAAGCAAAAGCAAAAACAGGCAAGACAGGGAAAACAGCGAAACCCGCGAAGAAGGCAGCAGTAAAATCCGCGGGTAAAAAGTCCGCGGCCGTGAAAGCATCGGCCAAAAAACCTGTCAAGAAGACTGTCGTAAAGAAACCCACAGTCAGGAAACCCGCGCCCAAGGCTAAAGCCGCTCCGGTTAAGGCGAAAGCCGTACCCAGAGTTAAAAAGTATAAGAAAAACAGCAAGACCCGCTATTCTGCCAGGGAACTTCAGCATTTCAAGAACGTTCTCACGGATGAAAAGCAGAAAATTATCGACAGCGCGAGAGCGAACATGATGTCGCTCGTCGACAGCGAATCAGGCGACTACGTAGGAGACGACCTTTCATACGCCTCGCATATGGCAGAACAGGGCACGGATGAAATGGAAAGGGAAAAGAATTACATGTTCGTTCAGCGCGACGAAAAGTACCTCGGATACATCGAGGAAGCGCTCACAAGAATTGACCAGGGCACGTACGGGGTCTGCATAGATTGTATCGACGACCCGAAGAACCTTTGCAAGACCTGTCCTTTGATTCCAAGGGAAAGGCTTGAAATTGTTCCGATTACACAGCATTG
>JAJTBN010000293.1 GCA_021286895.1 Bacteroidota bacterium | reverse complement strand
CTCCGTCTGCGCCAAATATGCAATCACCCCGCGTTGGTCAGGGATGATTTTGCCGATAACAGCGGTAAGTTCGAAGAGTTTAAAGATATGATCGAACGCGTTGTTGCCGAAGGTCATAAGGTGCTCGTCTTTTCGCAGTTTGTTAAAATGCTCGACATTATTAAGAAGCATCTCGACGAACAGGGCATCACGTACGAATATCTGACGGGTAACACGAAAGACCGCGAGGCATGCGTTAATAATTTCCAGAACAATGACGAAGTTAAAGTATTCCTGATAAGCCTGAAGGCCGGTGGATTCGGACTGAATCTTACCGCGGCCGATTATGTTTTTCACTATGATCCGTGGTGGAACCCGGCAGTGGAAAATCAGGCAACCGACAGAACGCATCGTATCGGACAGGATAAAAACGTTTTTGTTTACAAATTTATTACGAAGAATAGCGTGGAAGAGAAAATACTTTCACTACAGGAAAAGAAACGGAACCTTGTCGAAACTATTATCGCCGAGGAAACGGGACTGTTTAAGAAGCTGACAAAAGAAGACATCAATATTCTTTTCAGTTAAATTATTGAGTGAATCTTTTCTTTATCTCTTAAATATGTATCATGCGATTTTACAAAGGATATGACATGAAAAATCACCCGGTTTTATACGAAATAAACACGAGGGTATTTCTCAGAAGATTTGATACGAATGAAAAACGTGCGAGTCTTAGGGATGTTCCCGTATCGTACTGGGAATCTCTCGCGGCGAAGGGTGTAAACGCGGTATGGCTTATGGGTATATGGAAAACATGCCCCTCGGTCATTGAGTCATGCTGTTTTGAAGAAGGCTTAAGAAAATCTTACGATAAAAGCTTGAAGAGCTGGCGCCGCGAAGACGTTATCGGTTCGCCCTACGCGATTGACTGTTACGAAGTAAATCCGGCGATTGGAAGTACTGATGATATTCTGGCTTTGAAGAAAATATTGAATGGGCTGAATATTTCACTTATTCTGGATTTTATCCCGAATCATTTCAGCGCCGATAGCTGCTACATTCAAACGAACCCTGAAATATTTTTGGAATGCGACGCGGCTACTTATCAACAGGACGTTCATACATTTTTCCAGAATCCTAAGCAGCCTAAAAAGTATTTTGCGCATGGACGCGACCCTTTCTTTCCTGCATGGACAGATACCATTCAGATTAATTACTATAGCGCGGAAGCAAGAGTCTTTATGACGAATCAAATGCTGGGCATCGCAGAGCTTTGCGATGGCGTGCGTTGCGATATGGCTATGCTTGTTTTGAATAACATATTTCAGAATACGTGGGGTGGAATTTTATTCTCGCATGAAGGCAGCCGCCCCGAAGGCGAGTTCTGGCAGGATGCGATAGCCGAGGTTAAGTCGAAATATCCCGGTTTCGTTTTTATTGCCGAAGCATATTGGGATTTGGAATGGGATTTGCAACAGCTCGGATTTACCTATACATACGATAAGCGCTTATATGACCGTTTGAAAAGTGCACCGGTGAAAAGTATTAACGCCCACCTGAAAGCGGAAATCAAATATCAGAATAAATTAGTCCGCTTTATTGAAAACCACGATGAAGAGCGGGCTGTCACCATGTTTGGAAAAGAACAGTCTTTTGCCGCTGCCGTAATAATGGCGACTATTCCCGGAATGCGCTTGTTCCATGACGGGCAATGGGATGGAAAGAAAATAAAACTTCCCGTTCAGCTCGGCCGCGAACCGGTTGAAACCAAACAGCCTTCCGTTGAGTTGTTTTATGAATTCCTCCGTACGATTACCAAGGACGAGCTGTTTCACACAGGTGAATGGCGTTTGCTGGAGACAATACCTTCCAGTGCCGGAAATTTTCATTATGAAAACATGCTCGCTTGGGAATGGCGCTTAAAGGACGAACACGCTTTGGTTATCGTTAATTATTCGGTTAACTTTGCTCAGTGCCGTGTCAGATTTGAACCTCCGGTAGTTAGTGGAGAATTTTTACTGCGGGATGTGTTTAATAAGGACGAGTATTATCGTACCGCGGATGAAGTTCAAAACGACGGATTGTATGTCGAGCTATTACCGTGGCATACGCACATTTTTAGATATTAATACAGCGATTTTTTTGGAGATCATGTGCCATACGAATTTGATGAAATTCTTGAAACCATAAAAATGACGGAAGTCGAACACTTCGACATCCGTACTACGACAATGGGAATCAGTCTGCGTAACTGCGTTGATAGAAATCCGCAGATTGTTGCACGTAAAATTTACGAGAAGATACTGAAACACGGCTCAAAGCTTGTCGAAACCGCGTACGAGGTTGAAAAGCAATACGGCATTGCTATCGCGAATAAAAGAATTTCAATTACTCCTATATCCATTGTCGGTGATGCGTTTAGCACT
>JAJTBN010000292.1 GCA_021286895.1 Bacteroidota bacterium | reverse complement strand
AATATATTCACCCAATTCTGTCCTGAATTCGTAGTGCGGTAGAGTTTATTGCTTGCAAACCCCCAGCCTGTGTTCGCGTTGATGAAGGATATTTGAGTCAGAGCGCTCATCTGCTGAGTCCAGCTTATTCCGCCGTTGGTTGTTCTGTATGTGCCGCCGAAGTCCGCGTCGCTTGCAATTACCCAGCCCGTATCCGGATTTGTAAAATATACCTGTACATAATCCGGGTTCGTTCCGAACCCTATGTCTGTCCAGTTTATCCCTGCATTTGTTGTTTTATAGACAACTGCCCAGGCAGAATTTCTGTAACCGCAGACATATCCTGTATTAGTATTAGGAAATGATAAGGAATAGAGCCTTGCTGGAAATTTCTGTGTAATATTCCAGTTTACACCGCCGTTTGTAGTTTTAAGAAAATATGACGAATCATTTCCTGTCGGGTCGGTTACGGCATAACCGTTTAGCGTATCCAGAAATTTTATATCAACTATGAAATGCGTGTTATCGCTCGCATACTGTATCTCCCATCCCGCTGTATTCTTATCCTGAAACCTGAACGATATGAAAAACAATACGAGCGTAACAAGAAAAAATACCTTGTTAATGCCCGCGGATACGGATGCGCCGCCTGCAAATTTACTTTCCATAAAATTAAATTTTAACTTTCACAAAACGCGGTTTTATGATTTTCTTAAGTTACTAAATTATTTACGTCTTTTCCCTGTAAATAACATGCCTTTAATTTGAAAGTTTGTGTTTAGATTCGTATGAGTGAAACAGGGTAGGAATGGGGAGAGAAAAAATTATTTGCGCAGGTAAATACTGTGACAATCAGAAAACGCCGGAATGAAATAATTAAGTTTCGCTGTGAGCGGGACTTTGATATGAAAGATTAATACATGGCTATTACTTTGAGAAGCAAATCATAATAAAGTTTTATTTAATTTACTGTAATATCAGTCTTTATTGCATTCGATACTCAGGATTCAATAATTTTTATATATTGATATTCGTCATAATTTTATCTAATTTTGTTGTTTATTAATTTTTTGAAAATGTACGATAATTTACCTGAAAATATAAGTTTACCGTCTTTAGAGAATGATTTGCTCGAGTTCTGGGCCAAGGATAATACTTTCGAAAAAAGCATTTCTACTAGAAGCCAGGATAAGCATTATACGTTTTACGAAGGACCCCCGACTGCCAACGGCCTGCCGGGCATACATCACGTTATAGCAAGAACCGTTAAGGATATTATCTGCAGGTATAAAACCATGCAGGGATACAGAGTGAACAGAAAAGCGGGCTGGGATACGCACGGTCTTCCCGTCGAAGTTGAAGTCGAAAAACAATTGTGTTTGAAGTCGCGCGACGAAATATATGAATTCGGAGCCGAGAAATTCAATCAGGAATGCAAGAAGTCTATTTTCAAATACCTCTCTCAGTGGGAAGAACTCACGAGAAAGATGGCGTACTGGATTAACCTCGACGACGCTTACGTTACTTTCCACAACGAATACATAGAATCAGTCTGGTGGGCGCTGAAGAAATTCTTCGACGCGGGACTTATGGTTAAGGGCTTCAAGATTCAGCCCTTCTGCCCAATATGCGAATCGCCGCTTTCATCACACGAAGTGGCGCAGGGTTACGTTGACCTGAAAGACCCGTCGATATACATAAAGTTTAAAGTATCGAGCGGCAAATATGAAGGAAACGACATTCTCGTCTGGACGACGACTCCGTGGACGCTTCCATCGAACGTCGCGCTGTGCGTTAATCCTACTGCGGATTACGTTCTCGTAAAGTCAGGCGAAGAAAATCTTATACTCGCGGAAGCAAGGCTCTCAGCTCTGAAAGACGAATACGAAATAATAGAAAAGTTCAAAGGCGCAGAACTCGAAAAGACTGAGTACGAGCCACTGTTCAGTTTCTTTGAACTCGACAAGAAAGCATACTACGTAACGACAGGAAATTTCGTCACGCTCGAAGACGGTACGGGCATCGTACATATCGCTCCCGCTTTCGGCGAAGACGACTACAACATAGGTTTAAAATATGACCTTCCTCTGCTTCAGGCTGTTGGAAGAAACGGGCTTTTCAAACCCGAAGCGGGAAAATACGCGGGCAGGAATTTCAAGGAAACCGACCCCGACATAACTCTCGAACTGAAAATGTCGGGCAGACTTTACAAGAAGGAAATGTTCACGCACTCATACCCGCATTGCTGGAGACACAAAGTGCCGCTGATGTATTACGCGACGGATTCATGGTTCATAAGAACGACCACGTATAAGGACAAGATGATAGCGATGAACAAGCAGATAAACTGGAACCCCGAAGAATTCGGCACGGGACGTTTCGGCAACTGGCTAGAGGAAAACAAGGACTGGGCGCTTTCAAGGAACAGGTTCT
>JAJTBN010000291.1 GCA_021286895.1 Bacteroidota bacterium | reverse complement strand
GCCACACTAAGAACCACACCGAGAGTCACCCAAAGAACGGGGAGTCTCCGCGTTTACGCGGTACTCCCTGTTTCATTTTATCTGACCTGATTCTCATTATATTACTAATTATTAATTATTAATTACTAATTGCTCTCTATGCCTTCTATCTGCATTGTTAATCTTTTCCTTATTCCGTATCTTTACGTTTTTCCAATTAAAAATCACTAAAAAGTGGATATAAAGTTAATAGAATCAGAAAATTGTAAAAGAGAACTCGAGGCAGTCTTAAGTTTTGAAGAACTTACGCCCCATTTTGAAAAAGCCGTCGTAGATTACAGGAAAAAAGTCCAGATTCCCGGCTTCAGAAAGGGTAAAGCGCCTCTCGCTATGATTAAAAAAATGTATGGTGACGCTATTGAATACTCCGCTCTCGAAGATATCGCAAACGAAGTTTTCAGGAATTATCTGATTGAAAATAAAATCCCAATCGTCGGTACGGGCACTATCACCGACCTCGATTATAAACCGAAAGAAACCCTTACAGTCAAAGTTTCGTTCGAAATTATTCCCGAAGTTGTCCTCACAAGCGTGAAAGGACTCGAACTTACAAGGACTAAATATGTAATCGATGAATCCCTCGTCGACGAGGAATTGCAGTACCTCAAATTTAAAAACGCGTCGTTCGAAATCGACGGTCAGGCTCTCGACGATGAATATATGGTAACTATCGATACCGTCGAACTTGACGAAGCGGGAAATCCCGTCGCAGGCAAAGAAGAAAAAAATATGAGGTTCTACCTTAACAGCGATTACCTGTCAAAAGAATATAAAACCGCGCTTAAAAAAATTAAGGAAAACGAAGAACGCGAACTCGATTCGAAGGACAAAGACGGTAATCCCGTTAGACTCAGAGTCAAATGCACGAAGGTCGAAAAAGTTATTTATCCCGAAATGAACGAGGAAACATTCAAAAAACTTACGGGGAAAGACGAAATAAAGACAGAAGAAGAACTTAGAAACCACCTCAGAGAAGAAATTTCGAAAGCATACAACGAGCACGGCGAACAGGATATCAGGAACAAAGCCGTCGCTGAAGTCGTAAAGCAGAATGAAGTCCTTATTCCCGACAGATACGTCGAATCTATTCTCGATGACTATTTCAGGAGTTATAAGGAAGAACATAAAGGTCACGGACACGATATCAACGAAGAAGAATTCAGAAAAGCCAACAGGGGAGACGCCGTATTCACAGGCAAATGGTTCCTTATCAAGGAAAAACTTATCGAACAGGAAAAGATTGAAGTGAACGACGATGATATAATGAAATTCGCCGAAAAGAACGCGATGATGTACGGACTGCCCGCAGATAAAATGTTCGAATTTTATAAGGAAAACGCCGACGTGAAGAACTCCGTGCTTAATAATAAAGTAGTTGATTTCATTATCGAAAATGCTAAACTTACAGAAGTCGAAGAAGTTAAAAAATCGATAAAACTTCAGGCTGAAGAGAAAAAGAAAGAACCTAAAAAGGAAGCAAAGAAAGAAACGAAGAAGGAAACTAAAAAAGAAAATAAAAAAGAAAAATAATATGGACTTTCACAGCATTATCAAATCACGCGAAGACGAAATAAAAGCGGGTCTCGACAGGGCTTCAAAAATGAAGAATCAGTTGGTGCCGATGGTCGTCGAACAGACATCAAGAGGGGAAAGAGCCTATGACATCTACTCAAGGCTCCTGAAGGAAAGACTTATTTTCCTCGGTTCCGCTATCTATGACGAGATTGCCTCGCTTATCGTCGCGCAATTGCTCTTCCTCGAATACGAAGATCCCGATAAGGACATTCTTCTGTATATAAATTCACCCGGAGGAAGCATCTCCGCCGGACTTGCCATTTACGATACAATGAACTATATCCGCTGCGATGTTTCCACAACCTGCATCGGTATGGCTGCATCGATGGGACAGATTCTCCTTACCGCGGGCGCGAAAGGTAAAAGAATAGCGCTTCCGCATTCGAAAATCATGATGCACCAGCCCCTCGGAGGAACTCAGGGACAGGCTACCGATATCGAAATCTATACCAAGGAAATGCTCAGAACAAGAGATACTATCTATAAAATTATTTCAAAGCATACCGGCAAGACAGTTGAACAGATTACCAAAGATGCAGACCGCGATAACTATATGACTGCCGAAGAAGCAAAATCATACGGCCTAATCGACAACATTCTCGTTAAACGCGAAGCAGCCAAGAAATCATAAAGAAAATAGAAACAGTGCAGAATAAAAAGCGGGCGTCAGCCCGCTTTTCTTTTATCGTTTAACATTTATCATATAACGTTTAAATGATAAATCAAAGATTCTTGATTCTCCAATTACTAATTAGAGACTTCTGAAAAACGTACAAAGGAAATTTATAAACAGAAATACTAAC
>JAJTBN010000048.1 GCA_021286895.1 Bacteroidota bacterium | reverse complement strand
TTTTATTAAGAACGGCTTTTATACTCTGCAATCCCGATAAATCGGGACGCGTCTATCAATTCCGCCAGGCGCTAAACTCTTTTTTTATTAAGAACGGCTTTTATACTCTGCAATCCCGATAAATCGGGACGCGTCTACCAATTCCGCCAGGCGCTAAACTCTTTTTTTATTAAGAACGGTTTTTATACTTAGCAATCCCGATAAATCGGGACGCCTCTACCAATTCCGCCACTCGGGCTAAACTCTTATAATAAGTAAGTACAATTTTAATACTCTGCAATCCCGATAAATCGGGACGCCTCTACCAATTCCGCCACTCGGGCGATGACTTTAAACTTTTATTTTTAAGAACTTTACTTGGGGTCTGCGCCCCTGTCTGCCTTCTGCGAAGCAGACAGGCAGATCTATCAATTCCGCCACTCGGGCTAAAACTAAATATATCTTTTTAATTTCCTTCTGTTGTGAGAGAACTTTAGTTCTTTTTCTCTAATAAGAGCATCTTTCCTGGAATTAAACTCTTCAAAATATATTAATCGATAAGGTCTGTACGGTCTCGTTGAATCAACTTTTCCGCTATTATGCTCTTTTATTCTTTTTTCTATATTGTTTGTTTGACCTATATATAACCTTTTTCGTGTATCTGAATATAACACATATGTAAAATATTTTTCAGACATCAACTCGTGTTAAGTCCGGCGCCCCTGTCTGCCTTCTGCGAAGCAGACAGGCAGATCTACCAATTCCGCCAGGCGCTAAACTCAATAATTATTGAGAATTATTAAAATACCGAATTTTGGATTTTTTTACAATGAGGTAACCGGCGTATATTTATTTGTCCGGAAGCCTAATTGAAACAAGGTTCTCAAAACTTAATCCGGGATTTTTTTCCAGAAGTATCGGTATATACAATTCCGTATTTTTCTTACCGATTAATTCGAAGATTTCATACGCGATTTCGTGCGACATAACCACGAACAATTCGTCCGCCGGAATATGGAATTCCGAGCTCAGTTTCTTGTAATTGAAAATTCCGTTTATTATTCTTACATACGTTTTTTTCAGGTCTCCGCAAAGTTTATCGAGTTTGCCGTCTTCCTTGTAAGTAAATATCTTTGCTTTGTTGGAGGAGTCGAGAAGTCCGTAAGTCAGGAAAAACTCTTTGTCCTTTTCCGGCAAAGGCATGTTCATCGCCAGTGAATAAAATGAACTTGTCGGGGGCAGCGAGAAAAAATCGTCGAAAAGATTATAACTCCAGGATATGGCGATTTGCCCGTCGTCCTTCGTATTGTCAAAATTAGTTCCGCATTGAAGCGGATGCGGCGGGCTGACTATAAACGCAATTGAGGGCGGACCTTCGCGTGTTTTGAATTCGGAATTATACAGGTCCCACCAGCAGTCGTCTATAACGCGCGACCACAGAAAATGAAACGTCATCCCGCTTCGAACTCCGAGTATTTTCTTCAAAGGCGTTATCATTGAGTCGACACGGGGGTATATTTCATTTATCCCGGCGTGAATCACAGATTTTAATTTTATTCTGTCTTCGCCTGTAAGCACGGGGAAAGTTACGGCGTAACGTCCGGCGCTTCTTTTTATCACCCCCCCGTTTAACAGTTTATATATTTTGCCGCTTAAACTGTCGTGGAATTGTTCATTAAGAACCGTATCCGTCGCTCCCGAGATTATAGCGTTTATAATCTCTCTGCAGGTTCTATCTTTGTCGGGAATAGTAATCCCCTTCGGTATGTGATTGACCGGGCACCCGCTGAAATAAACGAGGTTCGCCCAGTAATTGGTTTGTGTGAATGATTTGCAGTTCAGCAGAAGGATTAAACACAGTAAAGATATTTTTTTCATTACCGCTCCTTTCAAACGGGCGGGTTTCACTGATTTTATTAAAGAATCGTCCGCTGTTTATCGCCCGAAGTTTCAAATATAAAAAAACGGTAATCCTCTTTCAATTCAAAGTACGTATAAACCCGGAATTGCACAACGTGTAATAAACAGAAGTACCGCGGATATTTTTCGCGGCACTAAAATATTCTTTAATGATGCCCGGAAGTAATTTTACTTCACCAGCACCATCTTTCTTACTTCCCTGATGTCGCCGGATTCCATTTTCAAGAAGTACGCGCCATACGGGAATGATGTCGCGTCCCGATATATCGGGATTGCATGTAAGGGTCCGCTCTCCACGGCGAGTCTTCGACCGCGGCGGATTCGATGGAGTTTATCCCAATAGGTCGGGACTCCCTGGCACTTCAAACCCTCTGATAAAATGTTTCAGTGGGTTTTTTTATTTTAAATAGAAAATTCTAAATTATATGTTGCCTGTAAAGGCATTCTTATAAGAATACCTTTTTTCTCAATCCTTAAATGCCAACCCGGGCAATGTGAACGGAATAAGTCACAACACTATTTTATTAGCATCATTCTCTTTATGGCTGTAAAATTACCCGCTGTCATTTTGTAGAAGTAAACTCCGGATGCAAAATTCGTTGCATTCCATACAAATTCATAAGCTCCTTTAGGAAGATTTTCATTTACGATAATTTCTGCTTCCCGCCCTAGTAAATCATAAATCACAATTTTCGTAAATCCATTTTTCGGTAAATCGAATTTTATTTTTGTAGCCGGGTTAAACGGGTTGGGATAATTGTTGTAAAGTTTATATTCTTTCGGAACTTCGGAAGATATGTTATTAATTCCCGAAGAATTTACCTGAAATTTCCATACAGACGAATACGCACCCGTACTTCCTGAATTTATAGCGGCTACTTTCCAATAATAATACCCGTTTGCAAAACCGGAAAATATTATCGAATCTACGGCAATTGTACTATCCTTTATATTTGTATTAAATAATGAATCGCTTGCGATACGAATTCTATAACCTGTTGCAGTCGGTACGGAATTCCATTTAAATATTATGGGTTGCGACAAATTCACAGCCCCATTAGCAGGAGAAGTAAGTACGGGAGCCGGAAGCAACGCAGCAGTATTATAGCGCATGATTGTACCAAAATTTCCAACAACTTCTCCACTATTAGAATCCAACAAACAAATATCATTAAATGTATTTCCACATCCCGAATATTGTATTACCCAATTGTTCCCTGAATTTGTGGTTTTTAGAATCAAGCCCGACATTCCTACTGCAATACCAAAATTACTATTAGCAAAGGAAACTCTGTATATAGTGTTTGAAACGCCGCTCGCTTGTGAAATCCAGTTATTTCCGCTATTAGATGTGTATAGGATAACACCACCTGCTCCAACAATAGTACCAATTTCCGGTGACGCTAAAAATACGTCATTAAAGCCTGAAGAAATACCCGATGATTGAAGACTCCAATTCACTCCGCCGTTAACCGTTCGAAGTATTGTACCGTTAGTTCCTACGGCTGTTCCCGTATTTGCATTAGCAAATGAAACGGACAAAAGATTATTAGTTGTACCGCTTGCTTGTGAAGTCCAGTTTGTACCGCCATTTGTTGTACGGAGTATTACGCCTCCGTTACCAACTACAACGCCTGTATTTGCATCAATTAAAAATACATTATTAATTTTATCCGTCGCACCGCTTATTAATGAATCCCAGCTTTGTCCGGCATTGGTTGTACGAATTATTAAACCGCTATAGCCGACCGCCATTCCTGTATTTGCATTTGCAAAAAATACTTTCTGAAGCACATTTGCCGTGCCGCTTGTTTGCGAAATCCAGTTTGTACCGCCATTGGTCGTTCTTAGAATCGTTCCGCTATAGCCAACTGCAGTTCCCGTGTTAGCATCGACAAAATGTAATCCCAGTAAATTTTTCGAAGTTATTGTATTTGTTAATAAACTCCAATCTGCTCCGCTACTGGTAGACCGGATAACAGCACCGGCAGTTCCTACGGCGACAACTATGTCAGCATTTAATTGTGCAATATTATAAACAATTGTTCCTTCTATGCCGTTTATCTGCGGGTTCCAGGTTACACCTCCGTTCGTAGTTTTTAGGATTGTCCCGCTTGCACCTGCTAACCAGCCTGTATTGGCATCTAAAAATGAAGCATAAATAAGAATCGCAGTAGTACCCGGAGACAGCGGAACCCAGCTTGTTCCACCATCTGTAGAGCGTATTGCCACACCATTTCCTCCTGCGCTTATTAAGGTGTTTGCATCCGCATAGCAAATTGTATTTAACGGAATTACCGTACCGCTTATACGGGGACTCCAGTTTATACCTCCGTCTGTTGTCGATAAAATCGTACCATTGTCTCCTGCAATCATACCTGTGTCGGCGTTTAAAAACCTGACATCATTAAAAGTCACTGTAGTTCCGCTGGCTTGTGAATTCCAGTTTACACCGCCATTTGTTGTACGAAGAATTATACCCGATGAACCGACTACAATCCCGGTGTTTGCATTGGAAAAATAACAACCGTAAATCGAATTCGATATCCCGCTGGCAAGAGAACCCCAGTTTAATCCGCCGTTTGTCGAGCGAAGAATAGTCCCTCCGTTTCCTGCCACAAATATATTATTTACATCCGCATAGCATACACAAAACAAGGATACATTGGTACCGCTCGATTTTGAGACCCAATTCAATCCACTGTTTGTTGTTTGAAGAATTGTTCCTCCCAGGCCTACGGCAGTTCCAGTATTGGAATTTATAAAAGACAATCCTATCAGGTTACTACCTTGTGGAGTGGGGTTCTGCCAGACCCAATCCGAAGCAATAGAAAAATTAGATACAAAAACACAAATAAAAGTAATTACAAGAAATTGATAATTAAATTTAACTATAGACTTTTTCATTCTATTGTATTTTTATTTTTTGATGATATGGGTATTTTGTTCAGTACTTAAATATTTCTTTTTGTTTCTTTTAAATTCTTTAATAGTAATACCTTTTGACCAGTAGCTCTCAAAAACTTCCTTTAGTGCTTCTGCAAAACTTGGATGCTCAATAATTAATGTAGTCATCGACATTTTTAATGAAACCCTGTCTTTCAATGCCAGCATTGTTATCATGCCATCGCTTACAACCAATTTCATTGGCAGTTTCTTCACTATTCTCGCCTCTTCCCCCGTCTTCTGAAAAAGCTCGATGGTTTTAATCAGATTCTCTAATTCCTGCGGCGAGTTGTTACAGAATTCATATAAACATCTCATTTTAATTTTCTTTTTTCTCAATATTTCAGCTTGCTTCTCCACATTATCGCTCAATGCATCACTGATTATATACGGAGGAATTGTAAAACCAAGTAATTCTTTTGATGTTTTTATTTCTATCGATTCATATCTTTCTTTTATTTTAGCCTTATCGGTTAAAACTTCGATATAATCGACAGGACTATCGTCCGTTCCGTTCTTATCGAATATTTCCGTCAACTCTTTTTCCAGTTCATACGCAGTTTTTTTCTTTTTATCGAAATCGGACGTTATATTACCTATCACTGTCTTCGGCTTTATACCGCTAAATACCTTCATACCGTTTCGATAATTTTCGCAACATAATCCTTTTTTTACAAGACTTTGCAGGATTTCATAAGATTTATTCCGGCTTATCGAAGTTATTTTTGAAATCTCTCCGGCGCTGAATTCTTTTTTATGCAGTAAAGCCAAATATATTTCGGCTTCTCTTTTAGGAATTCCTAAACCTTGCAGTTTTTCTATTAAGTCCATATCATCCTTTTTTTATAATTTTATTTCATTTTTAATACCCCCATAAGGAGTTGATACCCCATATAGGGTACACAAAACTATCAATAAAATATTTTATTGTCAAGATGCCTTTTTTGCTCATTGCGGAATAAACATAGAAACTCATTAGATTTTTGTTTTTCGTTTTATTTCACCTTCATTTTTGATCAGTATTATTATTTCAAGCAACAACAATATAAACCTGGTTCCATATTTTCTAATTATTATTAGTGATATCTGCCTTGGGCTTCAGCCGGGACTTAAAATCCTGTTTTCTGTAAGGGTTCGCTCTCAATGGCGAGTCTTCGACCGCGGCGGATTCGATTCCAATCTCGGGTATTTAAAAACCCTCTGATACAACGTATCAGAGGGTTTTTAATTTTAAATCGAAAATTCTAAATTATAAGAAATTATTATATTTCTACTTCACCAGCACCATCTTCCTTACTTCCCTGAAATCGCCGGATTCCATTTTCAGGAAGTACGCGCCGGACGGGTATGATGACGCGTCCCATGTTACGCTGTATGAACCCGCATTCATGTTTTCGCTCACAAGCGTTTTCACATCCGCGCCCGCGGAATTGTATATTTTCAGTGTTACAAATCCGTTTTTCTTTAAGTCAAATTTTATGTTCGTTGTTGGATTAAACGGATTCGGATAGTTCTGACTCAACGAATATCTGTCCGGCAATCCGTTTTCGTTTTTTATGCCTGTTACAATCGTAAATTTCAATCCCCAGCCCTGCAGTATGCCTATATCATTCGCCGCGTTGTCAATACAGGTAAGAATCCAGTTGCCGTCAGCGTAAGAGCCGAAACTGTTTATCGCGGTCACCGGCTTTATGTATCCCCACGGCGGTAGATAACTTCCGTCAGTGGGCGGGTACGAGAAGTCGTCGGATATAAACGTCAATATGTTCTTTCCTGAAATTCCGTTGTTTACGATTAAATCCCTCGATACTCCGTTCGGCGCTTTCAGTCTGAATATAAGGTCGCCGATATACGGATGCTGAACCGAAAGGAACATTTCGACCGCTGTCACGTATCCCGCGGGAGAAGGAATAATGATTGTATCGGATATTCCCGTTGTGTTGTTGTCGGGTATGTTTTTAAAAGGACATCTGCTGTTGTAGTTCACGGGAAAAGGATTGGGCGATATGTTCCTGTTTAAAACCGTGCTGTGGGAGATAAACACAGTACCATACGCGCCGGGATCAGCATCGTTCAGGAACGCGCTTATTCTCGAATTATTTGTTCCGCCGCTGTTTAGGGAAGCGTTGATGCCTCCTGTCGATGTGTAATTATTCAGGTTTCCGTCGAACGTCCACGCCGCCTGAAGTCCAGTTGAGGAGGGTATTGAACGCGCCGAAACAAACATGTACTGCTGTACCTGCGCGGCTGTCAGAGCAGGATTCCATAAACGGAGTTCGTCGATGTATCCGTTAGCGGGAAGGTTGTAAATTCCGGAACCGCCGATAACCGCCGGGTCTGTACCTGTCGGAAATGTATTCGGTATCATGTACGAAGGTCCGGACTGCACGCCGTTTTTATAAAATTTAACTTCGAAAGAACTTCCGGATATTGCCCACGTTACGGCAATGTGGTTCCACTGGTTCAGGTTGAGAGCCGTTCCTGCCGAATTGAGCGCTACGTTCGTGCCCGTTCCGAAATATAATTTTCCTCCAGGAGCAACACCAAGTTGAAACGACAATGAAGACAGGCTGCTGCCTTTAGAGAACAGTACCTGCTCGTTCGTCAGCGATAAAGGCCTGAACCAGAGGTCTATGGTACCGTCGCTGCTCTGGTTAAAGACTGTGTTTGAGGGCACGGTAAGAAAATCGTACTGACCGCCGCCGAGTTTCAGCGCCATGTTATAAGGCACCGGCACACCGAGTACCGTCTGCGTTGACGCCGCGCTACCCGAGTATGTGCCGTGATGGCTTCCTACATAGTCGTAAACGACCGTCGGCGAATTGAACGTCCACGAAGAAACAAGCCCGTTATAGAACGCGCCCGAGGTCATGCTGTTGTTGGCGTTGCAGCCGCTCGCGTCGCCGAGACCTGTGAAACGGCATGCCGCTACCTGCGCGGCTGTTCGCGGAGTTTTCCATAATCTTACTTCGTCAATGTTTCCTATAAACACGTATGAGTTAAACGCCTGACTTCCGCCAATTCTAATCGCGTCGGTATTTGAACTTATTATTCCCGATGAGTAAACCGTTGCTCCGCTCGCCGCGCCGTTTACGAAGAATGTTACTGCCCAAGCCGGGCCTCCGGTCCAGCTCGCGGCAACATGCGTCCATGTGTTCAGCGGTATCGCCGCGCCGTCGCTGTTGTTGTAATCAGTGCCGCCCATCCGTAGATACAATTTTCCGGTTGTTCCGTTAATGCCGAAAAGATAGGATACGTTCGCTGACGCGCCTTTTGATATGATGCATCGTATAGCGCCCGTCACTGTCGTAGGATATACCCACGCTTCGAGGGCGCCCGCGGTATCGATGTTAAAGTCGGGTTGGTAAGGAATGTTCACATAACTTATTGTGAGTCCGAGTCCGCCGAGATAAGCATTATATCCCTGCGCTCCGTATTCGTCCGCCGGAGACTGCCCGAACGAAGGACCCGCGAAAATGCCTGTAAGCAGTAAATAAACAAGTAAAAGCTTTTTCATTTTACCTCCTGATAAGGTTTGATAAAATAACTGTTTTTTCTTTGACGCTGTAAAATTCCGCTCATTGCCGCAAAACTCGCGGCCGCTCCGCCGGAGATGACGGGTGTCCCTCGATTTTCTTTTGATTTGTATGGCAAGGAAAACTAATATGCTTACCTGTAATCCATGCCAAAGGAAATATAACAAAAGAAAATTTATTTAATAATTCTAAATCTTTTTCTGTGAAAGGGTTTTCATGGATTTCAGTGATAGAAACGACTCACATTAAATTAATCCGTGGAATCTGCGGGAATCTGTGGCAGGAAAAATTTCTGATTATTTTCTGCCACAGATTTTCACTGATTTTACTGATTGCAACGACTCACATTAAATTAATCCGTGGAATCTGCGGGAATCTGTAGCAGGAAAATTTTCTGATTATTTTCTGCCAGGGATTTTCACTGATTTTACTGATTGCAACGACTCACATTAAATTAATCCGTGGAATCTGCGGGAATCCGCGGCAGGAAAATTTTATCCGCGCATGTATATGAGAATGGCGGATATGTCGGACGGCCTGACGCCCGCTATGCGCATCGCCTGACCTATCGAGGCTGGTCTGACTTTTTTTAGTTTGTCGAGCGCCTCTGATGAAATCGATTTGATTCTGTCGTAGTTGAAGTTATGCGGGATTTTTAAATCCTCGTTCCTGTTAAAACTTTCTATCTGCTCTGCCTGGCGTTTTATGTACCCTTCGTATTTTATTTCTATCTCTATCTGTTCAAGAACATCTTCGTGTTTTCTGAGTTTTTCGCCGAAACCATTGTCCGCAAAGGACTCCAGCGCGGCGAGTTCGCCAATGCTTATTTCGCTTCTCCGCAGAACATTCGCGAGAAAATCGTTCTGCAAAAGCGGCGAAGATTTTTTTTGCATTAAAAGTCCGTTCACGGTCTTCGGAGTGATTGTGTTCGAGCGGAAATGCTTCACGCCTTCTTCAATCAGATTTTTCTTATACCTTACATAATTAAGGTATCGTTCTTCGACGAGACCGAGTTCGTATCCTTTTTCCATAAGACGCAGGTCTGCATTGTCCTGCCTGAGCATCAAACGGTACTCGGCTGAAGAAGTAAACATCCTGTACGGCTCGTCAGGCACTTTGATTATTAAATCATCTATCAAAACCCCTATATACGCCTCGCTTCTTTTTAAAATAAACGGTTCTTTTTTCAATAGTTTAAGTGCCGAGTTTATGCCCGCCGCCAGCCCCTGCGCCGCGGCTTCTTCGTAACCGGATGTGCCATTCACCTGCCCGGCGTTATATAACCCGGAAACGATTTTCGTCTCAAGAGTCGGAAATATCTGGTATGTCGGGAAAAAATCATACTCAACGGCATAGCCTTGCTTCAGTAATTTGACATTTTCCAGTCCCGGAACAGTCCGAGCGGCTTTTTCCTGTACTTCAAACGGTAGACTTGTAGAGAAGCCGTTCATATAAATCGTATCTCCGTCGAGTGTCTCAGGCTCCAGAAATATCTGGTGGCGGGGTTTATCGGAAAATCTGGATATTTTATCCTCAATCGACGGACAGTAACGCGGGCCGGCACCTTTTATTCTGCCCGTAAACATCGGAGAATCATCGAAACCGGTCCTTAATATTTCGTGCGTCTTTTCATTTGTATGTGTAAGAAAACAGTCGACCTGTCTCTGATTCGGAAAATTTAATTTATCAAGTTTTGTCCTGAAAGAGAAAGGCTCGGGTTTCGCGTCACCCGGCTGAACATCCGTTCTGGAAAAATCTATAGTGTGTTTGTCCAGGCGTGGCGGTGTGCCTGTTTTTAAGCGGCCTGTAACGAATCCCATTTTCAGCAGGCATTCCGAAAGTCCGGTCGCGGACCTTTCATCTACCCGTCCGCCTTCCGTTGTTTCTTTTCCTGTGTGCATAACAGCGTTCAAAAAAGTACCCGATGTTATGATGACCGATTTACATCCGTACTCATAACCGAGTTCTGTTTTGATACCCTTAACCGAATACTTATACTCCCCTTCTCCGGAAAATTCATCCACGAGAATTTCCTTTACCATATCCTGAATGATTGTCAGACCATCCTGCTTCTTCAGATATTCCGCGGCATGAATCGAGTATAGATTTTTGTCCGACTGACAGCGGGGCGACCAGACCGCGGGTCCCTTGGATTTGTTCAGCATCTTGAACTGAATTCCTGTTTCATCTGCAAGGATTCCCATTACTCCGCCAAGGGCATCGATTTCCTTCACGAGGTGTCCCTTTGCCGTGCCTCCTATCGCAGGATTGCAGCTCATTCTGCCGATGGCGTTAACGTCCATCGTAACAATTCCCACGGACAGTTCCATTTTTGCTGCAGCGCAAGATGCCTCTATGCCGGCATGCCCGGCGCCGATGACGATTATGTCGTAATATTTATCCTTTACGTTTGGCAACAATCTAATAAGCAATAAAAACGTTTTTCTCTCACAATTGTCATCTCCCTCACAATTGTCATCCCCGCAAGATCTTAGCGGGGATCTTGAGATGAACCTTTCCTCCCAAATTCACTAAAATTAGCGTTATTTCATGCCTTGTTTCACGTGAAACAATGCCACTTGTTTCCGTACCCAATTAAAACTGTTTCACGTGAAACATCGTTCCGTTTTGCTAAAAGGACGGCTAATAACCATTTTATATCCTCCTGTTTTATGCTCTTTAAAACCATTCTGGTTTTGATTCCCGCTTTCGCGGGAATGACAAGATAAGAGCGCCACTTAAGCGGGTATGACAAGGTACGAACACACCTTTCCAGGGAATGACAACGTACGAACACACCTTTCCAGAGAATGACAAAGAAACGCTAATACACCCAGTTTGTACGGTCGAGACTGCGGTATTGGACCGCTTCGCTAATGTGCGCCGGTCCGATGTTTTCCGAACCGGATAAATCAGCGATTGTTCGGGCTACCTTCAGTATTTTGTCGTATGCCCTGGCGGATAATCCGAGTTTCCCTGTGGCGGTTTTCAGTATTTCCTCGCCTCCCCTGTCAAGACGGCAAAACTCTTTCAATTCCTTCGAGCCGATGTTCGAGTTCGAGTATATTCCTCTCAGGTTTTTAAACCTCCGCAGCTGGATTTCTCTGGCGCGGATTACCCTCTCCCGGACTTTTTCCGAACGCTCCGATTCCCTCTTGCTCGAAAGGTCGTTTATGTCAACCGGGTTCACATGAATATGTATGTCTATCCTGTCAAGAATCGGTCCCGATATCTTCGATAGAAACCTTTGTATGTCGTAACCGGAATACATATTCATTTCCTTCTGCGTTCCGGCAGGAGTCGGATTCATCGCCGCCACGAACATGAAATTACTCGGGTACTGCACGGTTATTTTCGCCCTCGACACCGTAATTATCTTGTCTTCAAGCGGCTGCCTCAGGACCTCAAGAACATTTTTCTTGAACTCCGTTAACTCGTCAAGGAAAAGAACTCCGTTGTGAGCGAATGAAATCTCCCCGGGTTTCGCGTTCATTCCCCCGCCGACAATTGATACATCGCTGGCAGTATGGTGCGGCGATCGGAACGGTCTCGTCGTTATCAGCGATTTACCCGGAGGAAGTATTCCCGCTATCGAATGAATCTTTGTAGTTTCGAGCGCTTCTTCGCGCGTGAGCGGCGGAAGTATAGACGGCAGACGCTTCGCAAGCATTGTCTTTCCGGAGCCCGGCAGACCTATCATGATTATGTTATGCGCCCCTGCCGCTGCAATCTCCATCGCGCGCTTGACTTCTTCCTGCCCCTTCACATCTGAAAAATCCAGCAGGAAATCGTTGTCGCTTCGAAAAATTTCTTTCTCGTCAACCTTGTGCGGAACAACTTCAAGTTCATCGTTCAGGAAACTCACGACATCCGTCAGGTTATCAAACGGATAAATATTTATCCCGCCAACAATCGCGCCCTCGTCGGCATTGTCTCTCGGAATAATCAGCCCGTCGAAATCGTGCTTGCGCGTTTCTATCGCGATTGGCAGAACACCCGCCACAGTCCTTAGTTTACCGTCAAGTGAAAGTTCACCGAGAATTATGAACCGCTTTACTTTATCGGGTTTTATCTGGCTCGTTTCGGTCAGTATCGCGATTGCAATCGGCAGATCGAGACCCGAACCTTCTTTCTTCACGTCCGCAGGCGAAAGATTAATCGTAATTCTTCTTCCCTTCGGAAAATCAAATCCTGAATTCTTTATCGCCGCCGAAACTCTGTCTCTCGCCTCCTTAACCGTATTATCGGGCAGACCGACGACCGTAAAACTCGGCTGCGCGGCGGAATCCAGATGAGTTTCAACGCGAATTGTAAACGCGTCAACACCGTACGTAGCCGAAGTGAAAATTTCGGTTATCATATTGTTTAATCAATATGTTAATGTTAGTTTTTCTTCTTGAAAACCAGCGATACGGGGACTCCCGAAAAACCGAAATGCTCCCTGATTTTTTTCTCCAGATACCTTTTATAGTTCTCTGTTATCAGCGAAGGTTCGTTTGAAAAAAATCCGAATACGGGCGGTGAACTCTTCAGTTGTGTTACGTAGTTTATTTTTATTTCTTTCCCCCTTACAGCCGGCGGAGGCATCCTCCTTATTTCATCGAACAGGACGTCGTTCAAAGCGGATGTTTTTACCTGCTTAGCGCGCTCGTCGTAAACGGCTTTCGCCTCCTCTATTACCTTATGTATCCTCTGCTTCGTCAAAGCCGAAATGAAAACGAAGCGGAGGAAGTTATAACTCTTTAAATGTTCAGATACCTTTGTTTCTATTAGCGTTGTTGTCTTTGAATCTTTCTCAATAAGGTCCCACTTGTTGACGACAATAAGCAGTCCCTTCTTATAATTGAAAACATCTTCGATAATCTTGACGTCCTGTTTGTCGAGCCTGAAGTCTGAATGCTTAAAATCCGAAACCGAGCCCATGCCCTGCATTATAAGAGTAGCGTCTATAACGAGTATCGCGACGTCGCATCTTTCGAGCGACTTGTAAGTTCTGACCGTTGAAAAGAAGTCGAGCGATTCGTTCTTCTTGATTTTGCTTTTTCTGCGAAGCCCCGCCGTGTCAATAAGGACAATGGTTTCGCCGTGGTACTTGATTTCGGAGTCAATAGAATCGCGCGTTGTACCGGGAATGTCGGTAACTATATTTCTGTCCTGTTTGAGTATCGCGTTCACAATCGACGACTTCCCCGCGTTCGGTCTTCCTATGACGGCGAACTTAATCCGCTTATCGTCGTCTTCCGTAATCTCGCCGAAATCCTTTACGACGTCGTCGAGAAGGTCGGCGACGTCTTTTCCCGAGAGCGCGGAAATACCGTACGGCTCGCCGAGTCCGAGGGAATAGAATTCGTTCTTGTTAAAATCGCGTTTCGCGCTGTCGAGTTTGTTCACGGCAAGGAAAATCTGCTTGCCGTGCGAGTATTTGCGGAGGTTGTTTGCTATTTCATTGTCTATGGGGTGCAGTCCGTTATCACCGTCGCAAACGAAAATGACCTTATCGGACTCTTCGATGGCGATTTTAACCTGTTCGCGTATGTGCTTGTTGAACTCCTCGTCTGAATCGGGCACGAAGCCTCCCGTATCGATGAGGAAGAACTTCTTCCCTGTCCATTCCGCCTCGCCGTAGTTGCGGTCGCGCGTTACGCCGCTCAGGTGATGGACAATGGCGACGCGCCTGCCCATTATGCGGTTGAACAGCGTTGACTTTCCTACGTTAGGTCTTCCGACGATAGCGACAATATTTTCCATGAAATAATTTAATGAAATAGCAAAAGCCCGGAAAACAATCCGGGCTTTTAAAATAGGATAAATTTTTGTAGTTATAAATTCAATTTGAAATACTTCCCGGGGCGCAAATCCCGAATTTTCGATTAGAACTTATTTTATCAATACCATTCTCTTTGTCTGAATAAAATCTCCCGCTTCGATTTTATAGAAGTATATACCGGATGAGAGTTCCGAGCCGTTGAATTGAATGGCATAATACCCCGCTGTTTTAATCTCATTTACCAAAACCCTCACTTCTCTTCCCGTAATATCATAAATTCTGAGTGTCACACGGCTTTCTTTCGGAAGCGCGTATTGAATTGTCGTCACAGGGTTAAACGGGTTCGGGAAATTCTGATATAAAGAATACGAGGAAGGTGTTTCGCTTGAAAGATTTTCAATTCCCACATTTGCAGTGGGATTCTGCTTATAATATATTTCCATATCAGTATCTCTATAGTCGCTCCATATTACGTGAACAGAGGTACCGGATGCATTAACACAAGGAAGCATCTTTTGTGAGTTGATATTAGTAATTTGGACAGGCATTTCCCAGTTTGTTCCTTCAATGCCGGAACGAACATACCATATATTAGGATAAGAACCGGCTTTTAGCATAGTAACGTGTACGTTAGAGCCATAAGCAAAAACACTTGGCGCAAATGTATCTAAAGTATCGTTAGCCATTATTATGCTTGCTGCCCAGTTTGCTCCGCCGTTTCCCGAACGCTTATAAATGACTTTAAAATGCCCGTTAATATACTCCGACCAGACAGCGCTTAACGAATACATTGACGCAGAAATAGAAGGAACGCCGGCAGGGTATTCATCATCGGATAATTTAATTTCGGGTTCCCAATTGGCTCCGCTGTTCGTTGAGCGGCGATAATATATTTTCGCATTTGACGTTCTTTCGTCCTTCCAGGCAACGTGAATATAAGCGCTGTTAACAGAAATAGTGGGATAAGTTGAATACGTTGCTCTTTGCGTCAACGGTATATCCGCTCCCCAGGTAACACCGTCATCTGTTGAGGATTTAAAATAAATATTACTTGCCGAACTGTCTCTCTCGTCATGCCATACAACATAAATCTTTTGCCCCGAAACCGCAATCGAAGGATACCAGGAACCCGCCCAATTATTCGTTAAACGTATATCCGCGCTCCATGTAAGACCGTTGTCTGTAGAGCGTTTATAGTATATTTCCCTGTTAAATCTTTCGTCATGCCAGACAACATGCACGATAGAATCTCTTACTGCAATAGAAGGACACCTTGATGCCGCGGGGTCGTTTGTCATGCGTGTATCCGCTCCCCATGAAATTCCGCCGTCCGTTGACCTTTTATAGTAAATTTCAAAATTTCCGTCTCTGAAATCACTCCAGACAACGTGTACAAAATTGGAATATGAGGCTATGCATCTTGCGTTGTTGTCTGACAGTTCTGATACCCCCGCGCTGTTTGTCAGTCTTACGTCCGGCTGCCATTGGGAAAAGGCGTCTTTATAGCCTAAGGATACTAAAACCAAACACACTAAAGCAATCGACGAAATTAATGTTTTCATTGTTAATAATTTTAATACTGATTAATGTTGTTTTGTTTATTTATCTGAATTATAACAAGTTAAAAACCAAATTTAAACTTTGAATGACGCTTTCTTTATAGTAAAGAATTAAAATAGAGACGCGGAAATCCGCGTCTCTATTCAATATTTTTAATTTACTTTATAAGCACCATTCTTTTTGTCTGAATAAATCCGCCTGATTGTATTCTATAGAAATAAACACCGGATGC